>CAZFPR010000011.1:0-977 GCA_964521045.1 uncultured Hyphomicrobiales bacterium
CTCGAGCGCGGTTTCGAGCGCGAGCGTCTTGCGCGAATAACCCGGCGTTTCGGCGTTGGCGACGTTGGTCGAGACCACGCCGATGCCGACCTGCGTCGCGCGGATTCCGCTTAGCGCCGAATTGAGTGCCGTACCGAGACCCATTGCTTACCCGCTTTATCCGCCTTTAGCGGATCATGTTGATCGTCTCTTGCAGCATCTGGTCTGCGGTGGTCACGATGCGGGTGTTCGCGGCATAGGCCTGCTGCGTCACGATCAGCTTCGTGAACTCGTCCGCAATATCGGTGTTGGAACCTTCCAGCGATTTGCCGACGATCTGACCGGACGCCCCGTAGATCGCAGGGCCCGAATCCGAGGTCGCCTCGAAGGCGCCGCCATCGAGCCGCTTCAGGGCGTTGTCGCCGAGGAAGCTCGCCAGCGGAATTTCCGCGATCTCGATGGAGCGGCCGTTGGAGTAGCTCGCCACGATGCGGCCCTTGTCGCTCACCGCGATGGATTGCAATTCGCCCGCGGCATAGCCGTTCTGGTTCAAGAGGTTCACCTTGGCGACACCGTTCGCGTCTGCGAACTGGGTCACGCCGGAGGCGCCGTGGGAAAGAATGACGTTGCCGACCGTGACGCCGTTGATCGCCAGGTTGTTGATCGTCACCGCCGGAATGTTCGGATCGAGGATACCGCTTGAATTGAATTCATAGACCTGCCCGGCGTTTCGCCAGGCGACGTCGGTGTTACCCGCATTGGCATCCTCGAGATAGAACAGCTCCCAGGTATCGTCGCCGCCTGTGGCCGCGGAGTCGGTCTTGGCCCAGCGCAACTGCACGTTCATCTCGTTGCCGAGCGAGTCGTAGACGGTGATGGCGCCGCCCGCGATCGACTGCTCCAGAAACGTTGAAACGTCCGCGCCCTCGACCGTGCCGTCGCCGGCATCCAGCGGGTTCGAACCCGTGTAGGAGCCTGGCACAATCAGTTCGGAGCCC
>CAZFPR010000011.1:987-16256 GCA_964521045.1 uncultured Hyphomicrobiales bacterium
CGGAGCCCGGCGTGTCTGGGGCGTTTGTATAAGCCTGCGTGCGCGGCAAACTCGCGAGATTCGCGCGGTATTGAATAATGGTCGTGGTTTGGGAGGGCAGGAAGTCGTTGGTGAACTGCAGCACCTCCGGCACGCTGCCGACCGTGTTGCCGGTTGCGGCATCGATTTCGAGTGCCTTCAGGTAATAACCCGAGCCGTTGACAAGATAGCCGTCCTTGTCGAGTTCGAAATCGCCGCGGCGGCTGTAAAGATCGACGCCAACGAAAACCGGGCTGCCGTCCGGAAATCCGGTAGGCTTCTGTACGACGAAGTAGCCTTCGCCCTTGATCGCCATAAAGGTGTCGACGCCGGCGGTCTGGATGTCGCCCTGCACGGTGTTGGTCTGCCGGGAGAGAGCGGTCACGCCGCCGCCGGTCTGGCGTTTGGCACTCGAGCTCGCGACGAGGTCAGCGAAGCTCGTATCGACCCGCTTGAAGCCGGTGGTCTGCGAGTTCGCGATGTTGCCCGAAATGTTTTCGAGCGCGAAAGACTGCGCCTGCAAACCGCCGACCGCGGTCGTCATTGCTCCGAAGATACCCATAACACTCCTCCACAGATCACGGCCGCGCCGCATGCGGGCCCCACCCGATGCATGGCAACGGGCATGCCAAACCAGACGCCATCTAAACTATTGATTTTATTGTATTATTTATTTCATTCCTGCCGCCGCCCGCAGGCAGGCTTTGCCGCCCGGGCAAGTTCTGCCGGGCGGAACGCGCCGTAAGCGCCTGGTCGCCCCGCGCCTTGCCGAGGCTGGAAGCGGTCAATAGGGTGCGCCGCCGTTGCAATCCCGGAGCCGGAAATGCGTTTCGAAGGTACCAAGAGCTACGTCGCAGCCGACGACCTGAAGGTCGCGGTCAACGCTGCCATCGCACTCGAGCGCCCGCTCCTGATCAAAGGCGAACCCGGAACCGGAAAAACCGTGCTTGCCGCGGAGGTCGCCCGCGCGATCAAGGCGCCGCTGATCGAGTGGCACATCAAGTCCACCACCAAGGCGGCGCAGGGCCTCTACGAGTACGACGCCGTCGCCCGCCTGCGCGACAGCCAGCTCGGCGATCCGCGCGTTTCGGAGATCAGGAACTACATCAAGCGCGGCAAGCTTTGGGACGCCTTCACCGCCGCCGAGCGCCCGCTCCTCCTGATCGACGAAATCGACAAGGCCGACATCGAGTTTCCGAACGATCTTCTGCAAGAACTCGATCGCATGGAGTTTCACGTTTATGAAACCGGCGAGACGATCAAGGCTGCGAAACGCCCGATCATCGTGATCACCTCGAACAACGAAAAGGAATTGCCCGACGCATTCCTGCGCCGCTGCTTCTTCCACTACATCCGCTTCCCGGATGCCGACACGATGCGCGCGATCGTCGAAGTCCACTTCCCCGGCATCAAGCAGCGGCTCGTCGCGGAGGCGCTGCGCATGTTCTATGAAATCCGCGAAGTGCCGGGCCTCAAGAAGAAGCCATCGACTTCCGAACTGCTGGACTGGCTGAAGCTCCTGATGGTCGAAGACATCGGGCCCGAGACGCTGCGCGAGCGCGACCCCAAGAAGCTCATTCCGCCGCTGCACGGTGCGCTGCTCAAAAACGAGCAGGACGTGCACCTGTTCGAGCGGCTCGCTTTTCTCGCGCGCCGCGAAGGCTAACCAGCCTGCCCGCTGCTGCGGCACCGGAAATACACCCACCCGTATCGGTATCGTGGGAAAGCTGCGGACTTGCAAAACAGGCCGTAGCCTTCGCCTCGTAATAGGCCTGTGAAAGGCCTGTGCGAGCAGGAGCATACGAGGCCCGGGCCTGATAAGTACGTCCGGGTCCGCTGCCGAGGAAACCGAACATGCGCCGCCTGCTGTTGCTGCGTCACGCAAAGTCCGACTGGCCCGACGGCTTCGAAGACGCGCTGCGGCCGCTAACGGAGCGCGGACGCCGGAACGCTCCGGAAATGGCCAAGGCGGTGGTGCGCGCGGGAATTACTCCTGATTTCGCGCTCATATCCACCGCCGTTCGAACACGGCAAACCTGGGAGCTGTTCGCCCCTCAACTCGGCAAGGAAATTCCCATGCGTGAGGAAAGCGGGCTCTATGGCGCTTCCGACAGAACGCTGCTCGATTTCGCACGCAGCATTCCGGACGAGGTCAAAACGCTGCTGTTGTGCGCGCACAACCCGGGCATCGAGCGCCTCGCCCGGAGCTTCGCCAAATCGGGAGACGCCGACGCGATACGCCGCGTCGAACTGAAATACCCGACCTGCGGCCTCGCTGTGATCGAATTGCCGATCAATCGGTGGAAGGAAATTTCGCCGCCTGCGGGAAGACTGGAGATGTTTCTGACCCCGGCCAGTCTCGCCGGCTGATTCAGGATTTCGGCAGCACGTCTTCCGGGATCGCGTCGGGGCGATAACTGCGCGGCCGGTTGCGTGTGACGATGTTCCAGATCTGCCAGAGAAACCACAGACCGATGCCGGAGAGAATGCCTGTCAGCAGGAACTGGCCGGAAAACAGGCTCTGCCCGAGGACATAGAGCAACGCTCCCACCGTAAGCACGCCAAGGATGAGCGACGGCCACCAGCGCCAGGCCGGAAAGCCGGCTTCGTAGACGCAGTTCGCCTTCGCCGCTTCGGTGCGCCGGTGCAACTCTGTCAAAAACCGCACGTATTCGGCGCGATGATCGGTGACATCGATGACGTTCCGTGCCGAAACCGACTGCATCGTCAGCTTCGGCGCATTCAGCGGCCAGATCTCGGCGATGAAGCGGGAGTTCGCCATATTCGTCGGCTTATAACCGAGCCGGATGCGCCGGATCATCGGATAGCCGACCCGTCCACTACGGGGGCCGACAGCCCAGTCGAGCGAATCCTTCGAAAGCGAGAATTCGTAAGCTGGAGCCATCAGACGCGGCTTGTAGGCGAATTTGAATTCTTCGGACGACATGGCGCGCGGCTTTTAGACCGTACGCGCAAGGCATGCAAAGGAATTCGGAGCGCGCTGCGCACGCGCTCCGAACGCAAGTCTCGTTACCAGCCGTAGTAGTAACGCGGGCCGTAGTAGTAATAGGGCGCACCGTAATACGCCGGGTAATACGGCTGGTAGTAGTGGCGGTAGTAGCGGCGCTGATACTGGTGCGCCGCGATACCTGCTGCGACAGCGCCGAAAACGCCGAGCGCCACGGCAGGGCCGACATGACGGCGGCGCCAGCGAACTTCCTCGGCCTGTTGCGGCGTCGATTGCTTCACGACGCTCTGGCTCGGCACAACCGGAGCGGCCGCGGCGGGAACGGTCGGGATCGCGAGCGCGCCAAGGCCGACGGAACCGGCAAGACCGATCGCAGTGAGCTTCTTGGACAGGGTGTTCATGAGAACCTCCTATTGCAGGGTCGAAGCGCAGGCATTTGGGCATGATCCTCGCGCTTTCAATGGCTGAAACGCTTTGAAACGGCGATTGTTTCATGAACAATGGTTCAGCCTGGACCGTTCGCCGCGCCCCTCGATACCGCCGGTAATGCGGTTTTTCCCGAGCGTCATTCGTGCGAAACTTGCGGCCGGCAATCGCGGAGAGTTTTGGTGAGCCGCAACAAGAGCACGATGATTTCCCGCCGCGACATCATGATCGCAGGCGGACTGCTTGCGGGAGCGGCCTGCATGTCTTCGCCTGCGCGCGCCAGCATGCCGCTTGCGAAAGCCCAGGCACCCGGATTCTATCGCCGCAATCTCGGAGCGTTCGAAGTCACCGCGGTGCTCGATGGCGACCTCGATCTCGAACTGGGCCTGTTCACCGGAGAGCGGAAGGACATCGAGAAGCTTTCCTCGCAGAGCTATCAGTCCTCGCCCCCGCGCATCCACTGCAACGCTTTCGCGGTGAACACCGGCGAGAAACTCTATCTCGTGGATACCGGCAGCGGCACCTTGATGGGTTCTTCGCTCGGGCGCGCAGCGGCGAACCTTGTACTCGCCGGAATCAATCTCGACCAGATCGATGCGGTACTGCTCACACATCTGCATCCGGATCACGTCGGCGGACTGACGGTGGAAGGACGGCCTGCGTTCAAGAACGCAGACATTTACGTCTCGGAGGACGATGCAAAATTCTGGCTCAGCGCAGAGGTAGCCGATAAGGCGCCGGCCGAGATGAAGCCATTCTTCAATATGGCGAGCGAAGCCATCAAGCCATACGCGCACCGCCTGAAACCGTTGCCGAAAAACGGCGAGATCGCCTCTGGCGTCACGGCGATCTCCTTGCCCGGGCACACCGCCGGGCATACGGGCTACCTGTTCTCATCCGGCAAAGAGCAGATGCTGGTCTGGGGCGACATCGTGCACAACGCGGCACTACAATTTTCGCGGCCCGAAATTACCCTCGCCTTCGACACGGATCAGCAACAGGCGGCGCAGGCACGAAAGCGTGCATTCGATATGGCGGCAACCGACCGCCTGCTCGTCGCGGGCATGCATCTACCCTGGCCCGGCATCGGCAATGTAGAGAAGTCCGGAGAGCTTTACCGCTATCATCCGGACTTCTGGAGCACGCGGCTCTAGACTATTTCACGAAATGTTTCGTTTGCGCTCCTCCGCATGCGTAGTGTGCGCACATAGCATTACGGTCTGCGGCGCATATGTGTCGCCTGCCTCGCAGCCGACACAATGTGTGATGGTCTCGCAACATTTCGACAAGCAATTTACGATCTTCGTATTGATTTCAACGGCGAGCGTGCGAGCGCGCAACGATCGGCTTGCAGCAGAGCTTCCGGGCGGATGATCCGCACCCGCATCTTTCCCGTAAACACCTTGCCGAAGTTCCTGCTCACGGGTTCGTGATACCGCCGCGCATCCAAACTCCTCATTCGCGGGATTCCCTCATGTCACGCAGCGCTTCCCCTGACGCTGCATCAACGAGGAGTTTGACCATGAAGAAGATCGTTTACACGACGCTCGCCGCCGCCACCCTGTTCGCATCGGTCGGCGCCGCTTCCGCGCAGTCGATGCACCAGACCTGGCTCGCGCAGAATCCCGCGCTCAACACCGGCGGCGCGTCGTTCGGCTACAACCAGACGATGGCGAGCCCGGACAACGTTCGCTAACGCCTCAATTCGCGGCCGGCATAAACGCCGGCCGCGTTTTTTCATCCGCGCGCGAACGCGAAAATCTGCCTGTAAACCGTGCGGTCTTCGGCTTCCATGACCGCAAGCCCGGACGCGAGAACGTCCGCGTCGAGCGATTCCAGGAAGAGCATCGCTTCGAAGCTGCGGTCGCCCGCACGCATCGATTTCTCATTCGTCGCGATCCCCGAAGAAGCGCTATCCACCTCGAAAATCCGTGTCGCCGCCATGCGGTCGGCTTTCGCGATTTCTCCGGCCGCAGCCAGATAATTCGAAATCTGCGTGCGTGAGAACAGCACCGGCGCGGCATAACCGCCTGCACCTTCGCCGCTTTCCTGAAGGATGCGGCCGCCGCCGCGCATGAAATTCTTGAGCTTCGGCATGATCGTCTGCGACCAAGGCGTCGGCGCGTTCAGCCGCGCGAGATAGGCTTCGCTGCCCACGACACCCGCATCCCGGAGCCGATAGAAGATAAGGAAGCGTCCGCGTCCTTCCGCCTCCGCGCGAAAAATGCGGACGGCGAGAAAACCCGGTATCGAGAGCCGTTCCTGCACATGCTCGCGCGTGAGCCAGTGCAGGTAATCCATCTCGTCGGCGGGATCGACGTCGCTCCAGATTGCGAGAAAGCCTTGTGCCATGGGCGCTGCATAGCACGGATCGCATGGGGTTCGGCAGGCGGCGCGACTCGGTTATGTTGCGCGCCTCACCGGCTGGAGGAAGCGATGATTCGCGCGGTCCTGTTTGCGATCCTTGTGCTGACGGGTACGCCCGCCAACGCACAGCAATCCGCAGCACCCTTGCGCGATTGCGCGGTACTCCCTTCGTCGCGCGACAATCTCGTCATCAGCAACAAATGCAGTCAACCGATCCATGTCGAGCTGTTCGATCTTGCGCGCCAGACCGTGATCGAAGGCGACCTGCAACCAAGGCAGGCGATGCAGGCGCCGCTGGAAGCCTTCGGCGCGATCTGCCCTGCCGGTTATCGCTCGAGCGTGCCGCTGATGCTCGTGAACCGGCCGATCTTCGCGAAAGAAATGTACGCCTGCATACGGCGCTGAAGACGCACGTCAATCGCATTCCATCTCGAAGACGACGAGCATTTTTCCGGTCAGCCCCCAGCGGTTTGAAGGAACCGGGCGCGTACCGGATCCGAATACGGTGAACACATCGCCGAAGCGGCAGTTGGGTTGCTTCTGCACCAGCGCCGGTGGAATCCAGATTGCGACGACGCCGCACTGCTCGCGCCTGAGTTTTACGAGCAGGCCATTCGGGAATGGATGTCCGGCCTCGGTTTCCGCTTCGAACTCAAGTTCATTTCCCGAGGGACAATCGTCAGCGAAGGCGGGCGCCGCCGGCATCAAGAGCAGCACAACTGCAAGCAGGATGAAGCGCATGGGCCTGCTCCGAACGAGCGTCAGAGCATCAAGCTGACACCCGCAGCCGCGATACCGTCAAGTAATCCCGGCCCGTCACGTAACTCGCTCATCAGCGCGCTACTTTTGCAGCCGGTAACTACCGCATACGGTGCATTCGTACATGCGCGAAACGCGGATGCCGGGCACTTCCTCGCTGTTCATCTCGCTCACCAGCGAGAAGCTGGCCGAGCCGCAATCGCAAACTCCCAGTTGCGGCTGGCTTGTGATCTGGATCGCGGCCGGCTGCGCTTCCGTCGCGGGCACGCGTACAGCCTCCGGCTCGATGCCTTCCACATTGTCTTTAGCTCTCTTCATCAAAATGCAATTTCCTCCGGCAACGAAATTGCGGCGATGCCCGGCAAAATGAAAGTCCGCAAATGCTGTGGGCGCTCATTTGCGGCCGATTGCTCAAAATGAGCGGATGGAACTTTTCGCGGTTTCGGCGGTTATAGAGCCATTCCACGACAATCCGGAGAAGCAGAAGGACGGCCCCCGGCCGCATGGCTACGCAATGACGAATGCAAACCGTAACCCACGCGAGGAACGCTTGCAGGTAATGCTGCTGGCGGAAGAGATCCACGCCATCGACGACTTTCGATTCGCGAACCGGATGCCGAGCCGCGCGGCCGCAATCCGCGAATTGCTCCGGCGGGGCATCGCCGCGGAGGGTTTCGCCGTGGCATCGCCCGGCATCCGCTCGAGCGATTACGGCGTGACCGGTAAGTCTCCCGACGGCGACAGACTGCAAACCAACGGAAACAGCAGCAAATCCGAATAGCGTTGCGCTTTCGGTAAGGTGCGGCGGAGCCACAGCTTGGCGAATGCCGCGGGCCAGTATTTGCCGCGCCGCGCTTTCATGTTGCCCCGCACAGAGACGCCATTGCCTTTCCATGAAGCCGGGATTTTACTTCGCGCGCACGCAACGGTTTCTCTTAAGCGCTTCTCTTAGACGCTAATCTTGGGGGCAGACAATGAAGTTGCAGAGCATGAGCGCCGCTATCGCCGGCGCAGTCGTTTGTGTGAGCTTCTGCGTGAACTTCAACCCGGCGGAAGCTGCCTGCCGCCAGGTTCTTGCGCCGAATGGCTGGCAATACGTTACGGTTTGTGACGGCTATCGGGGCGGCGCGAACTACGGCGGCGCCGTAGCGGCAGGTGTGGCCGGGGCCGCAATAGCGATCGAGCTGTTGCCCGGCGTTCTCGACAGCGTCGGAGGCATCACCGGCAGCGTAGGGGACGTGACTTCCGGCGTGGCGGGCAATCTGGGCGGTGTAAACGATCCGCTACAGAATTTTCTTTCCAGCACCAACAGCAATACCGGTGGCCAGAACAACGGCACCCTGAATCCTTTCAATATCTTCAGCCAGCCGCAGGAAAATCCGGCGAACAAGAAGAGTGCCAAAACGGACGAAACGCCTTCGCTGTTTCCGAACATTTTCGCGCCGCAGGTCAATACACCTGCGCCGACAGTCAACACGCCGCATGTAAATGCGCCCGCGCCGCACGTGAACTCGCCGACGGCGAATGTCCCGCTCATTCCGAACATCTTCGCGCCGCAGGTGAATACGCCGCAGGTGAATACGCCGCATGCGACCGTCACCGCGCCGAGTATCAACTCTTCGCAGCCCTAGTAAAACCGCAAGGACTGTGAAACCGCAGGGACGAGGCCACGTCCGCCTTTGACGAGCGCGGCCTCTTCCGTTTTCTTGCTTCGCCGCAGCAGCGCGGCGCGCCTCAGCGCCGCCTAGTCCTCGTCGTCGTCTTCATCGTCACCGCTGTAGACCTGCTCCTGCAAGTCGATCACGGCATCGCGGAGGATATTGATGAGCGTCGCGGCTTCCGGCGATGAGGCCTCGAGCTTTGCGAGCGCTGCGGCAAATTCCTTGCCTTCGAGCGGATTGTCGTCGTCGGACATTTGAAGTCTCCTCTTTGGATACGCATCCAAGCACGCGCACAGCCGCTCCGAAAGTTGCCGATGTGGATGACGGGACGATGAACAGCGGCGCGCTGTTACTCCGCGGTCAACGAATAACTCCACGCAGACCTTGACCCTGCCGCTGGCCGGCAGACAGATGCTCCTGCGCGCGAGGCGCAGGCCATAAGCACAGGGGACGGCAATGTCCGAAGAAATCACGCGCGACGCGCACGGCAACGAACTCAAGGACGGCGACTCCGTCACACTGGTCAAGGACCTGAAGGTGAAGGGCACCTCGGAGACCCTGAAGCGCGGGACGCTCGTGAAGAACATCCGCCTCACCGGCGACCCGGACGAGGTCGAGTGCAGCACCAAGCAGGTGAAGGGCCTCGTACTCCGGACGGAGTTCCTGAAGAAGGCGTGAGCGGCAAACCTGAAGACAAAAAAAGCCCGGTCTTTCGACCGGGCTTTTCGTATTTCGTCTCGATCGAGGCTTACGCCGCTTCGAGGTTCTCGGCTGCCGACTTGCCGCTGCGCTTGTCCGCAACGATGTCGAACGAAACCTTCTGGCCTTCGTTGAGCGTGCTCATGCCCGAGCGCTCGACTGCCGAGATGTGCACGAACACATCCTTCGAGCCGTCGGCGGGCTGAATGAAACCGAAACCTTTTTGCGCGTTGAAAAACTTCACAACACCGGTGACCATTGTCGTCTCCTAAAGTATCGCCATGACAGGCGAGATTGCAGGCGCTACGCCGTGTGCGCAGAACCTTTTCCCGATGCAGCGATGTCTTGGAGAGAGCGTTTAAGGCGCGTTGGCCAGTACATATGCAGATCGAACGAAGCGCCTATGCGCCCTATTCGCCCGAATAGCAAACGATATCTTCCCCGCGTGAATATAGTGGCAGCCGCCTCTGAAGCGCCTCAATTGGTGATGCACGCGGGCCTATAGTCGGCGCATCGCGTTCCGCCTCGGAGCCGAGAAAGGCCCCGGCCCCAATGAACGCCCGCGCAACCGGATGAACGATCATTCGAAGTTCATCGGTTATGCGACGCTCGGCGTTCTGCTCGCCATCTTCGTCGCCTGGGCAAAGTTCGGCCTCGTCTCCGAGACCGTTTTCTGGACCGTAGCGGCCGCGAGCGCATTTTTCTTCATCGGGTTTCGCATGCTAACGGGCACCTGGCCCGGCAACGACGCGCGCCGATGACAAGACCCGTTCCGCCGGCGGGCACCAAGCGCAGATGCCTTTCCTGCGGCGCGAAGTTTTACGATCTCGACCGGCGTCCGATCGTCTGTCCGAAATGCAGCGCCGAAGTCCCCGACAACGCCCCCATTGTCTCGTGACGGCGGGAAGGAGCATCGCATGATTCACAAGTTCAGGGTCGGCCAGACCATACAGCTCACGCGCGACGGCCTCCGGGTTGCGAACGACAACTACTTCCGGATCCTGAGCCTGCGCCCTTCCGATGGCGACGATCCGCTCTATCTCGTCAAAAGCGACAGCGAGCGCCACCAGCGCATCGTGCCGCAGAGCGCGATCAAGCCGCCGCAGAACTAGAGCGGCACCGCAAGCCGGAAGAAGCTTGTGAAGTTGAAGAGAAAGAGAAAGCCCGCGAGCGCTGCGACCGCCATGACGGCGAGCGCATAGACGGCATAGCGCGTGGCATCCGCGCGGTGTTCCTGATCGGTCGGCATGATACGTCTCCGGCGCGGGACCGGGGATGCATCGATCTGCAAACGCGAGCGGGCGCGAGGGCAGCCTACGCGGGTGACGCGGGAATAGATACACGCGGCGGAAAGAAAACCGCCGCAACGAATTTGAGCTCGTGCTGCTCACTCCTTTAGCGGAGCGTGGCGCCGGGAGGAGGCCGCGCTTTTTATTCTGCGCGGCCTCTGCCGTTTCAGAAAACAATAAACCTACAGAACGCAATGCAGCCTCAATTGCCTGTGCCGAACGTGCTATCGCTGCTTTCTGCCTAGATATTTCTTTAGGTTGAACATGAAAGGTCATTTCCATGACCGACAAAATCATCCTTGCAGCCGACACGCCGAAGCCGGAAGTGAGTGCTCCGCCGGTGATGCCCGCGGCTCCTCAACCGGAAAAGATCGCGCCCTCCCCGGATAAACCGGCAGAGAAAAGCACAAGCAGCAAGTAGGCTGCCGCTCGAAAGCCCGGCGCAAGCCGGGCTTTTTTTATTCGCGCTTTCAGGGAGGAAACGATGGAAAAGCGAAAATTCGGAAACAAGCTGAAACTGCCTTCCGTTGTGCAGATCAAGCACCAGATTCTGCTGCGCTGGCTCAAGGATCAGCAGGAAGCCGAGAAGGCGGAAGTGCAGGCCGCGCGTGGCTAAGAGCACAGATAGTTTCGCAAGCTACATCACGCCACCGCTCGTCATCCCGATCTTCGCGGCCGCGATCATTCTCGCGCGCATCATACAAATTCATTGGTGAGAGAACACATGAGCACATGGATCACCCTGACCAAGACCGACAATCGCCCGGTCGAGGTCAACCTGGAGCGCGCGACCATCGTGCTGCGCGACGAGCGCAATTACGCAACGCTGATTGCGCTCGGCGCATCGGATTCGGTGACCGTGCTGGAAACGCCGGACGAGATTTTCGGCCGCGTGCCCAGGCGCGAACGAGCGAGGCCGGCCGTAACGACAAGCATCTGAGTTCGTTCATCCGCGCCGGGGGTAGAGGCGAGGTTGCGCGATCGAAAAGCCCGGCACCCACATACCGGGCTTTTTGTTTGTGGGTCGCCGGACCGCAACAAAACCCGCGGCCCGCATCAAATGCGGTTGGCGCAACACCGCCCGCTTCGACATTCCCGAATTTTCGGCGCCATTCAAATACGCAGGCAATATCCGATATGCTTCGTAGCAATCCTGCTTCAGCCCTGTCATGGTTCAATTCGGGCTCGCTCTTGCAGCGCAGCGCTAGGGGGACAATGACCATGACGTCTAGAAAACTTTTCGTTTTGACTTTCGCTGTCTTGGCAGCGCTGACGATTGTGTTTCATGGCCCCGGCTGGACCCAATCTGCGGAGTGCGTTCCCGGAGACACAGTGACCGTCACCGGCACGATCGCCCGCGTGGCCCAAAGACCTGACGGGAAAGAATGGGCTTTCAGTATCCAGAATAGAAATTCAGAACCTTGCAGGGCGGATGCCGTCATTCTGGCAGATCCTGCGAAACCGGCAGCATGCAATTCCGGAAGAAGAATAACCGGGACGGGAAAGGTTCACCTGTTCAACAAAAACAATCCGCAGTCCCAGATTGTTTATTCCAAAAGCGTGACGTGCCAATAGCTGCCGCGAGCGACGGTTCTTGAATTTGAACGATCAGCTTTCCGGCGACGTTCAGATGCACGAAGTGCGGCGGGAGGCAGACCGTGACTGGGTGACCCGAGGCCTCCCGGTATCCGTGGCTGCGAACCACGAACAGCGGGCGCCGCACCCTTCCCTCCTCAAGCAACGCCTCGCGAGAGCGGCCCTCGAGGGAAAGGCGATAGGAATATAGTCCGAATAGAGGATAAATACAAGGGAAATCGTGAGGCGCACGAATCTGCGAGATACAGGTACTCGACCAATGGAGCCCTTTGGCTTGACGTCCTATAACGCGATATACTCTCACTTACCAAAAAAGCTTCTTGGAAAGTCTCCATGCTTTCGCGTGCAGAATTACAGTTTCTATTTGAGAGTATGGAAGATGCTCGCGTCGAGCGAAAAGCTAGCGTATCGTCAGGCGACGTTGCTGACAGAATTAGACAGGCGATCTGCGCTTACTCAAACGACCTTCCTCATTCTCAACTGCCTGGTGTTATTTTCATTGGTCAGCTCGATGATCTGAGTTGTGCGAACACAGATATCTCAGATCAACTCCTACGAACACTAAGCCAAATGCGGGACGATGGTCGTATTCTTCCTGTTCCAAGTATAGAGGTTGAACGGCACGAGATTAACAACTGTACAGTAGCAGTGATTCTCGTTTATCCGGCACAGAATCCACCTGTGAGATTTGACGGACGAACTTGGATTCGAGTTGGGCCTCGAAGGGCAACAGCGACTGCCGATGAAGAACGTAGACTCACAGAACGACAACTTTGGAGAAACCTTCCATTCGACGCCCGACCTTTCGATGGAGCATCGCTTGACGACCTCGATTTGAATCGTTTTGAGCGCGAATACTTTCCCGCTGCCGTTTCTGGCGAAGTCATAGTAGAAAATTCCCGTAGCATCCAAGATAAGTTGAGAAGCCTTCTCTTTGTGTCTCCAAACAATGTGCCGAACGCCGCTGCTCTTTTACTTTACGGGAAAAATCCAAGAGCATTTATTGCTGGAACGTATGTTCAATTCTTAAGAATTAACGGCTCGGAATTGACTGACCCAATTACGTCTCAGAAAGAACTTTCGGGTCCGCTGCCAGACATTGTGCAACAGCTCGATGACTTGCTTCGCTTAAATGTGGCCACGACCGCTGAAATAAAAGATGGAAAACGCTTGGAGATTTCGGACTATCCCATCGACGGCCTGCTTCAGTTGGCAAGAAATGCAATTATGCACCGGAATTACGACGGCTCCAATACTCCCGTCCGGGTTTATTGGTTTAATGACCGAATTGAAATACATAGTCCTGGCGGGTTGTATGGCGAGGTTACCCCAGAAACTATATGGCAAGGGACCACCAGTTATCGTAATCCTCGCATTGCGGAAGCAATGAAAAATCTCGGCCTAGTTGAACGTTTTGGCTTTGGTCTAGAAAAGGCAAAAAGGAGCCTTAGAGATAACGGAAATCCGCCACTGGAATATGAATTCGTCCCAACGTTCACGTTGTTTACTGTCAGGAAGTGAGCTTGAAAACGATCGCATTCTTCAACAATAAAGGCGGAGTGGGGAAAACCACTCTCATCTATCATTTGGCCTACATGTTCTCGAACTTAGGGGTGCGAGTGCTTGCGGCTGATTTAGACCCACAAGCAAATTTAACTGCCATGTGTTTGTCTCCAAAGCAGATCGAGATGCTTGAAGATGAAGACATCACATCCATCTACGATGTGATTGCGCCTGTTATTTCTCAAGGCGGAAATGTCCGCCCAAGAACGCTTGAGGTATTTGGAGAATTTGCATTAATTCCCGGTGATCTTGAGTTATCTGCAATTGAAGACGCACTTTCCAGTGAATGGACGAAGTGCTTGTCAGATTCGTCACTCGATAGAGAGCGAGCTTTCGCAGTTACAACTTCGATTGCACGGGCAGTGGAGATTGCAGCCGACGAGTACGAAGCTGATATTGCTCTACTCGACGTTGGGCCTAACTTAGGAGCGATAAATCGATCCGCGCTACTTGCCGCGGACTATATTGTTATTCCTGTAGCTCCCGACATCTTCTCGCTTAAAGGTCTTACAAACGTCGGGCGAGGCATTACAGAATGGCGAAAAGGTTGGCAGAGAAGACTAGAAAACGCACCAACTCGCCGGAATGCGTCCCGCAATTGGCCCGCTGGGCAAATGGATGCAATCGGATACGTGGTTTCTCGGTTTTCTACTTTTAAAGGAGAGAAGGCAGCACATTTTTCCCGCTGGATTAATCGCGTTCCGAGTGCGTTTCACCGCGATGTTTTGGGTGAGACGTCAATAGTAGCTCCGGCGTCGGTTGAAGAAGATGATGCGTGTTTGTCTTGGCTCAAAGATTATCGCTCCCTAATTCCAATGGCCCAAGAGGCAAGAAAGCCTATCTTCTCGCTCAAAGTTGGAGATGGTGCGATTGGCGCACATCAATCGGCTGTTAAAGAGGCTTATAGAGATTTTCGAAAACTTGCCGTAAAGATTGCTGACCTGATTTCGCTTGACCTCCCTAGGGTTAAGCAAGCCAGCTTATAATCACCTCACCAACTCCCGCATCGCTTCGTCCAAGCCCTCGAGCGTGAGCGGATACATGCGGTCGGAAAATAGCTGCCGCATCATGCGGACCGATTGCGTGTAGTCCCAGTGCTCGCGCGGCACGGGGTTCAGCCACACCGCGTGCTGATAGAGCCTAGTCACGCGCTCGACCCACACCTGCCCCGCCTCCTCGTTCATGTGCTCGACCGAGCCGCCCGGCATCATGATCTCGTAGGGGCTCATGCTCGCGTCGCCGACGAAGATCACTTTGTAGTCGGAAGGAAACTTGTGCAGCACGTCCCAGGTCGGCGTGCGCTCGGAGTGCCGCCGCACGTTCTGCTTCCACACGCTCTCGTAGAGGCAGTTGTGGAAGTAGAAGGTCTCGAGATTCTTGAATTCCGTGCGCGCGGCGGAGAACAGCTCCGAGCATAGCTCGATATGCCAGTCCATCGAGCCGCCGATGTCGAGGAACAGGAGCACTTTGACGGCGTTGCGGCGCTCAGGCCGCATCTGCACGTCGAGATAGCCGTGGTTCGCGGTCTCGCGGATCGTGCCGGGAAGATCGAGTTCGTCCGGCGAGCCGGTGCGCGCGAATTTGCGAAGGCGGCGTAGCGCGATCTTGATGTTGCGCGTGCCGAACTCGACGCTGTCGTCGAGATCCTTGAACTCGCGCTTGTCCCACACTTTGACGGCGCGGTTGTTGCGGTTCTTGTCCTGCCCGATGCGGATGCCTTCGGGATGATAGCCATAGGCACCGAATGGAGACGTGCCCGCGGTGCCGATCCATTTGTTGCCGCCCTGATGGCGGCCCTTCTGTTCTTTGAGCCGCTCCGCCAGCGTCTCCATGAGCTTGTCCCAGCCCATGGCCTGGATCTGCGCCTTCTCTTCTTCGGTGAGATATTTCTCGGCGAGCTTGCGGAGCCATTCCTCGGGGATC
>CAZFPR010000011.1:16266-28249 GCA_964521045.1 uncultured Hyphomicrobiales bacterium
CATCAGGTCGAGGCCCTTGAAGACATGGCCGAACACGCGGTCGAACTTGTCGAGGTTGCGCTCGTCTTTCACGAGTGCCGCGCGCGAGAGGAAATAGAAATCCTCGACGCGCCGGTTCGCGAGATCGGCGTCGGAATTGAGCGCTTCCATCAGCGTCAGGTACTCGCGGACGGTGACGGGCAGCCCCGCCGATTTCAGCTCGTTGAAGAAGTTGATGAACATGCGCTCGACCTTACTTCCTTCTCCCCGTCCTCACGGGGAGAAGGTGGCAGACATGGAGCGAGAGCGAAATGTCTGCCGGATGAGGGGCCTTGCATCGCCCCTCACCCGGCTCGCTTTCGCTCGCCACCCTCTCCCCGTAAACGGGGAGAGGGAAATTCAATTGCGGGCTCATTTCAATTTCCGTCTCCGAAGCGCTTCCCGCCCGCGATCGCGCGGAACTGCGCAAAGCGCCGGCGGCTATACCACGCCAAGAGCGTCCCGATCACCGGCCCGCCGAAGGTGGCCAACCCGCCGAATACGAACCAGCCCTGAAAGGCCGCGTTCCGCGCAGTGGAGGGCGCGGGATAAAGGTCGTGAAAAATGTAGGCCAGCAGCAGGATCGAAACCAGCATCACGCTGAAGACCACCGCGACGGTCTTCAGGACGCCCGCCTTCTTCCAAAGAAGCGCGAAGGACGCGATCAGGTTCGCGATGAAAACGGCGCCCACGATCTCCATTGCGAGACCTCCATCATGATACCGCTGGCTCGAAATCGGCCCTGTAAATCTACAGGGAAACGGCGGCTGCGTTAAGGATAGCTGGCAATTAAGCGGCGCGGCAGCCGCGGCCGCAACCAATAATAAGGTGCGCGGAGGCTAGAGTCGGCCCCGGAAAACAAGAACGGTTCGCGCAACAAGAAACTTGGGAATGCCGGTCGAACTCGCCCTCGAACTCGCAGCACATCTGGAATCCTTCCCCGAAATCGCGGCTGGTTTCGGTGAGGGCCTGCGCCGCTCGGCCAAGCCCGAGCAGGCGGCAGGCGACGCCGAGATTTTCTCCGGCACTGACGCGCTCGATGCCGTGGCAGCGGACTGGCGCGCGATCGAGCGCGAAGGCGCGTTCCCGACACCGTTCCAGTCCTTTGCCGTCGCGGCGGCCGCCCTCCCCGCACATCTCGAACATGGCCACATGCCGCACATCATCGTCGTGCGCGAGCATGGCGAGGCCAGAGCGATCCTGCCGCTGGTGGCGACCACCATGGCGGGCTCCCGCGTGCTGCGGTTTCTCGGCGACCCGCTCATTCAATATGGCGACGCGGTGCTCTCGCGCGCGGGCAACGAGGCGCATATCGTGCAGGCGCTGCTCGCCGCCGGAAAACTCGGCGCTGATGCGGCACTCTTCCGCAAAGTCCGCAAGGACGCGAAGCTCGCGGGGCTCTTGTCGCGCCGCGCGCATGTTTCGAATGTCGAGGAAGCGCCTTACGTCGACCTCCGCCGCGAAAGCGGACTGCCGCCCCGCGACATGCGCGAGTTGCGCCGCTATCGCCGCAGGCTCGGCGAACAGGGCGAAGTGAAGCTTCACATCACCCGCGGCGGCGAGGCGCTTCATTGCGTGAACCGCGCGCTCGAGCTGAAGCGCAACTGGCTTGCGATGAAGGGCTATTCGTCCTCCGTGATCGGCGACCCGCATTGGGAGCGCGTGCTCACCTTGCTCGTCACCGGACATGCCAATTTGCTCGCCTGCGCGCGGCTGGAAGTCGGTGGCAGGCTCGCCGCCATCGAAGTCGCAATCACGCACGGCAAGCGCTGGCACGCTTTCCTCGGTGCGACCGATCCGGAATTTGCGAAGTGCGGCCCGGGGCAAGTGCAGATGGCGGACACCATCGAATATGCCCGCGAACACGGCTTCCTCGCCTACGATCTGCTTGCGCCCGCGGACCCCTTCAAGCGCGTGATTGGGACGGGTGCCGTCGCCGTCTGCGACTACGCGCTGCCGCTCTCCTTGCAGGGTCAGGTCGCGGCCCGCGCATTCCGCTTCGCGCCGCAGGCGAAGTCGCTCCTGGGCAAACTCCCCGCGCCGCTGCGTAGCGCTGCGAAGTCGCTGCTCCGGCTGCACTAAAATCTCGCAATCCCCCGGCACATTTTCACGATAAATGTGTTGTCATGCCGCGCCTCGCGCGAGTGAAGGAGAAGTCCCATGCGCTTCATGGTCATCGTGAAAGCCACCAAGGATTCGGAAGCGGGCGTGATGCCCTCGCAGGAATTGCTCATGGCTATGGGCAAGTTCAACGAAGAGATGGTGAAGGCCGGGATCATGCTCGCCGGCGACGGCCTGAAGCCTTCTTCGAAGGGCGCGCGCATCACTTTCGGGGGCATGAACCGCACCGTGGCCGGGGGTCCGTTTCCGGAGACGGCGCAACTCGTCGCCGGTTACTGGATCATCGACGTGAAGTCGCTCGAAGAGGCAATCGAGTGGATGAAGCGCTGCCCGAACCCGCACAACGACGGCGGCGAACTGGAAATCCGCCCGCTCTACGAGCTTTCGGATTTCGCGCCGGGCGAAGGCCTCAAGATTCACGAACGGCTTCAAGAGGAAATGAAGAACCAGAACTAAGCCGGGGTGCTTTCGTGCGGGCTCAACTGCCTAGGCACGCCTTTTCATTGTTCTCTTTTTGTTCTATAGTCCATGGCCCTCAATCGAGTGCCGCGTAATGGGCCGTTTCAGCTACCTGACCATCGACTTCAATTCGTACTTCGCGAGCGTCGAGCAGCAGATGGAGCCGCGCCTGCGCGGGCGCCCGGTCGCGGTCGTGCCGATCGCGAATACCGACAAGACCTGCGCGATTGCCGCAAGCTACGAAGCCAAAGCCTTCGGCGTGAAAACCGGCACCCGCATCTGGGAGGCGAAGGAGCTTTGCCCGGACCTGATCTGCGTGCCCGCGCGTCACGATCTCTATGTCGATGTGCATGAAAAGCTCAAAGCGCAGGTCGAGAACAACGCGCCGATCCTGTTCACCGGATCGATCGACGAATTCACCTGCAAGCTGATCGGCGATGAATGCGAGCCGGATAACGCGCGAAAGATCGCGCGCAGCATCAAATCGAGCATCCGCAACAATGTCGGCGAATGTCTCACCTCCTCTATCGGGATTGCCCCGACCAAGCTGCTTTCGAAGATCGCTTCGGACATGGAGAAGCCCGACGGATTGACGCTGATCGAGCAGCACGACCTGCCGCACATCCTGCATCCGCTGAAACTCACCGATCTGCCGGGCATCGCGCGGGGCATGGAGGCACGGCTGCATCGCGGCGGCGTCTACGACATCGCGTCCTTGCTCGCACTGGAGCCCAAGGAAGCAAGGCATATCTGGGGCTCGGTCGGCGGCGAGCGCTACTGGTACGAATTGCATGGCGTCGATATTCCCGGCACCGAACATGGCCGCCGCACCATCGGCCACAGCCGCGTGCTTTCGCCGGATATGCGAAGCCCCGGCCGCGCCCGCATCGTCAGCCGTGCGCTTTTGCTGAAAGCGGGCACCAGATTGCGCCGCTACGATCTTGCCGCAGGCGCACTCGGGCTTGCCGCGCGCCGCGCCGACCAGCCAAGCCTCGTCGCAGAAGCGACCTTCTCGCCGACCCAGGATTCCTTCACCCTGCTCGAAATTCTCGACGATCTCTGGCGGCAGTTTCCGCGCTCGCGCGAGCCGTTCAAGAAAGTCTCGATCTGGATTTCAAGACTCTCCCCGGTCGAGAAGCGCGCCCGCGATCTGTTTATCGAAACGCGGCCGGACGGCTTCACCAAGAAGGAAGTGCTCTGGCGTTCGGTGGACAAGCTGGTCGCGCGCTACGGGCGCGAAACGGTGACGCTCGCCTCGCAGAAGGATCTCGGCCTGCAATATCTCGGCGCCAAGATCGCGTTCACGCGCGTGCCGGATGCGCAGGAGTTTCGGGAGTAGCTGCGCCCGCTAGCGCTTCGGCTTCGCGAAGCGCGGGTCGTAGCGCGGGTTCTGGTAGCAGGTGCCGAAGTTCGTGCGCGACGCCATGCATTGCTGATACGTGTAGGCTTGGCAGATCGTCACTGTATCGAACGGCCCGGGCCCGATGCGCTGGTCGCGGCACCACATATCGGATGGCGGCTGACCTTGCGCGTGAACCGGCGCGGCGAATGACAGCAAAGCGGCTGCCGCCGCGAAAAGCAAAGCTCTCATCGCAAACTTCCTGAATGTTTCCTGCGCGTAGCACGCCGCGTTTGAACGCGGGATGAACAACGCGCCTTGCAAAAATTTAATTCAGGAAACCGCACCCGGCGGGAACCGGACACGCGTCAGGCGCATTTACGTGCATCTCATCGTGAAATCCGAAACCCCGGCGCGGGCGACCGCGCTCGCACCGGAGTGCTCATGGCTTTTGCGCCTCTGCCCTATCTGCGCGTCTCGCCTGCGATTATCGCCGCGTTTCTCGCGTCGGTTCTCCTGCTGCTCGCGCCCGCGATCTGGAACGGCTTTCCGCTGCTCTTTTACGACAGCGGCGACTATTTCCTGCGCACCATTCTCGGGATGCTGAACAACGGCCGCTCGGTCGTCTATGGCGCGTGGCTCACCGGCTTCCGCTATCCGAATTTCTGGCCTGCCGCGATCGTGCAATGCGCGATCACGGTCTGGATCCTCTATCTCGTGTTGCGTACGCACGGGCTGAAAAACCGCGCAGCGGCGCTGCCGCTCGGTCTCGTCACCGCCGCAGCAATCCTTTCCGCCTGCACCGCGCTGGCCTGGATCGCCGGCATGATGATGCCCGATCTCTTCGCGGCACTCGCCGTGCTTGCGCTCTATATTATCCTTCGCAAACGCGATGAAGTCTCGCGCATCGAGCGCTATGCGCTCGTTGCGCTGATCGCGTTCTCCTGCGCCACGCATAATGGCACGCTTGCCGTCGTGCTGGTGCTGCTCGCAACAGCTCTCGCGCTGCATCTGTGGCGCGGCGCGCTCATCTCCCGCGCGGCCTTGCGGCAGGGCGGCCTTGCAATCCTGCTCGCGATCCTGCTCGTGCCTTCGGCAGGCTGGGTGTTTACCGGAAACTTCGCCTGGACTCCGGGCGGCGCGGGATTCGTCTTCAGCCGTCTCGTGCAGGACGGCATCGCGCATCGTTATCTCGCGGACAACTGCCCCGACCCGAAACTGAAACTCTGCCAGGTGCGCCACGGGCTGCCGCACACCGCGGACGATTTCCTGTGGCATCAGGGCGACCGCGGGCCGTTCGCACATATCGGCGGCTTCGAGGGCGGCGGCGACGAGATGAAGCGCATCGTACTCGACAGCGTCGTGCAGTATCCCGGCTTGCATCTCTGGACCGCGATCAAATCGAGCGCCTTGCAGCTTTCCCGCGTGCGCACCGGCGACGGCGTCGTGCACGACATCGGCTTTACTTACGGCGTGCTCGACGAGGACGCACCAGAGATGAAGCGCGCGATGAACGCCTCGCTCCAGCGGCAGGGCAAGCTCAAAGCGATCTTCGACGGCTTCAACCGCGTGCACGAGCCCTTTACGCTCACTTCAATCGCGCTCCTGCCGCTCCTGCTCCTGTTCGCGTGGCGGCGCGGCAACATGCGCGACACCGACTGGCTCGCGGCCACGGTTCTGTTCGCAATCTTCGCGAACGCTTTTGTGATGGGCGTGCTGTCGAACCCGAACCACCGCTACGGCGCGCGGGTCGCGTGGATGGCGCCGCTGGTGTGGAGCATGCTTGCGATGCAACTGCTGGCGGTATCCGCCGGCTGGCGCAATGCAGTCACGCGCATTTTCTCGGTTGCCGGCTTCGCACCGAAACTTGCGAAGCAAGCAGGCTCTATGCAGGACAAGCGAAACTAGAAGCTGAAACTAGGATCTGGCGATCCCGTCGAGAATTTCCGCGAGCGCTTCAGGCGCTGTGATGTGCGGCGAGTGGCTCGCATCCATCTCGAAATATTGCCAGCCTTCCTTCTTCGCGCGCTCCGCGAAGGGACGGAACGGATCGCCGGGATTGTGCCGCTGCGCATAGATATAAGCGCGCGGCATTTTCGGCTCGCCGTTTTCCAGAAGCACGGGCTCCTGAAAGCACGCGAGCGGCTGGTGCATACGGCGCGGCGTAATCCATGCGATATCGCGCGGTGAAGTGTCCGGCGGAGGCGGCGAAGGCGGCAGTTTCCAGCCGTCGATCGCGGCCGTCTGCCTGCGCTCGCGTTCTTCCGGCGAAACGAGATCGAACACGCTCTGCCCGTGCTGCGGCACGAAGGCGTCGAGATAGACGAGCTTCGCAATGCAGTCGGCCGCAAGATCGGCGACACCCGTCGCGACCATACCGCCATAGGAATGTCCGATCAGGATCGCGTCGCGCACGTCCTCCATCTGCAACACCATCAGCATGTCCTGAATATGCGTCTCGAGGCCGATCGAGGAATTCGCAAGATGCCCGCGCTCGCCGAGGCCGGTATAGGTCGGAGCGATCAACTCGTGGCCTTTCGCGCGCATGAGCGGATGCATCTTCTTCCACGCCCAACCCGCTGACCAGGCACCATGCGCGACGATAAAAGTAGCCATTGTTCTCGCCCTCTCTTTTTCCGTCATGGCCGGGACAGGCCCGGCCATGACGAAGAAAACTTAAACCCCGAGCTTCTTCTGCAAGCTCGAACTCGTCGTCGTGTACTGGAACACGAGCCGCTTGTCCGGGTAAATGATCTTGTGCGCGGCCTGCGACATCAGCGCGGCCTCGTGGAAGCCGGAGAGGATCAGCTTCAGCTTGCCCGGATAATAGTTGATGTCGCCGATGGCGAAGATGCCCGGCTCGCTGGTCTCGAATTTTTCCGTATCGACCACAATGCGCTCGGCATCGAGCTTCAAACCCCAGGTGCCCACGGGCCCGAGCTTGATCGTGAGCCCGAAGAACGGCAGCAGCGCGTCGGCCTCGATATCGAACGTGGAGTTGTCTTCGCGCCGTGCGATCACCTTGCGAAGCACGCCGTTCTCGCCTTCGAGCGCGTGCAACTGACCGAGTTCGAAGTCGATCTTTTTCGCGGCGACCAGCGCCTTCATCTTGTTCACGCTGTCGGGAGCCGCGCGGAAGGCATCGCGGCGATGCAGAAGCGTGAGCTTTTTCGCAAGCGGCGCGAGATTGAGTGTCCAGTCGAGTGCCGAGTCGCCGCCGCCCGCGACTACGATGCTCTTGCCGCGGAACGCCTCCATCGAGCGCACGACATAGAACACCGACTTGTTCTCGTACTGCTCGATGCCGGCAAGCGGCGGCTTCTTCGATTCGAACGATCCGCCACCGGCCGCGATCACCACGACCTTCGCTTCGATGGTGCCGCCGATATCGGTCTTCAGGCGAAAGCCGCCTTCGATGCGCTCACAGCTTTCCACGCGCGCGCCGTATTCGAAGGTCGGGTTGAAGGGCTTGATCTGCTCGAGCAGGTTCGTGACCAGCCCCGCGCCCGTCACCACCGGCAGGCCGGGAATGTCGTAGATCGGTTTCTCCGGATAGAGCTCCGCGCACTGTCCGCCGGGCTTGTCGAGAATGTCGATGACATGCGCCTTGATGTCGACGAGGCCGAGCTCGAAGACCGCGAAGAGCCCGACAGGCCCCGCGCCGATGATGACGGCATCCGTTTTGACGATTTCGCTCATAATTCCGGGATTTCGCTGTAGTAGGTCGGGAAAGCTGCACGGATATAGAGCCAGCCGCCGAAAAACCGCAACATCGATCAATGCACGGAAGCTAGTCTCTCCCGCATGACGAAGCCCGAAACCCGCATGGATTATGGCCGCCGCATCGCGCGGGTTGCCGATCACATTGCCGAGAACCTCGACGAAAATCTGACGGTAGAGAATCTCGCGGAGGTCGCGTTCTTCTCTCCGTTCCACTTCCACCGCATCTACCGCGAAGCGACCGGCGAAACGCTTGCCGATACGGTGCGGCGTCTGCGGCTGCATCGCGCGGCGGTAGAACTCACGCGCGAGGAAGCGCCGCTCGAGCGGATCGCCAAGCGCGCGGGCTACGGAACGCTCGCAGCCTTCTCCCGCGCCTTCGCATCGGACTACGGTGTGCCTCCCGGCGCCTACCGTATGCGCGGCACGCTATTGCCGCCAAATCCGAAGCGACCCCGGCATATGCAGACCGACTATCGCGTCGAGGTCGCGCCGTTCGAAGGTGCGCGGCTCGCCGCCATCGAGCATCGCGGCGACTATCAGGCGATCGGCAACAGCTTTGCACGGGTGCAGATTTTCTTCGCGGCGAGCGGGCTGCCGCTATCGCGCTCGTTCGGAATCTATTTCGACGACCCTGAAAGCGTTCCGGAAAGCGAACTGCGCGCCGAAGCTGGCCTCGCGACAAACGCAAATATTCCCGCGCACGAGAAGATCCGCGAAGTGAAGATCCCCGCGATCCCATGCGCGAGCATCCTGCACAAAGGACCCTACGCGGAACTCGAGCGCGTCTATCGTCACCTCTTCCGCGACTGGCTGCCCACGAGCGGGCACGAGGCCGGCGACTTCCCCTGTTTCGAAGAATATCTCAATGACCCGCGCGAACTGCCGCCGACCGAATGGCTGACGCGGGTCCATCTTCCCCTGAAAGGTGACGCATGAAGATCATGGACAGCTATCCGCTGATTACGGTGCGCGACATGCGCGCGAGCCGCGATTTCTATGTGAAGCACTTCGGTCTCGGCGTGATCTTCGAATCCAGTTGGGTCACGATGCTCGGCAACGCACGCTCGGGCAGGATCGCGATCGGCCTGATGACGCCGGATCATCCGACCAATCCGCCGGGACCGGAAGTTTTCAGCGGCAAGGGCATGATTGTGACTATTCAAGTCGAGGACGCCGCGAAGGCGCGCGCCGTGCTGCAAGAACAGGGCGTCCATGTCTTCTACGATCTCACGGATGAGCCCTGGGGCCAGCGCCGCTTTACGCTCCATGATCCTTCCGGCGTGATCGTGGACGTGGTCGAACAGACCGAACCGGCGGCAGGGTATTGGGAGCCTTATATGACCGGGAATAACGCGGCCGCTTGAGGCCATTGCAAAGCGGCCCGGTAATGAGCAATCTTTCTTCGTGCAGAAGATTGCAGTCTGGACCGGCCTGAAGTTGCCGCACGTTGCGCGGCTGACGCTCTTGCTATTCGTGCTGGTGGTGCCGGCCAACGCGCAGGATTTCGTGCGCGAGGAACTGCGCATCCCCCACCAGCAGGCAGGGGCGAAAGGCTTGCAGGCGCTCCTCATCCGGCCCACGGGCGGCGGCCGCTACCCGCTCGCGATTATCAATCACGGCTCGCCAAGAGACAGAGCAGAACGCGCGAAGATGACGCCCTCATCCTTCGCAAGACAGGCCGAAGAGTTTGCGAAGCGCGGCTGGGCCACGGTGATCGTGATGCGACGCGGCTATGGCGACTCCGCGGGTGAGTATGCCGAGAGCACCGGCTGCAACAACGCGGACTACGTCACCGTCGGACGTGCGGGTGCCGCCGACATCCGCACTGCAATCGAGTTTCTAAAGAAGCGGCCCGACGTCGATCCCGGGCGCATCATCAGCGTCGGCCAGTCGGCCGGCGGGTTTTCTTCGGTTGCGCTCACCGAGAACGCGCCAGACGGCCTTGTCGCCGTCATCAACTTCGCCGGCGGACGCGGATCGCGAAAACCCGACGAAGTCTGCGCACCCGAACGCTTGATCGGCGCGTTCGCCGAGTTCGGGAAGAAGTCCGTAACGCCGATGCTCTGGATATACGCCCAGAACGACCGCTACTTCAGTGCAGCGCTCTCGCGGAAGTTTCACGAGGCCTTCGTGAAAGCCGGCGGCAAAGCCGAATATTCGCTCCAGCCAGCGTTTGGAGACGACGGTCACCGGCTTTTCGGGAGAGGCGTGAAATTGTGGACGCCCGTCGTGGACGAATTCCTGCGCAAGCAGGGTCTCCCGGCGCTGCCGAAGTAAGAAGCTTCAACCCTGCTGCTCGGGCGTCTTCACGATCAGTCCGTCGAGTTCGTCCGTCACCTTGATCTGGCAGGAGAGCCGCGAGGTGGGGCGAACGTCGAACGCGAAATCGAGCATGTCCTCTTCCATGGGCGAAGGCTTGCCGACCTTCTCGGTCCATGCGTCGTCTACATGCACATGACAGGTCGCGCAGGAGCATGCGCCGCCGCACTCGGCTTCGATGCCGGGGACTCCGTTCCGGATTGCAGTTTCCATGACCGTGCTGCCGGCCTCGGCATCCACGGTGCGGCTGGTGCCGTCATGCTCGATAAAAGTGATCTTGGGCATCTTCGTAGAAAGGTCTTCGTTGATTTGCGCTGGCCGCGCGGGAGGTGAGGCCGCACCCTATATAATGAGCCGCCACGAAATGCGAGTTGCGGCAAATCATGCGCCGGCAAGGAAGGAAGCCGCGGCCTTTCGCGCGTCTTCGATCCGCAGGCCGAGCCGCTCCACGGCGGAAGCGTCACCCTGCTCGATCTTCTCCGCTTCTTCGGCGACGGCGGAAGCGCCGATCCCGCGGGCGGCACCCTTCAGGGCATGCGCGGCCTCGGCCTGCGCCTTGCCGTCCGTCTGCCGGATCGTTTGCAGGAGTTTTTCCGCCTGCGTCTCGAACAGCCCGAGCACTTCGCGCTGAAGCGCGCGGTCGCCGAACGTGGCGGCTTCGAAGTGGTCGAAATCGATCGGCGGTTCCATGGCTGCCGTTATCGCGCGCGGCGGTAAACGCCGCCTCAAGGCTTGAACACTAAGGCTTGGGCATTCGCCGACGCTTGGCAGGGTCGATGCCGAGAACCCGGTAGCCTTCGTCGGTGAGGCGGCACACAAGCCAGTCCGGGTGGATCGGATTTTTGCTCCAGGGTTCCGCCCAGCCATGCTGGATGCAGGCGCGGATCGTGACTTTCGGGATTTCCTGGCCGTCCTCGTCGAACAACGGCAGCTTTCCGCCCGGCTGGCTCACGCCGCGCTGGAGATAGCGGCGCTGCGCGTCGGAACCCCCGGCATCGCTGTGCCAGGGCTTGGGGTCTTGCCCGTTGAGCTTCTTCCCCCGCGCCATTGCTCAATTCGTATGGTGAACAAGACTTTAAGCCATTAACGATGTTTCGAGACGGAACCCGCTGGCCGTTCCTTTTTCACACGCCCGCGCGGTAGGATACCCCAAGCGGTGGACCGGAGTCCCGGGCGGCTGGCGTTTCTTGTGTAATCGGGAAATTGCCGCCTCGGGACGAGTAGAGCGTGACGGTCCTTTGAGTATTTTCCGGCCCGAACGGCATTTTGCCGGTCGCGGTATCGAGTACGGACCGGAGGCAGTCGTGAAGAACAAGAAGACCCAAGACCCGACCGAAGCAGCGCTTTCTGCAATCGAGGACGCGCTGAACATCGGCAAGGACATTCCGGAAGTGACGTCTCCGGCGGCCGAGCGCGACCCCGCGCGCGGCAGCGAGACCGGCACGTCCGAACCCGCAAGCGAAGTTTTCGCGCAGCGCTCCCGCGGCACCCGCGAGCGTCTGCCGCGTTCCGCTGCGAACGACGACCGTCAGTCGGTCGGCCAGATTCTGCAAGCGCTTCACCAGAAGCCTTCGCGTACGCCGATTTTTGCCGCGCTGCTCGGCTCGATGGCGTGGGTGATCGGCGGTGCGCTGATCGCGGCCACGCAATACCGCACGGCTTCCGGCGCGGCGATGCGCATTTCCGAAATCGCCGCGCAGCCGAGCTTCCTGCCGACGCTCGCCGCAATCCTGCTGCCGCCGCTTCTCTTCGTCATGACGGCGATGCTGATCCGCCGCTCGCAGGAAATGCGCCATATCTCGCGCGCGATGACGGAAGTCACGCTGCGCCTCGCCGAACCCGAAGGCGTCTCCGCCGATGCGATCGTTTCGGTCGGCCAGACCATCCGCCGCGAAGTCGCGGCACTCGGCGACGGCATCGAACGCGCCGTCTCGCGCGCATCCGAACTCGAGTCCATGGTGCGGGGCGAAGTCGCAACGCTGGAGCGCGCCTACGACGAGAACG
>CAZFPR010000011.1:28259-36021 GCA_964521045.1 uncultured Hyphomicrobiales bacterium
CTGATCTGCGAACTCAACAACGAACGTGACGCGATCGTCGAACACTCCGCGCACCTGCGCGACGCGATCGCGCATGCGCACGAAGCCTTCGCCTTCGACGTGCAGAACGTCGCCGACCGCGTCGCAGGCGCGCTCGACAGCACCACGGGCCGCATCACCGAAAACATCCTGATGCGCGCGGAAGACGCCCGTGCCCAGCTCACGGAATCCGGCAATACCATTCTCGCCAGCCTGTCCGAGCGCAGCGCGGAAGCGACCCAGCGCCTGACCGAAGTCGGCATCGAGATCGCGAAGGCCATCGCCGACCGCAACGACAAGGTTTCGGAAGCGCTGCAGCAGTCGGCAAACGACATGCACGTGCGGCTCGGGCAGCGCGCGGACGAAATTTCGCGTGTCATCGCCCAGAGCGGCCAGACCTTCGAGAACACCATCGGCCAGCAGCTGCGCACCCTTGCCGACAACGTCACCACGCGCGGCAACGACATCGCGAACCGTATCGCCACGGATACCGGCTCGCTCAACCAGACCATGACGCAAAGCGTGCAGACCTTCGAAAGCACCGTGCGCGGCCACAGCAGCAGCGTCATCAACGAGATGAAGACCGCGATCACGGGTATCGCGGAAGCTTCCCGCGACAGCCTTGCGGCGCTCGATCAGCGTGTCGCGGCCAAGATCGGCGAAGTCTCGGACGACCTCGACCAGCGCATCAATCGCATCGAGACCACGCTCGATCAGCGTGCGAAGTCGCTGAACGAAACGCTCGCCACCCGTACGCTCGAATTCTCGAAGACCATCGCCGAAGGCTCGAAGAGCGCCACCGAGGCGGTCGAAAAGAGCGTCGCCGGCATGGGCGAATACTTCTCCGCGAAGTCCGCTGAAATGGCGGCGACGCTTTCCGAGCGCGCGGCCAAGATCGACGAGACGCTCGGCACCCGCGCCTTGCAGATGACCGAGACGCTGGATACGCGCGTCAACAAGTTCGAGGAACTGGTCGTCGGCCGTCTCGAAAGCGTGACGAACTCGATCGAACAGAAGGGCCTTGCTTCGGCCGACCTCCTGGTCGAGCGCGTGACCACCGTCAACGATCACCTGCTCGGCACGGCGGAGCACGTCGAGCGCCACCTCAACGAGCTCGCCGACGGCATCGCCAAGAACTTCGTCGAGCGCGTCAACAACATCACCGGCGCGCACGAAACGCTGCGCGTAGAGGTTCGCGACATCATCGCGGAACTCGGCCAGACCCACGGCCTGTTGCAGGCGGCGATCGATACCGCCTCCTCCACGCTCGGCCCGATCGAGGGCAAGGTCGCGGAAAAGGTCGCCGCTTTCCACAACACGCTGGAAAACGCGATCAACGCGACCCGCTTTACCGCCGAGCGCATGGACAACCAGATCCGCGAACTGAACGAATCCTCGAACGGCGTGCTGCGCGACGTTTCGAACCTCGCACTTCGCTTCGAAGAGCAGGTTCGCCTCGTCAACACGACCAGCGAGTCGCTCAGCCAGACTCACCAGCGCATCGACGACGGCCTTGCGCGCCGCCGCGACGCGATCGACGACATCTCCAACGTGCTCGCGGAGCGCACCACCGAACTTGAAGACCGCCTCACGCGCTTCAACAAGATGCTCGATGACACGTTCGCGCACGCCCACGGCAAGGCACAGGACATCGCCCGCGCGGTCGCCGAATCCACCGCGACTTCAACGCAGTCGATTGCCCGCCAGTACGAACTGATCCGCAACTCGTCGTCGGAAGAGCGCGAGCGCACGAACGTCGCGTTGCAGGACACCTACGACGAGGCGATGAAGTCGGTGAACGCCATGTTCTCCGAAACCAATTCGCGCTTCCTCGAGGCGTCGCGGGATCTTCGCGAAATCTCCGAGGACATCCAGCGCACGCTGGACACGACCCGCGAGGAAATCCGCCGCACCGTGTTCGAACTGCCGACGGAAACCAAGGAAAGCGCGAACGCGATGCGCCGCGTCGTCGCCGACCAGATCAAGGCGCTCTCGGAACTCAACGAGATCGTCTCGCGTCATGGCCGCAATGCGGACCAGGCAAGCGTCGCCTACGAATATCAGGGTGAAGTCGCAGCCGTCGGCGGACGCTCGGCACCGCGCGGCGCACTGCCGCGCCCGCAGCATGACGACGGCGGAGACCTGCCGCCGGCACCGCCTGCCCGCGCCCGTGAGCAGGCCCGCGAACCCGCTCCCGAGCCGCGCCGCCCGGCCAAGTCTGCCGACCGCGCCGCGCGCTTCGACGAAGCGCTGAGCAAGAAGGCACGCACCGCCGAGCCGGAAGCCGACGACAACGCCACCGGCATCGAGTCGCTCGACTCGCTCTCGACCGACATTGCCAGCATGATCGATCATCAGGCGGCGGCAGAGTCGTGGGAGCGCTTCAAGCGCGGCGAGCGCGGCGTATTCAACCGCCGCCTCTACACTAACGCCGGCCAGAAGACCTTCGAGGAAATCCGCAAGAAGTATCGCCGCAACGCGAACTTCCGCGAAACCGTCGACCGCTATATCGACGAGTTCGAGAAGCTCCTCGAGCAGGTCTCGCGTGACGAGCGCGGCCAGACGCTCACCAAGACCTACCTCACTTCGGATACTGGCAAGGTCTACACGCTGCTCGCGCATGCCGCGGGACGGCTCGGCTGATACGCCGGACGGCAACAGCAAAAAAGCCCGCGAACTTCGCGGGCTTTTTTATTTCTTTATAGATAGGCCACCATCCTGCCGAGCGATGGAACCAGCAACCAGATCAGGATGGAAAGCACCGCCTGTGCTTTCGCCAGCGAAGTCTTCCTGCGTTCCCAGTCCGCCAGATGCGCGTTCCACAACTTGCGGAACGCCAGCGCATTCGCGATGCCAAGCGCAACCAGCGCGAGCTTGATCCACATGATGTTGCTCTGCGAGAGCGACACCGCGTCGGAAGCATAGAGCGCAAATCCGCTCGGGACCGCGATCAGCAGTCCGGCAACGGCAAAGGGAGTGAGCAGCCGCGAGGCGTCCGCAGCAGAAACGGATTTTACGAATCCCAGCACGCGGAAATCGAGCGCGAGGATCGAACCGACGATCAAGCCGACTGCAAGCACGTGCAGGACATTTAGCAAGGGATAGAGATAGGCCCCGCCCCTGATCGCGGCCGCGAAGCCGGAATCCTGCAACAGCAGCGCCCAGTGGGCCGCCTGCATCAGCGCAGCTCGACCGTCTTGCCGCCTGCGATGATCCGCTCCGCACGGATTTCCGCCGTACCGTCCTTGCGCACATAACCTTCGACGGTAACGATCTTGCCGGCCTCGATGTCCGCGCGGTTCAAGCCTCGCGCCTCCATGCGCGCGATCGGCGCAAGCACGATGTCCCACTTCTTGCCGTCGCGGTTCATCACGATGTCGGCATGCGGGTTCGCGTATTTCAGCGTGAGCACCGGGCCTTCGACTTTGACCAGCCTGGTGGAGTCATAACTGCCCCAGCCGTGATGGGCGAAGGCCGCTCCTGCGAACAACGCCGCGGCGGCGGCTCCGATGACGTACTTCTTCATTGCAAGCTCCGTTGACGAACAGCTTTTTACAGCATGCCCGTACTGCACAGCGCGGGCCCAGCGCAATCTCGAAGAGGAAATGTATCGATGCCGTTATCGCAGCAGTAAGCCGTATCAATCCCGATGCCGGAAAGCAGCAGAGGCTAGATCCTGCGCGAGGTCCACTTCACCATCTGCACGAGCACGTCCGACAGCGCCTGATCCAGCGCCAGCGTGGCGGCAGCGGCCGCCGACGCCGCCCGCCCCGCTGATAGACGATCTTCACCGACAGTTCGACGTTTGCGACCGGGCCGTTATAGGCCTGAATGCCGAACTGACGGATATCGACGACAAGAAGATAGTCGGCGTTCACGCGATCCTGCGTCTTCGCCACCGCACGGATGCGGGTCGAATTCTCGAACGATTGCACGATGCGCGCCTGTAGCAGTTTCGGCAGGCGGTCGACCCATTGCGCGTCGGAAAGATAGGCCACCTCGCCCGGAGTGGGCGAGATCACGACCTTTTCCGTATCCAGAATTTGTAGCGCCGTGGGTTGCTCGACGGCGAGCAGCCCGCGTGCGCGGCCCGGAAGCGGGCCGAAGCTCGTCGGCGCGGAAAGATCGAAGGTCGGCGTCGGGTTGCTGCCGGTGCCCACGAGTCCGCCGAGCACGCCGGCGCCGCCGCAGGCGCTGACGGAAAGCGCCAAGGCAAGCCAGAGCGCGGCCTTTGCCGTACCCGACGCTACCGACCTGTACCCGTTACCCAGCCCCAACTTGAAACGCCTTCTCGTGAACGAAACTACGGCTACCGGTATTGCGGAACCGTACCGCCATTATTGAACAGAAATTGCCTCGGATTGCGCTCGATATTCCGCACCAGCCGGTCGATTTCCCCAACCGCGCGCCGCGCATCGCTAGCGAGCGAACGAAACTCGTTCAGCGTCGGCGCGGTCTGGGTGCTGATGGTGTCGGCCGCCTTGCGGATCGACTCCGCCGCGGACTGTACTTCGAGCAGCGTGTCATTGGAGCGCGCTGCGAGCACGCGCGAGACCTCGGAAAGGTCCTTCATGATCGCCGAGATCCGCTGTTCGTTCGTCTCAACCAGCTTGTCGAGACGCTGCATGAGCTTTGCCGCCGCCTGGAACGCGTCCGGCGTGGGCTCCGCCACGAGGCGGGGCGCCCGCTCGCCCCTCTTCGGCGCCGTAAACATCGGCGCGTCAGGATTACCGCCGGTCATCGCCACCGAGGCGATGCCGGTCAGGCCCTGATACTCGAGCGCGACCCTCGTGTCGGTGCGGACTGGCGTGCTGCTCGAAACCTCGATGATCGCGACCACCGCGCGCGGCACGTTGGGAACCAGCGCGAGGCTGCGGACTTCGCCGACCCGGATACCGTTGAAGTTGACGGTCGCGCCGGTGCGCAGGCCTGCCACCGGGCCGTCGAAATAGATTTCATAGCGGGCCTTGGCCTCGCCGGTGCCGAGCCGCTGGAACCACCAGATGAAGCCGAAAATGCCGACGACCACGCTGAGCGTGAACAGGCCGATCAGGACGTAATTGGCGCGCGTTTCCATGCCCGGTCCCGTTTCCTAGGCCTTTCTTCCGTTCAGACGGCTGGAGGCCCGTTTTCCGTGGAAATAGGCCCTGAGCCAAGGATGATCCGATTTTAGCATGTCCTGTATCGGTCCCACCGCAATGATCTTCCCGTCGGCGAGAGCCGCTACCCGGTCGCATGCATTGTGAAGGCTGTCGAGGTCGTGGGTTACCATGAAAACGGTAAGCCCCAAAGTTTGTTGAAGGGCCTTGATGAGATCGTCGAACTCACCCGCCGAGATCGGATCGAGACCGGAGGTCGGCTCGTCGAGGAACACGATCTCGGGATCGAGCACCAGCGCGCGGGCGAGCGCCGCTCGCTTGATCATGCCGCCCGAAAGCTGCGACGGATATTTGTCGGCGGCACTGGCCGGAAGCCCGACCATTTCGAGTTTCGTGATCGCGATCTCGTCCATCAGGCGTTGCGACAGATCGAGATACTCGCGCAGCGGGAACTGGATGTTCTGGCGCACCGTGAGCGAGGAAAACAGCGCGCCGTGCTGGAACAGCACGCCCCAGCGGCGCTCGATCGACTGCCGTTCTTCCTCGTTCAGCCGGTCGATGTCGTGACCGAATACCTCGATCGTCCCCTTCTGCTTCTCCACAAGCCCGATGATCGTGCGCATGAGCACGGACTTGCCGCCGCCGGACGCGCCGACGAAGCCCAGGATCTCGCCCTTCTTCACGTCGAGATCGAGACCCTTGATCACGGCGTTCGTGCCGAACGAAACCCAGATGTCGCGAACGCGAATGATCGGATAATTGTTCGGCACCTTTTCGGGCCGCTTCGGCGTCAGCGCCTGTGGTTCGACATTCGCCATCGCGCTCACCAATCGATGCTCGCGAAGAAGACCGCGAAGAAGCCGTCGAGCACGATCACGAGGAAGATCGATTTGACGACCGAGGCGGTGGTGTGCTCGCCGAGCGACTCCGCGCTGCCTTTCACGCGCAGCCCTTCGACGCACGCGACCAGGCCGATGACCGCGCCCATGAACGGCGCCTTGATCATGCCGACCCAGAAGGTGGACCAGGAGATCGAGTCGCGGAGCCGCTCCGTGAAAATCTCGGGCGTGAAGCCGCCATAGAGCCAGGCCGTGACCATGCCGCCGAGCAGCGCCGCCATGCTGCCGATGAAAGTCAGCAACGGCAGCGCGATGATGAGCGCGATCATGCGCGGCAGGATCAGGATTTCCATGGGATCGCGGCCCATGACCCGGAGCGCGTCGATCTCCTCGCGCATCTTCATCGAGCCGAGTTCGGCGGTATAGGCGCTGCCCGAGCGGCCCGCGATCATGATCGACGTAATCAGCACGCCGACCTCGCGCAGAACGAGAATGCCGACCATGTCGACGACGAAGGTTTCCGCGCCGAACTTGCGGAAATGGAAGATGCCCTGCTGCGCGAGAATACCGCCGATCAGGAACAGGATCAGCACGATGATCGGGATCGAACGAAATCCCGCGCGATCCATCTGGTTGATGACCGAGGTGAAACGAAAGCTCCAGGGCCGGACGAACACGCGGCCGACCGAGACCACCGACGCGCCGAGGAACTGCACGAAGTCCGCGGTATCCTTCACGAAGCCGACCGCAAGCTCGCCGAAATGGCCGAGCGTGTCGGTGATCGCGCTGTGCTCGCCGTTGGCCGGCGTTTCTTTTCCGGTATTGGTCTGCTTCACTTCTTCCAGCAGAACCTTGTAGCGGGGATCGAGGCCGACGATTTCGGCGCTCGCGCCTTTTCCTTCGAGATCGCGCCGCATGCGCTCGAGCAGCCACGCGCCGGAGGTGTCGAGCTGTTCGATATGGCTCGCGTCGATCGCGACCTTCTTGGCTTTCGATCCCTTGCGCTCGACTTCCGCGACGAGGCGCTCGGCCTGACCCGCAAAGGACGAAATCCAGCGGCCCGCCGCCGCAAGCACAAGCTTGCCGGCCTCGTCTTTCTGGCTGAGGGAGACGGCCTGCGCTGCCAAGAACCCAACTCCAACCCGTTACAAACCGGCCGCTTTCAGGGGCGCTTCCGGCTGGCTATTAAATACCACACGGACATCCGGAGGCCGGTCAAACCGCCAAAGTTCCACGGAAAGTGACATTTATGCCGCGCCGCCTGGAGTTCCGGATCGAGAAATGGCCCATTTCCGGGGCCTTCACGATCAGCCGCGGCGCAAAGACCGAGGCTGCGGTCGTCGTTGTGGAAATTTCGGATGACGGGGCCGTGGGGCGCGGCGAATGCATGCCTTACGCCCGCTATGGCGAGTCGCCGGAAAGCGTTTGCACGGAGATCGGGAAACTAGTGCCCGAGATCGCCCGCGGCATGGACCGCCGGGCCTTGCAGACCGCAATGCCCGCGGGTGCCGCGCGCAATGCGATCGACTGCGCGCTCTGGGACCTCGAAGCGAAACGCACAGGCGCGAGCGTCGCCGCACTCGCCGGTGTCGCGGCACCCTCTTCCGTCACGACCGCGTACACGCTGAGCCTCGACACGCCCGAGAAAATGGCGGCCGTGGCAAGACAGGTTTCGCGGCCGATCCTGAAGCTGAAACTTGGCGCGGACGGCGATCTCGAACGGCTCCATGCCGTGCGCGAAGCAGCGCCCTCTGCTTCGCTGATCGTGGACGCGAACGAGGGCGGGAACGAAAGCAATCTTCGCGA
>CAZFPR010000011.1:36031-43283 GCA_964521045.1 uncultured Hyphomicrobiales bacterium
AGAGAACCTCGAAGCCTGCTCGCGGGCAAACGTGGCGCTGATCGAACAGCCTTTGCCTGCGGACGAAGATCATGCGCTGCGCAAGATCGAACGCATCGTGCCCGTCTGCGCGGACGAAAGCTTTCACGACCGCGCAAGCTTCGCAACGCTCGAAGGCAAATACGACGCCGTGAACATCAAGCTCGACAAGACCGGCGGACTGACCGAGGCGCTGCTGGTAGCGAGCGAAGCACAGGCGCGCGGGTTCGCGGTCATGGTCGGCTGCATGGTCGCGACTTCGCTCGCCATGGCCCCCGCACTTCTGCTCGCGGGCCGCGCGAAATTCGTCGATCTCGACGGACCGCTTCTGCTCGCAAAGGATCGCGAGCATGGCCTGCGCTACGAAGGCTCGACGGTTTTCCCGCCCGAGCCGTCGCTCTGGGGCTGAACCTTCTGCGGCTGCGCCCATGCCAGCAGCGCCAGCACGCAGCCGAACGCCGCGATCAGCGAAGAGACGAGAAACATATGTGCGCCATAGCGCGCATATAGTGGTCCTGCGGCGAAGGTCGCGAGCAGCATCGCGATGCTGACCGCGGTCGAGGAAAACGCCTGCGCCCTGCCCTGCGCGCCCGCGCCGCCGCTTTCGCCTGCGATCGAGACCATGCCGAGGAAGGTCGCGGTGAAGGTGAAGGCATGCATGGTCATCAGCGGCACGAGCAGCATCTGCGGCGGATCGAGTGCGGTCAGCGCGAAGCGGACGATCGCCGACGCCCCGCCGATCAGGATCAGGCCGATCGGCGAGAAGCGCTTCAGCATCACGGTCGCGAAATAGAAGACGACGACTTCGGCAGCGACGCCCGCACCCCACAGAAATCCGATGAAGCTCGACGAAATACCGCTCGCTTTCCAGTGCACCGAGCCGAACGCATAGAGCGCCGCGTGGCTCGACTGCACGCAGGCCGCCGCAAACACGGCAAGCACCACCCGCGCGCCGATCTTCGGACGTACGGCCGACGCCGTATCCGCCGGAGTTTGCAGCCGCGGCAGCATCTGTACGGAAAGTGCGAACAGCACGAGCGAGGCCGCGATCAGCCAGACGATGGACGAAGGCGGCAGCACTTCGAGCGCGACACCGAGCGCCACGTTGGCAGCGATAAAGGCGACCGATCCCCAGAGCCGTGCGCGCCCGTAGTCCACGCCGCGCTCGCGCGAAAGCCGCACCCCGAACGCGTCGGTCAGGGGAAAAGCCGGCCCCCAGAACAACGTCGCGACACCGACCAGAAGCAGTACCGCCCCGGTTCCCGGCGAAACGGCCATCAGGGCAAAGGCCGCCGCAGCGCCGAGCCCGAGCACCGCAAGAAAGCGGCGTGGCCTGCCGAAACGGTCGGACAGGATACCGGCCACGGGGTTCGCGAGCAGGCGCACCCCCATTGGAATACCAATGGCGATCCCTATCGCCTCCGGCGTAAAGCCCAGCGAAGCGAGGAAAACCGGGAAGAACGGGAGATAGAAACCCGGCGCGACGAACAGGGCCGCATAGACCGCCGAAAGCGTTCCGGAACCCGAGAACCTGCCGGAAAAGGTGCGGCTGGGCCGGGAATCAGACAATGGTTATCTTTCGTAAGTGATTCATCGTTCATGGTCGTCGCGTGAGCCAAGCCTTCTAGCCGATCCGGGCCCTCAATGCCGCTTTCGCCTGCAAGCCAGACCGTAACCGACACCGAATACGAAACCATCGAAGCCGCGGTGAAGGAAACCGCGCGCGGACGCTGGTTTCTCGATGAATTCGCCCAGCGCAACCGGAACGCCGACACGAGGCTCGTGCTCGACGCGATCCAGCGGCTCCAGCGTTCGGTGCTTGGCGCGGAATCCGAGCCCACGCCTGCTCCGCAAATTCCGGCCATGCGCGAGGATCTCAACGAGATCGAACGCACGGCAGAGCAAACCCGCAATGCGCTGCGCGATCTCGATGCGGAGCGTCAGCGCGACGGCGATCTCGGCAGCGAACTCGGCGCGATCGTCGCCGCCTCCGCGCAGGCGGTTTCCGGCGTGCTTTCGGATGCCGACCGCATCGCCGAAATTTCCACGACCATGCGCGCGCAGGGGATCGCGGAATTCGTCTGCGATCAGCTCGACGGCCTTGCCGAGCACATCAACACGGCCTGCGCGTTCCAGGATCTCACGGGCCAGCGCACGCAGAAGGTCGTCTCGGCGCTTCGCCTGCTGGAATCGCGCGTCCATGAACTCGTGAAGCTCTGGCAGGCGGAAAGCCCGGTACAGGCTCCCGCCAAGAACGAACTCCTGAGCGGACCCGCGCGCGAAGGCGAAGGGCTGATGCAGGATCAGGTCGACGAACTGCTCACGATCGACCGGAGCCACGACATTTTCTGGGACGACAAACCGGCAGACGCGAAGCCCGCGCCTGCGGTGGCGGAAGCCGCGCCACAGCCCGCTCCAGCCGCACCCGTGAAAACCGCCGCTGTCTCGGAATTCGAGAAGCTCGCGCCGGAAGAACGGCTCGCACTGTTTTCGTGACGCGCCGGGCCGCGTTCTTGCGCTTCAATAGCCGGTAATCGCGCGCGCGAAGATTTCAGGGTCGGCGTTGCCGCCCGAAAGCACCACCACCGCGATCTTGCCTCTTACCTCGAGCTTCCGGCTCAGCACCGCAGCAAGCGCCACCGCGCCTCCGGGCTCCACCACCAGCTTCAATTCGCGGAACGCGAACGCCATCGCGGCGAGCACTTCCTCGTCGGACGCCGATACGCCTTCGCCGCAAAGTTTCTTCGTGATCTCGAACGTGAGCCTGCCGGGATCGGCCATTAAGAGTGCGTCACAGATCGAGCCGGTGATGCGCTCGTTCTTCTCGCGCTTGCCGGACTTGAACGAGCGCACATGATCGTCGAAGAGTTCCGGCTCCGCGGTCACGATCCGCGCGCCCGGATGCAGCGCCTTGACGCTCAGCGAAATCCCCGCGGCCAGTCCGCCGCCAGAGGCGGGCATGGTCACGATATCCGGCGCGAGATCGAGGTTCGTAAGATCCTCTGCGATTTCGAAGCCGATGGTGCCCTGCCCTGCGATCACATGGAAATCGTCGAACGGCGGCACGACCACGGCGCCGCGTTCGGCGGCAAGCTTGCGGGCGATCGCGTCGCGATCCTCGGTCGCGCGGTCATAGAGAATGACTTCCGCGCCATGACCTTTGGTGCGCTCCTGCTTCACCTTGGGCGCGTCGGAGGGCATCACGATCGCGGCACGCACACCTGCGAGTTTCGCGGCGAGCGCCACGCCCTGCGCGTGATTGCCGGACGAAAACGCGACCACGCCGCCTTTTCGTTCTTCGTCCGTGAGGCGCGAAATCCGGTTGTATGCGCCACGGAATTTGAACGAGCCGGTGCGCTGGAGCATTTCCGGTTTCAGGAACACCTTGCCGCCCACCGCTTCGTCGAGCGCATCGCACCGCAGGAGCGGCGTGCGGACGGCAACGCCCTCGAGCGCAAGGGCGGCGTCCTCGACGTCGGCTGCGGTGGGAAGTTTCAGATCGGCTGGCGAATGCATGGCGCGGAACCTATGCGCCCATGTCCTTTATGTCACGCCCTCGATGTCACGCGGCGCTGGGAAGCTCCGCCCGCGCAGCAGCCATGCCGTTCGCCGAGAGCACATTGCCGAAAAACTGCCGCGCGCTTTCGCGCCAGGAAAATTGCAGCGCATATTTGCGGCAGAGGCTTCGCGGGATCGAAAGTGCTGCCGTCGCCGCGCGGCGCAGGTCGCGGTCCAGTACCGCGGCTTTCGAGTCGCCGATCACGTCGCGCGGTCCCGCCACCGGGAATGCTGCGACCGGCACACCGGAGGCGAGCGCCTCAAGCAGTACGACGCCGAAGGTGTCGGTCAGGCTCGGGAATACGAAGGCGTCCGCAGACGCAAAAGTCTCGGTGAGCGCCTCGCCCTCTTGCGCCCCGAGAAAATGCGCAGCGGGATATTGCTGCTCCAGCAGTAGCCGCGCGGGTCCGTCGCCTGCGATGAGCTTGGTGCCGGGCAGATCGAGCGAAAGGAACGCCTCGAGATTTTTCTCGACGGCTACACGCCCGGCATAAAGAAAAATGGGCCGCGGATAAGGCAACCTGCGCGCCTTGCCGGGATGAAAAAGATCCGCATCGACGCCGCGCGACCAGCGCAGAAGGTTCTGATAGCCCTGCGCGGCGAGTTCGTCTTCGAGCGATTTCGTGGACACCATCGTCGCGGCGGACGCCGCATGAAAGCGCCGCATCAGTGCCGCGAGCGGCCATGACGGCACCGGAAGCCGCGCCGAAAGATATTCGGGGAAGCGCGTGTGATAGCTCGTCGTGAATTTGCGCGAACGTTTCATGCAGTAGCGCCGCGCGAGAATGCCGAGCGGACCTTCGGTCGCGATGTGGATGAAGTCGGGCGCGGCCTGCTCGATGCGCTGCGCGATCTGCGACGGCGCCGCGAGTGCGAGCCGGATTTCCGCGTATCCCGGCATGGCCACGGTCGGAAAGCCTTCCGGCGTCAGGAATTCTGCCTTGAAGCCGAGCGCTTCCGCCTGCCTGCCGATTTCGGTCAGCGACCGCACCACGCCGTTGATCTGAGGATGCCAGGCGTCGGTAACGATCAGGACTTTCATCAGGCCGGCACCAATGTGCCTTTTGCGGGTTTCACCGGCACCGGGAGAAGATTTGCTTCCGGGATGGTCCAGGTCAGCAGTTCGAACGAGCCGTCGTCGTGCTCGGCGAGCGCCGTACAGCTCTCGACCCAGTCGCCGCAGTTCATGTAGCGGGTGCCGTAGATGTCGTGGATGATCGCGTGGTGGATGTGGCCGCAGATCACGCCTTCGACGTTCTGCTTCCGCGCTTCCAGCGCCACCGCCTGCTCGAACTCGCTGATGAAGTTCACCGCGTTCTTGACCTTGTGCTTCGCCCACTTCGAGAGCGACCAGTACGGAAAGCCGAGCTTGCGGCGGAACCAGTTGAAATAGCGGTTCGAGAAGATCGCGAAGTCGTAGGCCCAGTCGCCGAAATAGGCGAGCCAGCGCGCGTTACGCACGATCATGTCGAACACGTCGCCATGGATCACGAGATACTTCTGTCCGTCCGCGGCTTCATGGATCGCGGTCTCCATGACCTCGATGCCGCCGAAATGCGTGCCGTAGTAGTCGCGCAGGAATTCGTCGTGATTGCCGGGGATGTAGACGATCCGCGCGCCCTTGCGCGCCTTGCGCAGCAACTTCTGCACCACGTCGTTATGTGACTGCGGCCAGAACCACGACGAGCGCATGCGCCAGCCGTCTACGATGTCGCCGACCAGATAGATCGTGTCGGCGTCGTGGTCGCGCAGGAAATTGAGGAGGAGGTCGGCCTGGCATCCCCGGGTGCCGAGATGCACGTCGGAGATGAAGAGTGTGCGAAACTTCCGGCTTGCCGGAGCGTCCGTGTCGCTGGACTGATTGTTGAATGCTACCGGGATCTGCAACATGGCGCCCGGGTAGCGCATTCGTACAACGATTATATGACGTCAGCGCCCGATCAGCGTTAACGCACGATCAGATAAACAGGGCGGCGATCGAGAGCACTAATATTGCGGCGAGCGCGAAATTGAAGACACGCCGTTTCTTCTCGTCCTTCAGCATCGCCGAGATCGCGACGCCGAACAGGCACCACAGCACGAGCGACGGAAACGTGATGATCGCGGAGACCAGCGTGAAGATCGCGACCTCGCGGAAGAAGTCGTTCGCAGGCAGCCCCGGCGTGGTGAAGGCCGCAAGCGCGCCCAGCGCGATCGACCATGCTTTCGGGTTCAGCCACTGGAAGAAGAACGCCTCGAAGAACCCGACCGGCCGCGCGGTGCCCGCCGATTGCGGCGCGTTCGCGCGCACGAGCTTCCACGCGAGATAGAGCAGGAACGCGGCGCCGACATAGCGCATCGCGTTGTGCAGCCAGGGCACGTATTTGAAGACTTCGCCGAGGCCGAGACCGAGTGCTGCCAGCATCAGGGGATAGCCGACCGACACCCCGAGCATCTGCGGCAGCGTCTTCCGGAAACCGAAGGTCGCGCCGGAGAGCGTCGAGATGGTGTTGTTCGGCCCCGGCGTCACCGCACCGGCAAGCGTGAACAGGGAGAATGCGAGGAGCTGTTCTGGCAAAGCGGGCGTTGTTTGCCACAGCGTCTGCGCCGCCGCTACGCCGCAGCGCGCATTGCAGGCACTCGTGAATTGCTTTTAGGTGTCCCCCGCAATTCTACGAGGCGGCAATGGCAAACGCGCATTACCTCGAAATTCTCGGCCATCTCGGCGCGGCATGGTTTGCGGGCAGCCTGATCGGCCTTGAGCGCAGCTTTCGCGGCCGCCCCGCAGGCTTCCGGACCCACGCGCTGGTCTCGCTCGCCTCGGCGCTCCTGATGCTGATCACCGCCTATCCGCAGGACTGGCTGCCGCAGGACGTGCGTGCGGCCGGCGTCAATACCGTGCTCGACCCGCAGCGCATGGCGCAGGGCATCATGACCGGCATCGGTTTTCTCGGTGCCGGCGTGATCTTCAAGGAAGGCCTGACGGTGCGCGGCCTGACCACCGCGGCCTCGATCTGGGTCACGGCGGCGCTCGGCATCCTCTATGGCGTCGGCTATTTCCTGCCGGCGATCCTCGGCACCATCGCCGTACTCGGCACCTTGCAGGTCTTCCGCTGGATCGAAAACTGGATGCCGAGCCAGGCCTATGCGCACTTTATCCTGCGCTTCCCGCGTGCGCGCACGATGTCCGAGGACAAGGTGCGCAAGCTGATGGCGCAATACGGCTTCTCGGTTGCCAATATCAATTACCGGATGGAAGATGGCGGCAAGACGTTCGAATACCGCATGACCATCCAGACCACCGAAAAGAACGCCATGGAGCGGCTTGCGACCGCGCTGCGCGCCAGGAAAGAAGTACTCGAATTCCGCATTTCGCCGGCGGGCGATTAAGCAAAACATCAAGATCAAGTTTGGGGAGAGAAGAATGAAACTCGTCCGTTACGGCGCGGCTGGCAAGGAAAAGCCGGGCATCATCGACAAGAACGGCAAGCTACGCAGCCTGTCCAAGATCGTGCCGGACATCACGCCGGAGACGATTGCCGCAGGCGCGATCGCGAAGATCAAGAAGGCGAAGATCGAGAAACTCCCCGTCGTTCCGGGCAAGCCGCGGCTCGGCTCGCCGGTCGGAAAGGTCCGGAACTTCCCGGCGATCGGCCTGAACTACGCCGACCACGCCGCCGAAGCCGGCATGCCGATC
>CAZFPR010000012.1:0-3424 GCA_964521045.1 uncultured Hyphomicrobiales bacterium
GGCTCCGGCGCCGAGTGGCCGCTGTCGCGCAAAGTCGGCTTCGCGCCCGAGATGGCGCCGCAGGTGCTCGAGCACGCCCATAAGCTTGGTCTGGTTGCGCACGGCATCTCGTTCCATGTCGGCTCGCAGCAGAACAACGTGAAGGCGTGGGACCGTGCGCTGAAGACGTCCGCGGCAATCTTCCGCGAGATGGCGGAGCGCGGCATCAACCTGTCCATGGTCAACCTCGGCGGCGGGTTCCCCGCGCAGTACCTGCGCGACATCCCGAAGGTCGAGAAGTACGGCCAGGCGATCTTCACCGCGCTGCGCAAGCACTTCGGCAACCGCATCCCGGAAACCATCATCGAGCCGGGCCGCGGCATGGTCGGCGGTGCCGGCATGATCGAGGCCGAGGTCGTCCTGATCTCGAAGAAGTCGGCGTCGGACAACCAGCGCTGGGTCTATCTCGACATCGGCAAGTTCGGCGGTCTCGCCGAGACGATGGAAGAGGCGATCCGCTACCCGATCCGCACGGAGAAGGACGGCGACGTGATGGCGCCCTGCATCATCGCCGGCCCAACCTGCGACTCGGCGGACGTGCTCTACGAGAAGACGCCGTACCTGCTGCCGGTTTCGCTCGAAATCGGCGACAAGGTGCTGATCGAGGCGTGCGGCGCCTACACGACGACCTACTCGTCGGTCGCCTTCAACGGCTTCGCGCCGCTGAAGTCCTACGTCATCTGATCTTCGCCTGAACCGCTAAGAAGTACCTCCGGGGCTCGCGCAAGCGGGCCCCGGATGCGTTTTGGGCCTGTGGAAAGTTCCTGAACAAAATACCGGCGCGGATTCGTCAGCGCCGGATCAAGCCGCTAAACAGTTTTCGAGAGAGAAAGACGGAGGCGTGAATGAGCAAGTGGCCGGTCTACCACAAGATCGACGGACCCATCGTGATGATCGGCCTCGGCTCGATCGGCCGCGGAATGCTGCCGTTGCTCGAGCGCCACTTCGAATTCGACAAGAAGCGCTTCGTCGTGATCGACCCGGTCGATGACGACCGCAAGTTGCTCGACGAGCGCGGCATCCGCTTCATCCACGACGCCGTTACGCGCGACAATTACAAGACGCTTCTAAAGCCGCTTCTCACCGAAGGCGGCGGGCGCGGCTTCTGCGTAAACCTCTCGGTCGACACCTCCTCGCTCGACATCATGCGCTTCTGCCGCGAGATCGGTGTCTTCTACATCGATACCGTGGTCGAGCCGTGGAAGGGCTTCTACTTCGATAAATCCATGGGGCCCGAGGCGCGCTCGAACTACGCGCTGCGTGAGACCGTACTCGAGGAGCGCCGGAAAAATCCTGGCGGCATCACCGCCGTATCGTGCTGCGGCGCGAACCCCGGCATGGTGTCGTGGTTCGTCAAGCAGGCGCTGCTCAACGTCGCCGCCGATCTCGGCCTCGGCAACGATGTGCCGAAGGACAAGGACGGCTGGGCGCGGCTCATGATGAAGACCGGCGTCAAGGGCATCCACATCGCCGAGCGCGACACCCAGCGCTCGAAGAAGCCGAAGCCGATGAACATCTTCGTCAACACCTGGTCGGTGGAAGGCTTCGTCTCGGAAGGCCAGCAGCCCGCCGAACTCGGCTGGGGCACGCACGAAAAATGGGAGCCGGAAAATATCGGCAAGCACGCAAAAGGCTGCGGTGCGGCTGTTTACCTGAAACAGCCCGGCGCGAACACACGCGTGCGTTCGTGGTGCCCGACGCCGGGCGCGCAATACGGATTTCTCGTGACCCACAACGAGTCGATCTCGATCGCGGACTTCTTCACCGTGCGCGAGGGGGACAAGGTTCTGTACCGGCCGACCTGCCACTATGCCTATCACCCGGCGAACGACGCCGTGCTCTCGCTGCACGAGATGTTCGGTTCCGGCGGCAAGTTTCAGGAAGAGTGGTTCATTCTCGACGAGAACGAAATCGAGGACGGCATCGACGAACTCGGCGTGCTGCTCTATGGCCACGGCAACAACGCCTATTGGTATGGCTCGCAGCTTTCTATCGAAGAGACGCGCGAGCTCGCCCCTTACCAGAATGCGACCGGTTTGCAGGTGTCTTCCGCCGTGCTGGCGGGCATGGTGTGGGCGATCGAGAACCCCGACCGCGGCATCATCGAGGCCGACGAGATGGACTTCAAACGCTGCCTTGAAGTGCAGTCGCCGTATCTCGGCCCGGTGACCGGCACCTACACGGACTGGACGCCGCTCGACAATCGCAATGTCCTCTTCAAGGAGGACATCGACGAAAGCGATCCGTGGCAGTTCAAGAATATTCTGGTGCGTTAGCGCCAAACAAAAACGGTCGTCCCCGCGAAAGCGGGGACCCATACTCCCCGGCAGAAAGCCTCATCCTGAGGAGCGGGCGCAGCCCGCGTCTCGAAGGATGAGGCCTCATGGTTCGAGACGCGCTCGCTATCGCAAGTCGGATTTATCCGACTTGCGCAGATTAGTTCGGAAGTCGGGTAAACCCGACTTCCGCTCGCGCTCCTCACCATGAGGATCAAAGATTCAAAACCCCCGCCTTCCCCTCTTCAGTGCCATAAGCCAGCGAAACGCCGTTCTTGTGCCAGGCGAGTGCGGTCACTTCGCCGCCCTCGGGCCCGCGAATGAGAATCTCCGCAGCGTCCGAAATCCGCACCATCATCACCATGCCGTCGGTGTAGCCGACCGCGACCGCTTCTTTGTCCGGATGGCAAGCAACGCAGGAAACGCGCGAACCCTCGCGCGCGGGAGCCACCATGCCCGGGTCTTTCCCCATGGGCCCGTCTTTCGTGCCGAACGGCCAAAGGATTACAGACTCCGCGCCGGAAGTTGCCAACAGCTTGCCGTCGTGACTGAACGACATCGAACGCACGCGCGCCGGATAGCCGGACATGCGCATGTGTTTGTTGTCGGCGAGACGCCAGCCGTGCATCGCGGGTTCCTGCATGGTCGTGACCAGGAATTTTCCGTCCTGCGGCCACACCACGCCGAGATGCGAGCCTTTCCATTCGAGGAAATCCGGCTTCGCATCCGAATTCGGAAACCAGAGCGACACGCCGTTATAATGCGCGACCGCGAGACGAAAGCCCTTCGGCGCAAAAGCGAGCCCGCCGACCGTCGAAGCAACCTCGAGCGAGCGCTCGCCCTTCTTCGTTCTCACGAAAGCGGTCTTGCCGGACGACCATGCAAGCGCCCCGTCCGGCCCCAGCGCGACATGGTCGATCCACTTGTTCTTGATCTCGACGAGCGTCTCGACAGCGCCTTCCGCATCGGACGCGGCGACACGGCCATCATCGCCGCAGGTGTAAATCTTTTCGCCGTCGCAGACGGCTTCCAGAATCCCCGCGTCCGGATGTGCGGCGACTTTCCTGCCGGAAGCGAAAACGATCTCGCCCTCGCCGGTCGCGAACACC
>CAZFPR010000012.1:3434-13854 GCA_964521045.1 uncultured Hyphomicrobiales bacterium
TTCGGACATGTACGCTCAGAAAATCAGCGCGGATCGTCTTTGCAGACCGCCTGGCTGAACGGCCCCTTGGGCTTCAGCCAGTCTCCGCACTTGTCGCAGCCGGAAACCGAGACTGCGAACGCACCGAGAAGCAAGAGCGTGGAAATGCGCCTGATCATGCCTCTTTATACCCGGCCCCGGGCCGCGCTCCAACCTACTTCGCGATACAGGCCTCGAAGCCTTCGCGCAGCGCCTTTTCGTTGAGGTCGCGGCCGATGAAAACCATGCGGCTCTCGCGCCGCTCATCCTCGCGCCAGTCGCGCTGGTGATCGCCCTCGAACATCATGTGCACGCCCTGCATCACATAGCGCTCGGGGTCGTCCTTGAAGGACAGGATGCCTTTCGCGCGCAGGATGTTCGGCCCCTGAACCTGACTGACATTGTCGATCCAGGCGAAGAAGGTTTTCGCCTCCAGCGGCTCGCCGGTCGAGAACGAGAACGACTGCACGTCCTCGTCGTGATGATGATGCCCGCCTTCGAGAAAGTGCGGCTCGATCGCGAGAATGCGGTCGAGATCGAACGCGCCCTGCGAGAGCACGTGCTCCAGCGCCAGATCGCTGCGCGTGGTGCGGTGAATTTTCGCAAACGGATTGATCGCGCGGATGCGAAGCTCGACGTCTTTGAGTTCATCGGGCGTCACGAGATCGGTCTTGTTCAGGACGATCACATCCGCAAACGCGATCTGGTTTTTCGCTTCCGGCGCATCCTTCAGGCGATCCTTGAGCCATTTCGCGTCGACGACCGTAACCACGGCGTCGAGCGCGGTCTTGCCGCTCACGGTCTCGTCGACGAAGAAGGTCTGCGCGACCGGCGCGGGATCGGCGAGACCCGTGGTCTCGACCAGAATGCCGTCGAACTTGCCCTTGCGCTTCAACAGTCCGTCGATGATGCGGATGAGGTCGCCGCGCACGGTGCAGCACACGCAGCCGTTGTTCATCTCGAAAACTTCTTCGTCTGCGCCGACGATGAGGTCGTTATCGATGCCGATCTCGCCGAACTCGTTGACGATCACGGCGTACTTCTTGCCGTGCGGCTCCGAGAGAATGCGGTTGAGCAAAGTGGTCTTGCCGGCACCGAGATAGCCGGTCAGCACCGTTACCGGGATTTTATCGGACATTTTGAAGCTCTGGCGGTTGAAGCCGGGATATAGGCGCGCGGGAGGGCCCGCTCAAGCCTCAAGATGCCGGCCCGGAGACAGTCTTTTATGCAAGCCCCCCACCGGCCCGAGCAGGACAGACAACGCATAGAAGACACCCGCCGCGAGAATGACGGCAGGGCCGGTCGGCAGATTGAAGTGGAATGAAACCAAGAGGCCCCCGACCCCCGAAACCATGCCCATCACCACCGAGATCGCGGCCATGCGGGTCACGTCCTGCGTCCAAAAGCGCGCGGCGGCGGCCGGCAGCATCATCATGCCTACGGCCAAGAGCGTTCCCAGCGCATGAAACGCCGCGACGAGATTGAGCACGACGAGCGTGAGAAACAGAAGATGCACGGCAGTCCCCGAGCCGCTCACCGAGCGCAGAAAACCGGGATCGACACATTCGAGCACCAGAGGCCGCCAGATCAGGGCAAGCGCGAGCAGGCTGAAGGTCGTGAACGAGGCAATGACGTAAAGCGTCGGATTGTCGAGCGCGAGCACCGAGCCGAACAGCACGCGAAAGAGATCAACGTTCGAGCCTTTGAGCGAAATCAACGTCACGCCGAGCGCAAGCGACACCAGATAGAACGCGGCGAGCGCCGCATCCTCTTTCAGTTCCGTGAAGCGCGCGACCAGACCGGCGAGAACCGCAACCGTGATGCCGGCGGCAATGCCGCCTGCCGTCATCGCGAAGAGATCGAGTCCTGCCAGCAGAAAGCCCAGCGCCGCGCCCGGCAGAATGGCATGCGCCATCACGTCGCCCGCAAGCGACATGCGCCGGAGCATCAGGAAGATGCCGATGGGCGCCGCACTCAAGGAAAGGATCACCACGCCCGCGAGCGCGCGGCGCATGAAATCGAATTCGGCGAATGGCGCGATGAATAGCTCGTACATATCAGCCCGCGCTTACGCCGCGTCTTCGCAGATGCCGGCGCGGTCGTCGAAGGCTTCGCTCATGCGGCGCGCCTTGAGCAAATTCTCCGGAGACAAGGTCTCCGCGGTCTTGCCCCAGGCTACCGGCTCGCGCGCAAGAAGAAGCGCCTCCGGGAAATGGCGCTTCACCATCTCGAAGTCGTGCAGCACCGCGACCACCGTACGCTTCTCGCCGTGCCAGCGGTGCACAAGCTCCAAGAGATCGGAAACCGTCTTGGAATCGAGCGACGCGAACGGCTCGTCGAGCAGGATGATGCGCGCGTCCTGCAACAGAAGCCTCGCAAACAATGCGCGCTGCATCTGGCCGCCCGACAGCGTGCCGATCGCGCGGCTCTCGAACCCGCGCAATCCCACGGCTTCGATCGCCTGCGAAATCTTCCCGCGATGCGCGCCGCCGATGCCGCCGAGCAGGCCTGCGCGTTTCCACAAACCCATCGCGACGAGATCGTAAACCGAGATCGGAAACGAGCGGTCGATCTCCGCGATCTGCGGGAGATAGGCGATGTCGTTCGCACTCACGCCGTTGCGCGAAATCTTTCCGCCGAGCGGATGCAATACGCCGACGATGCCTTTCAGCAGCGTAGATTTACCGGCGCCGTTCGGCCCGACGACTGCAAGCAACGATCCTTCGCCGATTTCCCCGCTCAGATGATGCACCGCGGGATGGCGATCGTAGCCGAGCGTCAAGTTCTGGAATGCGAGTGCGGCTGTCATGTTGATTCCGGGTTCCTAACGCGCGACCAGAAAGACCAAAAGCCAGATCAGCGCCGACAGCGCCAAGGCAATGCACAATCGTGCGCCCGCGGAGAGACGCAGAAGCGAAATTCCCGTCCCGGCCTGCGCGCGATGTCCGTGATCATGCGCATGGGAATGAGAATGAGAATGGGTGTGGTGATGCGGCGTCGTCATTGTTACAATATATCAAATGCTCAGAGATGCGGCAAACCTTCGGCATTGCAACAAGAACCGGGACTTTTCGGGTTTCCTGCGGGATATTTCCCCTCGCCATCAGAGGCCGTTGCCGCTAAGGAAGCCCTTCAACCTGCCGGCCGAAATCGGCGGGACCGATAAACTACTGGGAGGTTTCAGGAATGAACTTCGGACGTAAATTCGCCCGCGTAGTCGCCGTCGCTGCGGCTTTTGCGATGGCGCCGGTTGCGGCGCAGGCGCAGAATTTCATCAACATTCTCACTGGCGGCACTGCCGGCGTCTACTATCCGCTCGGCGTTGCGCTCTCCAAGCTCTACACGGACAAGATCAAGGACTCGCGTCCGTCCGTGCAGGCGACCAAGGCTTCGGTCGAAAACCTCAATCTGTTGCAGGCCGGCAAGGGCGAAATCGCCTTCACGCTCGGCGACTCGCTCGCGCAAGGCTGGGCCGGCGACGCCGATGCCGGCTTCCGCTCGAAGCTCGACAAGCTTCGCGTCGTCGGCGCGATCTACCCGAACTACATTCAGATCGTCGCCTCCAAGGAAAGCGGCATCAAGACGCTCGCTGACCTCAAGGGCAAGCGCCTCTCGGTCGGCGCGCCGAAGTCCGGCACCGAACTGAATGCTCGCGCAATCCTCGCCGCCGCCGGCATCAAGTACGAGAACCTCGGCAAGGTCGAGTATCTTCCGTTCGCGGAGTCCGTCGAACTCATCAAGAACCGTCAGCTCGATGCGACCCTTCAGTCGGCGGGCCTCGGCGTCGCTTCGATCAAGGATCTTGCGAACTCGGTCGAGATCGTCGTCGTGGAAGTTCCGGCTGCGATAATCGCCAAGGCCGGCGCGCCGTTCCTGGCCGCCACCATCCCCGCGAATACCTATCAGGGTCAGTCCGCCGCGGTGGAAACGGCAATCGTTCCGAACTATCTGGTAACGCGCTCCGATCTTTCGGAGGACGCCGTCTATCAGATGACGAAGGCACTGTTCGACAATTTGCCGGACATGGTCGCCGCCCACGCGGCTGCCAAGTCGATCAGCCTCCAGAATGCCGCGAAATCGCCCCCGGTGCCGCTCCATCCGGGTGCCGCCAAATACTTCAAGGAAAAAGGCGTAGGCGGTTAAGCCCCGCAATAAGACGGCCCGCGTGACGAGCGCGGGCCGTTTTGCTTTTCTGGTAGCGGAATAATCAAACCGTAAACGTGCCTGTCCGGGGGAACGAAAATGACGAAGAAAAAGAAGGTCGCAACGGCAAAGCCGAAGCCCAAAAAAAAGCGCTCAATCGTAGAGGCGATGAACCAGCCGAGCACGACCGTCGTTGACGACGTCGCAGGCCACCTCAATCTCGATTGGGGCAAGGCGTGGATCGGAAGTCTCGTTTTCTACCTCGCGATCGCTTTTTCAATCTTCCAGATCATCACTTCGTTCGGCGTTCCGCTCGATAAGGATTTCTTCGCGTCGGTGAAGGGGCTCGACCTTCTCTTCCTCATCCGCGCCGGCCTTCTGGTCTGGCTCGCCTATCTCGCCTACCTCGCATGGCACAGACGCTTCGGAATTGTGCACGCCTTCGGCTTTCTAGCAGTCCTCGGCGCGGTCGAACTCGTTGCCGAGTTCGCAGGCGGCGTTCCGAGCCAGGTTGTGCGCGCGATCCACGTCGGCTTTCTGACGCTGCTCGCCGGAGCGATGCTCGCAAACTCGTTCGAAAAGCCGCTTCTCAAAGCGGCGATGTGGGTCATCGGAATTCTCGGATTTCTCGTCGGCTTCTACCAATGGCAATTCTATCTGCCGCTGATCGACCGCTCCGGCTTCCTCAACGAAATGGATCTCGTTGTCGGCACGATCTCGATCGCCATCCTGTTCTTCATGGTGTGGCGCATCATGGGCTCGGCGATTGCCATCGTCTGCGGCATCGCTCTCGCCTACACCTTGTTCGGCAACTACCTGCCCTCGCCGCTCAACCATCGCGGCTACTCCTACGAACAGGTGATCGAGCACATGGCCTTCGGCACCGAAGGCATCTACGGCGTGCCGACGCTCGTGTCCGCTACGTACATCTTCCTCTTCATCCTGTTCGGCTCCTTTATGGAGCGCGCAGGCGTGATCCGTTTCTTCAACGAACTGTCGATGGCGGTGTTCGGCGGCTCGCAGGGCGGCCCCGGTAAGGTCTGCGTCGCCTCATCGGCGCTGATGGGTACCGTGTCGGGCTCCGGCATCGCGAATGTCGTCGCTTCCGGCCAGTTTACGATTCCGCTGATGAAGCGTTTCGGGTTCCCCTCGGCCTACGCCGGCGGCGTTGAAGCGACTTCCTCGATGGGCGGCCAGATCATGCCGCCGGTGATGGGTGCGGTCGCGTTCATCATGGCCGAGACCATCGACCGTCCTTACTCGGACATCGTGCAGGCCGCGATCATTCCGGCACTTCTCTATTTCGCCGCCTGCTTCTGGTCGGTGCATCTCGAAGCAGGCCGCCGCGGCCTCAAAGGCCTTCCGCGCAACGAACTGCCGAGCGCCTGGCATGCAATAACAACTGGTTCCTGATCCTTCCGCTCGTGGTGCTCGTGTATCTGCTGTTCGCAGGCTACACGCCGCTCTTCGCCGGCGCGGTCGGACTTTCGCTGACGGCTGTTTTAATGCTCGGCATGACGCTTGCGACCGGCATGCGCGAACTCGCAATGCGCGTGGTGTTCTGGGTGGTGCTTGGCGTACTTGCTGCGATCGCACTGTGGATGAGCGTCGTTTTCGTCCTGGTTCTTCTCGCTGCGATGATCCTCTGGAGTGCATTTCAGGCGCGGGGACGTGAAGCTTTGCTTGCCTGCCGCGAAGCGATGGCCGACGGCGCACGTCAGGCACTTTCCGTGGGCCTCGCCTGCGCGGTCGTCGGCATCGTGATCGGCACCATGACGCTTACGGGCCTGGGCACCATCGTCGGCAACTGGATGATCTCGATCGGAAAAGAGAGCCTGTTCCTTGCGCTCGTGCTGACGATGATCTTCAGCCTGATCCTCGGCATGGGCATTCCGACGATCCCGAACTACATCATCACGTCTTCGCTCGCAGCGCCCATCCTGCTGAAGCTCGACGTGCCGCTGATCGTCTCGCACATGTTCGTCTTCTATTTCGGCATCATGGCGGACTTGACGCCGCCGGTGGCGCTCGCAGCCTTCGCGGCGGCGCCGATGGCGCGCGTGAGCGGCTTCGATGTCGCCATGAAGGCGATCTTGATCGCGCTGCCGGGATTCATCGTGCCTTATATGGCGGTCTATTCTCCCGAGCTGATGCTGCAACCTGTGGCCGGTCTCGAAGGCCTCAACTACTGGCTTGCGGTCGCATACATCTGCGTGAAGGCAACGTTTGCGGTTGCGCTATGGGGCGTGACGGCGGTTGGCCATCTGTTTGCACCGGTTCCGTTGTGGCAGCGCGCCTGGACGTTTGCCGCCGCAGCCTTGCTTGCTGCCGCAATCCCGCTCACCGACGAGATCGGCTTCGCACTCGGTATCGGCTTTGTCGCCTATCACTGGTGGACGACGCGGCAGCAAACGGCACCGCGAACCAGGCCGGCGCGCTCGAAGGCCGCATGAGCCTGATCTGTCTCTCCGGCGGCGGTGTAGTCGTGAAACTCGCCGCCGCCCTCACGCTTTTCTGGACGCACTCCGTCGAGAAGGTGAAGTGGGAAGAGGACTGGCGCGCGCATCCAGCCGGCATCGCGATCGTGGAATCGCGCGTGAAAGGATCCGGTGCCGGCATGGAGCCGCCGCCGGGCGCGAAGCTCAAGAACGGCGTTTACAGCTACAGGCCACACTGGGTGCCGATGAAAGAGGTCGTGCTGCGCCGTTCCGGCGCGACCGCCGACTGGAATGTCTGCATCGGCGGAACCTGTAAACCGATGGGCGATTATCTGCCCGCCAACGCCGACCCGGTTACGCTTTCGCTTTGTGAGTAAATATATATTCTTTGTCATTCTGGACGCGCGTTAGCGCGATCCGGAATCCAGGGCAGCTAGCGCAAGCGGCTCTGGATTCCGGGTTCGCGAGCTTCGCTCGCGCCCCGGAATGACAGCACTAGCCCAGCGGGCCTTTTTTCAGCCGCTTCAAATCGAAGCGCTGCACATCCTCAAGCAACGCAACGAAAACCTTCGCACCGAAATCGGCGGCCTTATCGCCTTTTTCCTTCGTAGCGAGTTTCGCGTTTCCGATCGCGCCGGTCTCCTGGAGGTCCTGCGTCATCCAGCCGAAACCGGCGGGCACGGTCGAGCGCAAAACCTTGAACTCCTGCTCCATCGCTTTCGTGACCGGCACGAAATCGTCGAGCTTTTCCATGCGCACCTTGTCCGGCGCAAAGGCGAGCATCAGCGAAGTTTCGATCTCGCCGCCATGAATGCCGTGCAGTTTCTCTTCGGCGCTGAACAGGCCTTCCGGATAGCCGAGGCGGTGCCATGAGGTGAGTGCCGCGAACATGCCGAAACGTTCGCGCAACTCGCGCGTCACGATGTCGAGCACCGAAGAATTGCCGCCGTGCGAGTTCACGAACACGATTTTGCGGAGACCCGCACGATGTACGCTCTCGCCGATCTCGACCCAGGCGCGGATTATCGTCTCATAGGAAAAAGTCAGCGTGCCCGGAAAATCGCGGTGCTCTCCGGATTTTCCGATCTCCTGCAACGGCAAAAACGTCACGGGCAGATTTTCGGGAAGCAATGCATAAACGCGGGCGAGATAGCCTTCGGCAATCGAAGCGTCGACCGAAAGCGGAAGATGCGGCCCGTGCTGCTCGATCGCCGCGACCGGGACGACCGCAATCCATTCCGCAGGATTTCCATCCCGGAAATCCTGCCAGGTCATGTCTCGCCAATTTCGCTTCGGATTCATGCCCAATCCCGCGCCACTCCGGGTAACCTATTGAGCGCAGATAAAGGGCGCAAGCAGGGCTGCGGACTGCCCGTCTATCGCGGTTGGCATTAAGGTTACGATCCCTTATGCGACTGCCTACCCGCGCACAGAACCGCTAGAATGGACGCATGCTCCGCCGATCTTTAGCCACGCTGCTTGCCTTCGCTGCTTTCGCCTGTCCGGCGGCGGCGGCCGACAAAATCCGCTTCGGCACTAACTGGGTCGCGGAAGCCGAGCATGGCGGCTTCTATCAGGCGCAGGCTGACGGTACCTACGCGAAATACGGCCTCGAAGTGGAAATCGTTCCCGGCGGGCCGCAGATCAACAACCGCATTCTGCTTTCCGCGGGCAAGCTCGACTTTTACATTTCCGCAAACTTCCTCCAGGCTTTCGCAGCCGTGGAGCAGAACGTTCCCTCCATCGTGGTCGCCGCCATCATGCAGCGCGACCCGATCGCGATCCTCGCGCACCCCAACACCGGCATCGAGAAGTTCGAAGACCTGCGCGAAATGAAAGTGAGCCTGCTGCTCGGCGCGGACGCGATGGTGACGTCGTTCCGCTGGCTGAAATCCGAACACGGATTTCGCGACGAACAGGCGCGGCCCTACACCTTCAATCCGCAGCCGTTTCTCGCGAACAAGAACTTCGCGATGCAGGGCTACGTCACCTCCGAACCCTTCGTGATCGAGCAGGCCGGAGGCTTCAAGCCGAAGATCTTTCTGCTCGCCGATCACGGCTTCGACGGCTACGCGACCACGCTGGAAACGAGAACCGAACTCCTGCGCAACAACCCCGATCTCGTTGCGCGCTTCATCCAGGCTTCGATCGAAGGCTGGTACAATTATCTCTACGGAAACAGCAAACCCGCGAACGATCTCATCAAGAAGCACAACCCGGAAATGACCGACGCGCTGATCGCCTTTTCCACCGCAAAGATGAAGGAGTACGGCATCGTCGATTCCGGCGACGCCTTGAACTACGGCATCGGTGCGATGCAGGAAGCGAAGATCAAGAACTTCTTCGACAAGATGGTGAAGGCCGGCGTCGTGAAGGCGGACGTAAACTGGCGCAAGAGCTTCGACGCCAGCTTCGTGAACCGCAAACACGGCATCGATATGTACCGCCTGAAATGACACGCAAGCGCGCGAAGCCGGCGGGGAAATGGCCGTTAAAGGCGGCGAGGCCGGTTCCGCTCGCCGATGTGCGCGGCGTTTCCAAGACGTTCGAAAGCGGCGTCACCGCGCTCCGCGATATTTCCTTCACGATCCGCACGGGGGAGTTTCTTTCGCTCCTCGGTGCTTCGGGATGCGGGAAAACATCCCTGCTTCGCATCCTTGCCGGATTGCTTTCGCCCGACGCCGGCAAGGTTTCGTGGAAGCAGGGCCGCAGGCCGCGCGAAACCGGCTTCGTGTTTCAGGAGCCCGCGCTGATGCCCTGGGCAGATGTGCGGACAAACGTGCGGCTGCCCTTGCGGCTCATCGGCGGAGAAGGCAGCGATGCCGGCCGGCGCACGGAAGAAGCGCTCGCTGCGGTCGGACTTCAGGATTTCGCGGACGCCTATCCGCACGAGCTTTCCGGCGGCATGAAGATGCGCGCTTCGCTCGCCCGCGCATTGATCGTGAAGCCGAAACTGCTTCTGATGGACGAGCCTTTCGCGGCGCTCGATGAAATCTCCCGCTTCAGGCTGAACGATGAACTGCTCGCGCTATGGCAGTCGATCGGCTGCACGGTCGTCTTCGTCACGCACTCCGTCTTCGAAGCGGCATATCTTTCCAGCCGCACGCTCATCATGTCGCAGCGTCCGGGCACGATCGCGGAAGAAATCGCCTTCCTGCCCGCAGCCGGACGCTTCGATCCGCAATACCGCACCTCGGCGGCCTTCACCGCGCGAGTACGCAAACTTTCCGAAGCGCTGGAGCGCGCCGGATGAGAAAGCGCGATCTCGCGGCACCGTTCGTAGCCATCGGTCTCCTGACCGGGATCTGGGAAATCGCGGTTCGATACTGCGGTGTCGCTCCTCAGGTACTGCCCGCGCCGTCCCTTATCCTGCGGACGTTGTTTGCGGACGCGGGCCTGCTGTTCGGTTCTCTTGTGGTCACCTTGCGCATTACGTTGTCGGCACTTCTTGTCGCGACAATCGCCGGCGTGCTGCTTGCGATCCTGTTCTCCGCTTCGCGTTTCGCCGAACGCGCGCTGTTCCCGGTCGCGGTCATCTTTCAGGTGACGCCCGTGATCGCGATCGCACCGCTGCTTTTGATCTACATGGAGCCCGGCAACGCCGTGCTCGCCTGCGCGGCGCTCGTGGCTTTCTTTCCCATTCTGTCGAATACCGCGCTCGGGCTCGCTTCCGCGGATCGTCAGTTGCGCGATCTGTTCACGCTTTACGATGCGGGCTGGCTGAAGACGCTTCTGCACCTCCGGCTGCCCGCAGCACTTCCCTATTTTCTCGGCGGGCTTCGCGTCGGCGGCGGGCTTGCGCTGATCGGCGCGGTGGTCGG
>CAZFPR010000012.1:13864-41266 GCA_964521045.1 uncultured Hyphomicrobiales bacterium
CACGACACCGACGACCCCGCCCGATTCGTCGAAGCGGCGCGAAGCCTGCAAACCGGCGCGAACGCGATCGTCTGCGTCACCCTGGGCAAGCGCGGCGTGCTTGCGCTGATCGGCGCGGTGGTCGGCGAAATCGCGGCGGGCTCCGCAGGCGCGGGTTCGGGCCTCGCGTGGCGGATCGTCGAAGCGGGTCACCGCGTGAATATCCCGCGCATGTACGCGGCACTCATGCTGATCGTGATTGCGGGGATCGCGATCTTCGCGCTGCTTTCGTGGTTGCAGCACCGGGCGCTGCGCCGCTGGCATGCGAGCGCAATGAACGCAGAATAATCAGGCTGCTTTTTGCAACTTTCGTTCGCGCAGCTTACGGGTCAGACGCCGCCACGCGCGGCGATAAGGGTCCGCAGTCAGGAGATGCTTCAGCAATCCCGACTCGCGAAACTTCTTTTCCAGTTCGGCGGCGTGGTTCGGAAAGCGGAACCAGTCCGGGTTCGGGGTCTCGAGACGCCGGAACACTTGTGCTGCGCGCAGCGCGTCGCTCGGCACCCATTCGAAGCCCGCCTTCTCCGCCATCATGCGCAGGCTTTCGTAAGCGAAACCATGCACATGCGCGAAATGAAACATGCCGGTCGGCGTACGCTTCTCGGCCATGTTCGGCACGGCGACGAAGAAATATCCGCCCGGCACCAGAAGCGAGTGCACGAGTTTCATGCTCGCAAGCGGATCGCGAAGATGTTCGAAGACATGGAAGGAATGCACGAGGTCGAACTTGCGGCCGCCGAAGTCGATCTTGTTCAAGGGCGAGATATGAACCTTCACGCCGTAAGTGCGCTCGGCATAGCGCGCGAAGCCGACACTCGGCTCGACGCCTTCGACTTCGTAGCCGAGCCGTTTGGCCTCCGCGAGAAACTCGCCGCCGCCCGCGCCGATATCGAGCACCCGCCCACCCGGCTTCACCAGCCTGGAGAGGAATGAAAGACGAGCCTCCGCGCCCTTCCTGCCGCGCTCGATCGTCTTCGGCGTCGGCTCCATCGTGCTCTGGTAATGCAGGCGATAGTGATCGGTGTAGTAGCGGTCCAGTTCAGCGTCGGTCGGCATGGGATCGACGCGGATCAACCCGCAATGCGTGCAGATCACGTTGGTCAGCGGATTGAGCCAGCGGTCGCGCGTACCGAGCACGGCGTGCTCGCGGCTGCCGCAGAGATTGCATGCGGCCTTCTCGCCAACGTAGCGAAACGGGCGGTAGCCGGGCACGATTCTGCTGAGAAAGGACATCGGCAGGCGGTACTCAATCCGGAAAGAGGCGCCTTCATAAAGGGGATTGCGGCCCTGTCAAACCGCCCTGCCGAGCCATGCGAGAAAAGGGCTGCCCCCGGGAGCCGCATCATTCTAGGTTCCCCGTTCCAGAAGGGTTCCCGAACCGTATGCCTTCCAATCCTCGCCCGCTCCGCGAGCTTCCCGCGCCGGGCGACACCCGAGCACGCTTGATCGGCATCGCCCTGATGTGCGGCGCGCTGTTCTGCTTCGCGATCCTCGACACCACCGCAAAATGGCTCACGGGCCATCTGCCGACCCTGCAAGTGGTCTGGGCCCGCTACGCCAGCCACTTCGCAATCGGATTCCTGTTCGTGAATCCGTGGACCGTGAAGGGCCTGTTCGAAACGCGCAGGCCCTGGCTGCAACTCGGCCGCTCGGCGCTCCTGTTTCTCTCGACCGCGATCAATTTCATCTCGCTGAACTTTCTCCAGCTCGACGAGACGACGGCGATCATGTTCACGACGCCGTTCTTCATCGCGCTGTTCGCAGGCCCGATTCTGGGGGAATGGATCGGCTGGCGGCGCTGGATCGCAATCCTGATCGGCTTCGCGGGCGCGCTCGTCGTGATCCGGCCCGGCACCGGCGCGCTGCATCCGACCGCGTTCCTGTCGCTTGCCGGCGCTTGCTGCTACGCGCTCTACAACATCTCAACCCGCGCGCTCGCACCATACGACTCGACGCAGACAACGATCACCTATTCCGCGCTGGTCGGCGTGCTGGTCGCGTCGCTCCCGCTGCCGTGGGTCTGGCAGACGCCGACCGAGCCGCTCGTGATCGGCGGCATGGTCACGGTCGGCCTGTTCGGACTGATCGGACACACATTTCTGATCATCGCGCACCGCTATGCGCCGGCGGGCGTGCTTGCGCCGTTCATCTATTTCCAGATCGTCTGGGTTTCCGTGACAAGCTTCGCCGTGTTCGGGCACATCCCGCATTTCTGGACGATCGTCGGCGCGCTGATCGTGATCGCCTCCGGCCTCTACCTGCTCTACCGCGAAAAGAAGATGAAGGCGGAAGCCTCGCTGGAAGCGCAGACCGACAAATAGCTTACGGCAGCGAAATCAGCGTCGGCAGCAGGCCGATGTCGTGCAGATGCTCGAAGCCTTCCGCCAGCGGAATCGAAAGCAGGAAGATGCTAGCGTCCAGCGCGGTGGTGCGCACAAGCCGCGGGTTGACCTCGACCTTGTCGATGTCGCGCCAGAGCGAAAAGTCCGGAAGCAAGCGCGGCACCCGCGCACGATAGTCGTCGTAGGTTCCGCCGAAGCGGCTCGCGAGCAGTTGCTCTTCCTTCAGCACCACAAGCAGGAACACCAGCGCAGCCACCGCACCGGTTGCGAATGCGAGCACGAAGCTCCCGAGCTGGGCGCCCGCGCCCACCGCGCCGATAATAGAGAGGGTGTAAAGGGGATTGCGGACGATCGAATAGGGGCCGTCGGTTACGAGCGACTCGATCTTCCGTCCGCCGATATAGATCGTGCAGATCATCCTGCCGCAGATGCACAAAACGATCAGCGCGAGCCCCAGATACTCGATGCCTTCATGCAAAAATGAGCCGCTGGGCCAGCGTGAATCGCCGACCAGCACGAATGCAATCCCTGCTACGATGAACGCAAGCAGTACGCCCTTTCGGATCGACTGCACCGAGGTAAGATTGATAGAACGCTGACTGGAAGACATGCGGTCTGCCCCCTGAATGACGGAGCCTTCGAACCGCTTTAAGGTTTTCTTTGGGCGGGCAGCTTCCCACCCCTTACGAACAAGAAACAAAAACGGAAACCACGCCAACATGACCAAGCCAGAATTGCTGATCGCAAGCCCGATGATGCCGATGATCGAGGAGCAGCTCGACCGGCATTTCACCGTCGAGCGCCTCTACAAGGCGGACGACAAGGAAAAGCTCCTTTCCGCGTTCGGGCCTAAGGTGCGCGCGCTCGCAGCAACCCCGGGCGCGAAGATCGACGCGGCCCTCATGGGCAGGCTGCCAAAACTCGAAATCGTCGGCGCTTTCGGCGTCGGCTACGATTCCATCGACGCGAAATGGGCCGGCGAACACGGGATTGTGGTCACCAACACCCCGGACGTGCTGAACGAGGAGGTCGCCGACACCGCGCTAGGGCTTTTGCTCGCGACCGTGCGGCAATTCCCGCAGGCCGACCGTTACGTGCGCGAGGGCAAGTGGAAGGCGAAGCCCTTCCCGCTCACCGTCACCTTGCAGGACCGAACGGTCGGTGTCGTCGGTATGGGCCGGATCGGCAAGGCGATCGCGAAGCGGCTCGAAGCTTTCAACGTGCCGGTCGTCTATCACAGCCGCAACAAGGCCGAAGGCGTCGCCTACAAGCACTACCCCGACCTGAAGCAGATGGCGAAGGACGCCGACGTGCTGATCGTGATTACGCCCGGCGGTGCCGCGACCCGGCACATGATCAATAAGGAAGTGCTCGAAGCGCTCGGGCCGAACGGCATCGTCATCAATGTCGCCCGCGGCTCGGTGATCGACGAGCAGGCGCTGATCGGCGCGCTGCGTGAGCGGAAAATTCTCTCCGCCGGACTCGATGTGTTCGAGGACGAGCCGAACGTGCCGCAGGCGCTGATCGAGATGGATCATGTCGTGCTTCTTCCCCATGTCGGATCGGCGTCCGTTCATTGCCGGAATCTCATGGGGCAGCTTGTGGTCGACAATCTCGTCGCCTGGGCGAACGGCAAGCCGCCGCTGACGCCGGTCGCGGAAACGCCGTGGCCGCCAAAGAAAAAGTAGGCGGGCGATAGAGCAGACGCGCTTAAGTTATGAAATCAGCCGCAGGCCCTTCAGGCTCGCGTAGCCGTCCTTGCCGACAATGATGTGATCGTGCACCTCGATGCCGAGCGGCTTAGCGACATCGATGATGGTTTTCGTCATCTGGATGTCGGCCCGCGACGGTGTCGGATCTCCCGACGGATGATTGTGCACGAGCACGATCGCGGTCGCGGATAATTCGAGCGCGCGCTTCACTACTTCGCGCGGATAGACCGGCGTGTGGTCGACCGTGCCCGTCTGCTGGACTTCGTCGGCGATGAGCTGGTTTCTTTTATCCAGGAACAGAACGCGGAACTGCTCCTTGTCGGCGAAGGCCATCGAGGTCCGGCAATAGTCGATCACCGCCGACCATGACGAGAGCACCTTCTTGCTCTTGATCCTGCCCTTGGCGAGATGCTGCGCCGCCGCCTCGACGACTTTCAACTCGGTGACGATCGCGTCACCGACGCCCTCGATCTCCTTCAGCCGCGCGGACGGGGCGGAGATCGTCTCGGCGAACGAGCCGAACTGCTCGATCAGTTCTTTTGCGAGCGGCTTCACGTCCCGCTGCGGCACCGCGCGAAACAATACGAGTTCGAGTAACTCGTAGTCGGCGAGCGCGGCAGGACCGGATTCGCGGAAACGCGAACGCAGCCGTTCGCGATGGCCGTGATAGTGCGGCGCTTCGGACAGGCCTGGCTGGGATTTTCTTTTCTGCGGCATGCGGATCGTAGCATGCCTGTGGGAGCCGAGTTTTTGCAACTCGCCGCCGCTCCCGGTCACTTCGGAGTTTTTATCCCGGCCTCGAGCGCCACCAGCCGCTCCCGCGCCTCCTCCAGACGGGTGCTGGTCAGCGGATTAAGTCCGGCGAAAGGCGACTGGCTCATGTAGAGCACGGCGACGAAAGGATTGACGCTCAGAAGAAATATCAGGGTCGCCACCAGTATGGCGCGCGCATTCTGCGCATGCATGAAGAAGAGCGCGACCAGCGTCATGAACTGAAGGAAGGCGAGCGCGAGCCATTTCACGCGATCGGCCTCGAAATCGCTCAGCGTCACCCGTTCGAGCCGCTTATCGCGGATGGTCGCCAGTTGCGTAAGCGCAAGCGTCCGCACGGCGGGATGCATCTTCTCGAGCATGGCGCCGTCCAGGAGAGTATCGGAAAGGGCGATCAGCGCCGGAAGCGAAGAGGTCTGCGGTTTTGTGGAAGGGGCTCGCTCGGCTGCCGCGGCAGCCGGAAAGTCCACGCGAATAGCTACCTCCAGATATTGCCGCGCCGCGATCAAAATCGGCATTCCGCCACGATCGGGAATATTGGCGGCAATCCTGCCGAGATTGCGCAAGGCTTCGCTTTCGCGCGCCATTGCCGAACTTGCCACTTCGCGGTTCTGCCAGATTTCGTTACAGAGAAACGCGAGATTCAGACTGAACAGGATGCCGACCACTTCCAGCGCGTTGATCTTGCCGAACGACGCGAGCCTCGGCACCACGCGCGGTCTTGTGGCTAAATAATACAGAAGCAGCGGGGGAAGGATCGACAGAACGGCAACAACAGCCACAAGAAAAACGACTTCACTCACGCCGGCCCCCAATTCGCTTCGCGAGACTATCTATCCGCGAACCGGCCGGGCGCAATGCTAAATATAAGGCGGCTTGTGGAAGCCTTTCGGCGAAAGCGTGAAGATCTCGACGCCGGTCTCGGTGACGCCCACAGAATGTTCGAACTGCGCCGAGAGCGAACGGTCGCGCGTCACCGCGGTCCAGCCGTCGGACAGCACCTTCACATGCGGACGGCCGAGATTGATCATCGGCTCGACCGTGAAGAACATGCCCGGACGCAGCACGACGCCCTCGCCCGGCGAACCGACATGCACGATGTTCGGCTCGTCGTGGAACAGCCGGCCAAGCCCGTGGCCGCAGAAGTCGCGCACCACGCTCATGTGGTTCGGCTCGACCACCGCCTGAATGGCAGCGCCGATGTCGCCCGTGGTCGCGCCCGGGCGGATCACCGAGATACCCTTCATCATGGCTTCGTAGGTCACCTCGACGAGACGCTCCGCGCGGCGCGGCACTTCGCCGACCAGATACATGCGGCTCGAGTCGCCGTGCCAGCCGTCGAGGATGACGGTGACGTCGATGTTGACGATGTCGCCTTCGCGCAGCGGCTTTTCGTTCGGGATGCCGTGGCAGACGACATGATTGATCGAGGTGCAGACCGATTTCTTGTAGCCGCGATACATCAGCGTCGCGGGCAGCGCGCCGTGATCCATCGCATAGTCGAACACGAGCCGGTCGATCTTGTCGGTCGGCGTACCCGGCTGCACATGACCGGCAAGCATGTCGAGAACTTCGGCGACCAGCCTGCCTGCACGGCGCATGCCGGCAAAATCCTCCGGCCCGTGCAGACGAATCTGCCCGGTTTTCCGGAGCGGAGCGGTAGCGGCGTCGACGTAGGTCATCTGAAAGCCTCGCGCCCGAATGTAGGCAATAATCCGGCAGGCGCAAGAATGGTTTCGGGCACGGGTCCCGCCGGGTCAACCCTCATTTTCGTGAGGCGGCCCGCGCCGCTATGCGCCAGCCTTGCCTCCCAGTTCGTCCTCGACATGGTGCGCGACGATCTCGTCGAAGTCCCTGTCCGGCACGAAGCCGAACGCGAGCGCACGCTTCGCCTCGAACTCATGCGGCCAGCCGGAGACGATCCGCTCGATCAGCGGGTCTCGAACGCGCTGAATTCGCGCGACGGCAGCATCGCCGCCGACCTTGCGCAATGCCTCGATCTGCTCCGCGATCGTACACGCGACCGCAGGCATCATCAGGTTCGGACGTTCGCCGAGATTGTCCATTTCCATCGTCGCGGCATGCAGGAGATAACCGATGGCGGCGCGAGGGCTCGCATGCGAATGCAGGAGCGCATCCGAAACCGGAAGGATCGCAGTCTCGCCCGCGAGCGGCTCGCGAATGATGCTGGAAAAGAACCCCGAGGCCGCTTTGTTCGGTTTGCCGGGACGCACCGTGATCGCGGGAAGCCGGATACCGACGCCGTCGAAAAATCCGCGCCGCGAATAATCCGCGAGCAGCTGTTCGCAGATCGCTTTCGCTACACCGTAGGAACTGTGCGGTGTCAGATGAAAATCGTCCGTCACCGGCCCTTCGAACGGCCCGCCATAGACCGCCGCCGAGCTCGTGAACACGACACGCGGCCTGTAATTCTCGCGGCCCCTGATCGCGTCGAACAGAAAGCGCGTACCGTCGATGTTGACGCGGTATCCCTTCTCGAGATCGGTCTCCGCCTCGCCCGAGACCACGCCGGCAAGATGGAAAATGCAGCCGGGCGTATCGGCGACCGCAGCCGACGCCTCGCCGGGCAGCGATAGGTCGCCCGTGCGCGAAGAAACTTCGAACGGAGCGTTCTTCGGCACTTGCGGCTCCACCACATCGAGGAGCGTCATGTGCTCGACCGGAACGCCGCCGAGGCGCGGCTCCTTCACGAGACGCGCGAGCAGCTTCCGGCCGATCATTCCCGCGGCCCCGGTAATAAGTACGTGGAGACTGTCGCTCATGAGATTTCGCCGTCTTGGATTGAGGCGCTATCCTGCACGGGAGAAATGGCAAGGCAAATCGCCGGCAAGGCACACGCAATGAATAACGCTGAAAAACACCACCTGTTCCGCGCACTGCGGGATGTCCCGACCCCGGCCCTCGTGATCGAAGAGGAAGCACTCGACCGCAACATCGCGGCGATGGCGGAGTTCGTGCGGCGGGCGGGACGATCGCTCCGTCCGCACGCGAAGACCCACAAGTCTGTTGTCATCGCAAAAAAGCAGATCGAGGCGGGCGCCATCGGCATCTGCTGCGCAACCATTCCGGAGTTGCAGGCGATGGCGGATGCCGGCATCGGCGGACTCCTGCTGACCGCCGCCATGCAGGACGCAGCGAAAGCCGAAACCCTGATCGGTATCGCGAAGCAAACGCCAATCATGATCGCCGTCGATCATCCGAGCCAGATAGAAATGCTTGCCGGAAAGCTGCCCTCGGATGCAAGGCCGTTTGGTGTCGCCGTCGATGTCGATGTCGGTCAAAAGCGAACGGGCGTTTCGAGCGTCAAAGACACAATCGCGATTGCGAAGCGTATTGCGGGCGACAAGCGGTTCAAGTTCTACGGGCTGCAAGGCTACGCGGGACATGTGCAGCACATTCCGGATTTCTCCGAGCGGACCCGCGAAGCCGCGCGCGTATCTGCGCTGCTTGGCGAACACATCGCGGCTCTGCGCGAGAACGGCTTCGATGTGCCCATCGTGAGCGGCGGCGGCACCGGCACGCATGAAATCGATCTTGTGCATCAGCCCTTCACAGAAATTCAGGCGGGCTCCTATGTTTTCATGGATGCGGATTACGCGCGCATTCGGGGCAGCGGCGGCAAGAGCCTTCCGTTCGAATGCTCGCTCTTCATGCTGACGACGGTGACCTCCGCGAACGTGCCGGGGCAGGTAACGGTCGATGCCGGAACAAAATCGCTTGCCGTAAACGGCCCCGCGCCGCACATGATTGTCGGCGCTCCCGAAGGAACGAGATTTCAGTTTGCCGGAGACGAGCACGGCGTGCTCGTGTTGCCGGAAGGCAGCAAGGCACCCGCGCTCGGCGACCGTATCCTGATGAGCGTCACGCACTGCGATCCGACCATCAACCTATTCAGCGTCTTGCACGTCGTGAAGAAATCGGGCGCAATCGAAAAGTGGCCGGTCGTGGGCCGCAATTAATCGCGAAACGCTTCCAGCTTCTTTTTCTGTTTGCCGCCCGCGTCGAAATTCGCAGGCGCAAGCCAGGCTTCGAACGCGGCTTTCCGCGACGGCCACTCGTGATCCATCATGGCGAACCACGCGGTATCGCGGTTTCTGCCCTTCACGATCATGTGCTGGCGGAAGATGCCTTCGAAGGTGAAGCCGAAGCGTTCCGCCGCGCGCCGCGACGGCGCGTTCAGCGCATTGCACTTCCATTCGTAGCGGCGATTGCCGAGTTCCTCGAATGCGTAGTGCGCGAGCAAATACTGCACTTCGGTCGCAAGTGGCGTCCGCTGCAAATGCGGAGAGTATAGAATATTGCCGACTTCGATCACGCGATTGGCCGGGCGTATTTCCATCAGCGTAGCGAAACCGGCCGGCCTCTCGTTCGCGTCGAGGATCGCATAGGCATAAGGATCCTCGCGTGTCGCGAACATCTCGACATAGGCATCGAAATCTTTCCGCTCGGAGTAGGGACCGTGAAAGAGATAGGCCCAGACCTCGTCGTGGCCGCGCAGCGCTTCCCAAAGCGCGGCGGAGTGCTTCGCGGCATTCAGCTTTTCCAGGCGCCCATAGCGGCCCTGCAACGTGACCGGCCCGGGCTTCTGCGCCGGACGCGCATCGACCGGATCGCCGACAGGCTGGCTCACGCGCCGCTCCGCGCTTTCGAATCCTTATAGAAGAACTTGTTGATCTCCATGCCCGGCGCGCCTTCGCCGAGCGCATCGAAGCGGCCTTCTTCCACGATCTGCTTCGTCATGCGCAGGAACGCTCCCCAGATACCGCGCGACAGCGCGCCGCCGACGGAAATCCGCCGCACGCCAAGCGCTTCGGCGTCTTTCACGGTCAGGCCGATCGGGGTGCCGATAAGCAGGTTGAACGGCTTCGGCGCGACAGCATCGACGACAGCCTTTATCTGCTCCGGCTTCGAAAGACCCGGCGCAAACAGACAATCCGCGCCTGCATTCGAATAGGCTTTCAGGCGTGCGATCACATCGTCGAGATCGGGCTTGCCTGCGATGAAGCCTTCGGCGCGTCCGACCAAGAGCGTATCGCCGCCCTTCTTGTCGATGGCGGCGCGCGCAGCCTTGATCCGCGCGACCGCGTCGTCGAAGTCGTAAACCGCTTTGTCTTTTTGTTTAGCCGAATCCTCGATCGAGAGCCCAGAAACTCCGGTATCGCAGGCGAGCGAAACGCTTTCGGCAACGCCCGCCGGATCGTGCGCAAAGCCGCCTTCGAAGTCGGCATTGATCGGAACATCCGTGTTCGCGACGAGTTCAGCAAGATGCTCGAGCAGCATGTCGCGCGTGACGCCGTTGTCCGCGACACCCTTCGACCACGCGAAGCCAGCGCTGGTGGAAGCGAGCGCCTTGAAGCCCATCGCCTGTAGCCAGCGTGCGCTCGGCACATCCCATGGATTCGGAATGACGAAGCAGCCGCTCTTATGCAGCGCATGAAAGGTAGCGCGCTTCTCGGAAATTGTAGGCATTCAGTGATTCTCCCGCGGGATTCCCATTTTCTCGGCGACGTTCTGAAACTTGATCGCGGGCTTCAGCACCATGCCTTCGGAAAGCTGATCGACCATCTGCCGCTGGATTTCCTGCCACGGCGTCTGGCTAGCCGGATACTTGTAGCCGCCATCGGCAGCGAGCTTCGCGCGGCGCGCGGCAAGCTCCTTCTCGTCGATCAGGATATTCGCCTCGCCTTTCCTGAGATCGATGCGAACGCGGTCGCCGGTCATGAGGATCGCAAGACCGCCGCCCGCCGCCGCTTCCGGCGAAGCGTTCAGGATCGACGGCGAACCGGACGTACCCGACTGGCGCCCGTCGCCGATGCAGGGGAGCGACTTCACGCCGCGATTAAGGAGCGACGCGGGCGCAGTCATGTTCACGACTTCCGCCGCACCCGGATAGCCGATGGCGCCGACGCCGCGCATGAACAGCATGCAGTGTTCGTCGATGTTGAGCGCGGGATCGTTGATCCGCTTGTGATAGTCTTCCGGCCCATCGAACACGATGGCGCGCCCTTCGAACGCCTCCGGATCCTTTGGGTCGGAAAGGTAGCGGTCGCGGAACTCCTTCGAGATCACGGAAGTCTTCATGATCGCGCTGTCGAACAGATTGCCCTTCATCACGATGAAGCCCGCGTCCTGGCGCATCGGCTTGTCGTAAGACCAGATCACGTCGCGATCCACGACCTCGCGGCCGCGGCAATTGTCGCCGATGGGCCTTCCGTTCACAGTCTTCGCGCCCTCGTGAATCTTCTTCTGTTTCATCAGTTCGAAGATCACGGCCGGAATGCCGCCCGCGCGATGGAACTCTTCGCCGAGATATTTCCCGGCCGGCATCATGTTCACAATGAGCGGAATCTTGTGGCCGAGCTTCTGCCAGTCCTCGACATCGAGCGAGACCCCGATGTGGCGCGCAATCGCGTTCAGATGCACCGGCGCGTTGGTCGAGCCGCCGATCGCGGAGTTCACGACGATCGCGTTCTCGAACGCCTCGCGCGTGAGGATGTCGGAAGGCCGGAGATTTTCTTCGACCATCTCCACGATGCGCTTGCCGGTCTCATACGCGATCTGCCCGCGCTCGCGATAGGTCGCGGGGATCGCAGCACACCCCGGCAACGACATGCCGAGCGCTTCGGCGAGACCGTTCATGGTCGAAGCTGTGCCCATGGTGTTGCAGTGACCGGCGGAAGGCGCGGATGAAGCGACAAGCTCCATGTAGCCTTCGTAGTCGATTGCTTTGGTGGCGTAGTGTTCGCGCGCCATCCACTTGATCTTGCCGGAGCCGGTGCGCTCGCTCTTTTACCCGCAGTTCAGCATCGGCCCGCCGGAGAGCACGATCGCCGGAATGTTCACGGTCGCCGCAGCCATGATGCAGGCCGGGGTGGTCTTGTCGCAGCCCGTGGTCAGCACCACGCCGTCGATGGGATAGCCGTAAAGCACCTCGACGAGGCCGAGATAAGCGAGATTCCGGTCGAGCGCTGCGGTCGGGCGCTTGCCGGTTTCCTGAATCGGATGCACCGGAAACTCGAAGCAGATGCCGCCGGCCGAGCGGATGCCCTCGCGCACGCGATGCGCGAGTTCGAGATGATGCCGATTGCACGGCGACAGATCGGAACCGGTCTGCGCGATCCCGATGATCGGCTTTCCGGATTGCAGTTCCTCGCGCGTGAAGCCGAAATTCAGATAGCGTTCGAGATAGCCGGACGTCACGTCCGGATTGGTCGGATCGTCGAACCATGCCTGCGAACGCAGGCGGCGGGCGGGCTTCGCTCCGTTATTCTTCATCGTTTCCTCGCTTGAACCTTATTCGGCAGCCTTCACCGGCTCCAAAGGATTGAAGATCAGTTTGTCGATACGCTTGCCGTCCATGTCGATCACCTCGACACGCCAGTCGCCGACGACGAAGCTGTCGCCCTCGACCGGAATGCGCGCGAGCTTTTCCAGCGCGAGACCGGCGGCCGTATGGTAATCCTCCGGCGTCTCCTCGATGCCGAGTTCTTCCTTTAACTCGTCGATAGACGCACGGCCGTCCACGAGCCACGATCCGTCGGCGCGTTTTACGATTTCCTTCGCCTCGCCCTCGTCGCCTTGCGTGATGTCGCCGGCGATGCCTTCGAGGACATCATGCAGGGTGACTACACCGGTGAAGTCGCCGTATTCGTCGACGACGAGCGCGATATGCACATTCGCGCTGCGGAACATTTCGAGAAGCCGCAGCACGGGCAACGTCTCCGGCACGAACAGCGGCTGGATGAGATGCTCCTCGATCCGCAACGGCTTGCCTGCGAGCAGGCCGGTGAGGAGATCCTTCTTCTGCACGATCCCGATGGGGCGGCCGATATCACCGCCGCGCGCGACCACGATACGCGAGTAAGGACAGTCCGCGATTTCCCGGGCGATCCGATCCGGCTCGTCGTTCAGATCGATCCAGTAGACGTCCGTGCGCGGCGTCAGCACCGCTTCGACCGAGCGGTCGGCGAGCGCGAGCACGCCGTGGATCATTTCCTCTTCGACTTCGTCGATCACACCCGACTCGGTTCCTTCGGCAATCGCAAGCTTCACTTCTTCTTCCGTCACGCCGCTGCGCTTGTCGGTCTTTACGCGCAGAAGCGTAAGCACCGCGGCCGTGGTGATTTCAAGGAGCCACACCATCGGCCGCGCAATCATCACGACGATCTGCAAGGGTCCGGCGAGCGTGGATGCGATCGTTTCCGGCGTATTCAACGCGATGCGCTTCGGCACCAGTTCGCCGATGATGAGCGACACATAAGTAATGGCGACCACGACCGCGCCGAAGGCGATCTCGTCGCCATAAGGATCGAGCACCGGATACTGGTTCAGCACTTCGCCAAGCCGGGCACCGAGGGTCGCCCCGCCGAATGCGCCGGAGAGAATACCGATCAGCGTGATGCCGACCTGCACGCCGGAAAGAAAGCGGCTCGGATTTTCCGAAAGCGCGAGCGCCCGCGCGGCACCCCGGCTGCCGCTCTCCGCCATTTGCTGGAGACGAATGCGGCGGGACGAGACGATCGCCATTTCCGCCATAGCGAAAAGACCGTTGAGGACGATCAGGCCCACAACAACGGCCAGTTCCAACCATATGCCCATAATGGCGGAGAATTTCGCATGGGCGAGGCTCGCCCCGCAATGGCGTCCGCGCAGGGCAGCCCCTAGCGGTTTGAAACTACGTGGGAAATAGGCTCAATTACCGGCCAAGAAACCGGGAAACGCCAAGGAAACACTATGTTGCAGACGATTTCGGGCTTCAGCCGCATCGGGGAAGAAAACGCCTTCGCCGTGCTCGCCCGCGCCGCCGACCTTGCGGCACAGGGCCGCGACATCGTGAGCCTCGGCATTGGCCAGCCGGATTTCCCGACGCCGCCGCACATCGTCGAGGCCGCGATCAAGGCTTTGCGCGACGGCCAACACGGTTACACGCCTGCAACCGGCATCGCGCCCTTGCGCGAGGCGATTGCGGCGGACCTTCACAAACGCTTCGGCGTCGAGGTTTCTCCGGGGCTCGTCACGGTCGTCCCCGGCGGCAAGATCACGATGTTCGCGGCAATCCTGATGTTCGGCGAGCCGGGCGCGGACATTCTCTATCCCGATCCGGGATTTCCGATCTACCGCTCGATGATCGAATTCACGGGCGCCACCCCGATTCCGATTCCGGTGCGCGAAGAGAATGGCTTCGCCTTCTCCGCGGATGAAGCGCTCTCGCTGATCACGCCGAAGACGCGGCTCGTCATCATCAATTCTCCGGCCAACCCGACCGGCGGCGTCACGCCGAAATCCGAAGTCGATAAATTCGTCGCCGGCATGGAAAAGCATCCGAACGTCGCGATCATGTCCGACGAGATCTACGACCAGATGGTCTATGACGGCGAGAAGCACGTCTGCCTGCTGACCTATCCGTCGATCCGCGACCGTCTGATTCTGCTCAACGGCTGGTCGAAGACCTATGCGATGACCGGCTGGCGCATGGGGTATTCGGTGTGGCCGCAGCCGCTTTACGAAAATATCCGCAAGTTAGCCGTGAACGCCTGGTCCTGTGTGAACGCGCCGTCGCAATTCGCGGCACTCGCAGCGCTCACCGGCCCGCAGGATGCCGTGCATCACATGGTCGCCGAATTCGACAGGCGCAGAAAAATCGTCGTGAACGAACTGAACAAGCTTCCGGGAATTTCGTGCGCGACGCCGAAGGGCGCGTTCTATGCTTTCCCCAATATCAAGAACACCGGCTGGAAAGCGAAGAAGCTCGCATCATCGCTGCTGGAAGAATCCGGTGTCGCGATCATCGGCGGTCCCGACTTCGGAATCCTGGGCGAAGGCTACGTGCGTCTGTCTTACGCAAACTCGACCGAGAATATCCTGAAAGCCATCGGCCGAATGGGCGAGTTCCTCGTGAGCCGCAAGGCGGCGTAACCGGCAAGAATGCGCGCGCGTTTTTCCGTCTTCCTTCTGCTGCTCGGAACCTCGCTCGCGCTCGCGCAACCCAAGCGCCCGTCGCTCGAAGCCTGCGATACGAGCAAGCTCGCAGGCCGGCCCTATTTTCTATGCCTCGAAAAAGCGATGCTCGATTCCAACCGCGAGCTGGAGACGCTGGTCGAGCGGATCATGGGCTTCATCGAAATGCGCGCCGATCTCGCGTCGCCGCAGAAAAGCCGCTGGAAGAGTTCGCTGGAAGAAGCGCAGATCCTCTTCGTCCGCTTCCGCAATCACGAGTGTCAGGCGGTCGCGCCTTTCGAAAGCTCCAAACCTCCGGTAGCGCCCGGCGGCGGCCGCATCGGTTCGTTCGACGAGCGGCTCCTGTGCCTGATCGATAAAAACGTTGCGCGCAGGCGCGAACTGGAACAGCGCTACATGAAATAGCCGGGGCATCAGCCCAACAAAAAACCCGCCATCACGGCGGGCTTTTTTTGCGTTTGTCTTTGGTTGCGGGGGCAGGATTTGAACCTGCGACCTTCAGGTTATGAGTAAGATCGCAGAACATTTCTGGAGATTGACGGGGATGTTCGAGCATTCCAACGCGCTGATTTCATTGAAAATTTGATTGCTCAAGATCGCTCCAGGTTCTGGACAATTCCGTATGCGTGGCGACATGCTGGCGACACGGAACTCGACGGAGCTTCATCATGCCAGTCATTCGTATTTCAAAGCGATCAATCGACAGTATTGCGGTCGAAGCAAAACCTATCATCGCCTATGATGCGGACATTTCCGGTTTTGGAATTCGCGTTTCGCGGAATAAGCGCTCCTGGTTCGTCGAATACCGGCCAGTGGGAAGCAAGAACAAGCGGCGCTTCTTTTTCGGCTCTGCGGCCATCCTAACGGCGGAGGAAGCCCGTCTAGAGGCGAAGTCACTACTGGCGCGGGTTCAGCTCGGTGGCGATCCAGCAGCAGAACGCCATAAGAAGCGGAACACCCCGTCATTTCAGACGGTGGCGGAAAGCTATTTAGACGAGGCAGATAGAGTTGCTGAAAACAGCCCTCAAGAAGCTCGCCTGCGCCCGCGAACGATCAAGAACTATCGATCGCTATTGAAGCGCCATGTCGGCCCTGCAATCGGCAGCACCGCGATCGACAGGGTAACGCAGGCCGATCTCTCACGAATGCACCAGAAGATTGGTGAGAAGCAGAAGACGGCTACGGCGAACCGATCCGTGGAGTTTGTCGGCTCGGTCATCCGCTATGCCGCGCGTACCGGCATTGTTGAGCAAGGTTTGAATCCTGCCAGAGGAATTCAGCCTTTCAAAGAGAGAAAGCGCGAGCGCTTTTTGTCAGAGGTCGAGCTAGGCCAATTAGGCGATGCTATTCGCGAAGCGGAAACCATCGGCGTCCCATGGGAAATCGACCCCTCCAAGAAAACCAAACACGTTCCAAAGCAGGACCGCAAATCCAAGATTGACCCGCTCGCGGCAGCGGCGATCCGACTGCTCGTGCTTACTGGCGCGCGCAAGGGCGAGATATTGAGTGCTCGGTGGCAGGACCTCGACGAGCAGCGCGGAATGTTGACCGTAAACGGCAAGACGGGACGCCGCGCCATCCTGCTATCCCCGCCTGCCCTCGCAATTCTTTCCGACCTAAAACGTAGCAGCGAGTTTATTTTCCCCGGAAAGGACTGCGAAGATGCACCAAGGTTTGATCTCAATCGGCCTTGGCGAGCGATTCGCCGTCACGCGAAACTAGAGAACACCCGACTGCACGATCTTCGGCACTCTTATGCCAGCGTCGGCGCGGCTGCTGGACTATCACTGCCTATGATCGGGAAGCTTTTGGGTCACACGCAACCGGCTACGACCGCACGGTATAGCCACCTCGCGGATAATCCGCTGCGGAAGGCCGCAAACAGCACGGCTGCCGCGATTCAGGCAATGATGACTTCCACGCGCACAAACCCGAGCGTCGGTCTAAAGAAAGCTGGAGGGATACGTTGAAAAATTTTTGCAGGCATACAAATCTTGCGTCGCTAATACATATTCTAAGCAATAAAAACATTACCCTTCTCAATCCCGCTACGTGGGACGATAGGAACGATGCATATTTTATGTCTGAGTACAAACGACTTAAGCACGCGCAAACTGTGCTTGCTCTTTGCTTTTCGGAACAGCACGAGACGTATCACCACTGGAACGTTTTTTCGCACGGCTCTGATGGAGTAAGAATCCGATTCAAGAAGAAAGAGCTTCTATCGGCCTTTGCCGCAGATAGCGCCAAAGTCAAACATCGTTCTGTAAATTATAAGCAGATTAAAGACCTTACTTCTCTGAAAGAAATCAAGGTGGACGAACTGCCTTTCTTGAAGCGCTATCCCTATAAAGACGAACATGAATACAGAGTTGTGTTCGTCGATCAGAAGAAAGCGCTAGAACATCAAAGTTATTCTATCAAACTAGACTGGATACAAGGCGTTACTTTGAGCCCTTGGCTTGCGGAGCCTTTAGTTGATCCTATCAAGAAGCTTTTGAATTCAATTGATGGATGCTCAAAACTTTCTGTAATCAGGTCAACGCTAGTGAACAATGAGACCTGGAAGGCGCTGACCGCAAAAGTCGATTATGAGCCTGCGAGCTTAGAGCGATTTTTATGAACGCAACTGAGTGCGCGCGAGCATGTCGTTTATTCCCGGACTAAGGCGCTGATCGAATAGAAGCAATTGGAGAGCTCCGCTCTCTCGAAGCCCACGCTCAGCGAGTGTGGAACTGCGCCCAACCGAGCACATCCAGAAGCACCCAGCATATGCGGCCGCATAGTGCCATTTACCGAGAATCCTCATGCGCTGCGGAATTGCGATAAAGCCCTTATGAACCTCTCGCTGATTTGATCGGAGGATAATCGATCCCGATATTGTGTACTCAGACTCCGCTCCAGGTTCCCCGCGTAAGAGCATCAAACGCAGCTTTTCTTCATGCGGGCCGAGCGAGGTACCACTGAACTCGGAAAGTGAGGAGACGCTGGCTCGCCAAATGATCGAGAGATGAAAAAGCTTAAACAGCGAATAATTCAATCCTTCTTTCAGAACTGCGTCAGTACCAAGTGGTATAGAGTCGGCGAGCCCCTTCTCCCCGTACCAACATTGAGAAAAATAACTCTCGTACTTGCTAAGCAAACGCTCGCAGTCGCCACAGAGCAATTTCTCTCGCAAGCCCTTTTTCAGTTCGCGAATGTAATCCAAACCAGGATGAACGCTCAGAACGTGATGCTTCGCGCCGTACATTGGCTTGTAGAGAAGTTCAGGAATAACATGCGACTTCATTAGTGTCTTATCCGCAAGGCACAGCCGACAACTCATTTATTGCCCCAATGAAATCATTCGGAAAATTCAATTCAAAGCTGCCTAGCCAGCCTGTGCAAGTCGAGCGGCGGGCGCCTTTCGTTCGCGACAAAACCTATGAGAACTCTCCAGGCGTAAAGGAAGCGCTTGCGGCGATAGATGCCAAGGCGCCGATCATCCTTGTCACTGGTCGAGCCGGGACTGGAAAAACGACCCTAATTCAATACCTCCGCAATCGACCTGGTGGAGAATTTCAAGCGGTGGTCGCGCCAACTGGCGTTGCTGCGATGAATGCAGGCGCGCAAACCATTCATTCCTTCTTCCATTTTCCGAGTGTTCTTCTTGACCGCAAGAACTTACCGGAGGGCCGACGCTTCGGAACGCTGTATCAGCGGATGAAGCGGCTCGTCATCGATGAGATTTCAATGGTTCGCGCAGACTTGCTCGACGCAATCGACGCGAGGCTAAAGGAAATCAGAAAGACGAGCGCCCCTTTCGGTGGCGTTCAGATCGTCATGGTAGGCGACTTCCTGCAATTGCCGCCCGTAGTCGATGAAGAGCACCGTCCTCTGCTCAATGCACTGGGCTACAAATCGCAGTTCGCTTTCAGTGCACACTCGCTTCAAGAAGAAGATGTCGCGGTGGTTTCGCTGGATGAGGTTCACCGGCAGGAGGAAAAAGAGTTTATCGACCTATTGGCACGCGTTCGTATGGGAGAAGACTCCGAGGAAGTCGCGAGTGTTCTTAATGAGCGATGCCACCGCCCTCATCGGAGCGACGTTACACCGCTATTGCTCACACCAACGAGGGCCGCAGCCGATCGCTACAACGCCCAAGGGCTTGCTTATTTGTCGGGCAACATCGCGGAGTTTCAGGGAACAATCGCGGGCAAGCTTGAAATCGACAAAGATCGATTGCCGGTGCCCGAAAACCTGGCTCTGCGCGTTGGGGCGCGCGTGATGACGGTCAAGAACGACGCGCAGCGCAGATGGATCAACGGTTCGCTCGGAACGGTGTCACGCATCGAGCAAGGCTTTGTGTATGTGAAATTCGACAGGAGCGGTGAAGAGTATTTGGTAGAGCCAGCATCTTGGATGAAGATTCGCCAAGCCTGGAATACGGCGGACTCGCGGATCGATAACGAAATCATTGGTTCGTACAAGCAATTGCCGCTGCTACCCGCCTGGGCGATCACGATTCACAAAGCGCAAGGGCTGACGCTCGATGATGTCAGGATTGATCTCGGTAGCGGGGCCTTTGAGGCTGGACAGGTCTACGTTGCATTGTCGCGCGTGCGAACGATTGTAGGTCTGTGTCTTGATAAACCTCAACAAGCGTCGGATTTGAGAGCTAACCCGATGCTCGTTGATTTTATGAACTGGGCTGAAAGCAAGGAACAATGAAGCGCACCGGCATCGCTTGCAAACTAGGAGGAGGCGAATATGGCGACTGAACTTCCGCCTGTTGCAGTCTGCACGATATGCGGCGATTCAAGTTATCAAGCAAAGAGGATCAACCAGCGCTGCGGCAGGAAGCCCGATGGAAAGCGCTGCAATGGCGTTTACCAGAGCGCCGTTGGCAGTCACGATTGGGCTCATTGTGGATCATGTAAAGGCACCGGAAAGCAATCCTCCGGCATGAGTTGCGCAGCATGTCACGGCACCGGCTGGTCGTTCGTAAGACCAAATTAGGACGTTGCACACAGGGGTCGGCGCGCAGAAACAAGGCCGCTGCACACATGACTCACTATGCTGATTTACGCCTTCTCATTTAGCGACGGTAGGCTTTTCACAATTTTCATTGTCTCGACGCTGACGCGCACTACTCGTTTAACAAGATTGAAAATATAGGCAGGATCATCGTGCTCAGCGGCCCAGTCGTTCGGATCGTTGATGATGCCGCTGTCCTTTTCAGTCGTCACTTGATAGCGCTCAATCACCCATTCGAGTGCAGATTTTCCGTTTACGACATATTCCAGCGCTTCCGACGGAATGCCGTTCAACGCGATGCGGCTGTTGTAGATCAGCGTGGTCTTGTCATCAGTCAGCTTGCCGTCCACGCGCTTGCGCGCCCATGCCATTTTATGGACCCGGTATGATGCCGCCTCCCCTAGCGGTAATTCACCGGCTTGAGACAGCGGAAATGGCTCTACGGTTTCGTAGTTCAAGTGCCAGCGAGCAAGTTCGCAACCTGCATTACTGAAAGCGCGGAAATCCCTGGCAAATGGAATACGCGGCAACTGCTTTTTTAGATCGGCCTCGAAACGAGTCTTGTATTCGGGTGAGTGCAGCAATCCATAGACATAATAGAAAAGGTCTTCCTTCGTGATGCTGTCGTCGGCGTAAGTCTTGCGGAAGGCGGCGAGAGCAGCGTCTGTGATAGCGTCGCGGCGGACGTAGGGCTCTGCTCCTGCTTTGCTGAGCAAGTCATCGCGAGGTGTTTCATCGTAGTAATAAAGGGGAAAGCATTGCCCCTTGGAAATCATTTCTAAGTCAGTGACAGTGTTCGCAACAAGCGCAGAAAACGGTTTAGTCGCACCAATCCCCGTAGCTGAAATAACTATATTGGATGCTCGATCATTCGGAAACAGGCTGGGCATCCGATAAACGCGGTGATTGAATGTTCGATTGAAGTACATCCGTTCCTTTGTGTACGGCCTGTACAAGCCCACAACGATATTCTCGCTTTTGAGTTTGTGTTCCCTATTTTTGCGCACATCCTCCTTGATGTTGTCTGTCTAACTAATCTTCTTTGGGTCTCTATCAATAACATCGTCAACAACAGGCGGCTCATCCGGCGCGCGCTTAACAGCCTTGGCATAAATTGAACGTTGTGAATTGTAGAAATCAATCATCCTACCTAAATTGTCGGCTAATCGCTTGTGCGAGAAACTGTAAATCCAAGCGTCACGGTTAGTTTTCACACCGTTTGAATACGTCGCAAAAACTCGCAACGACCTGTCATCGTCTTTATCGCCTAAGACCATAAACCTCGCGAAGGCGGGGTCGCGCACATTAATCCAATCGCCATGCTCGTTGGGTGTGACGCTGCGCCACGGAACACTATGCACACCGCCGAAGTCGCTAACGATTTTCAGCTTCTCCTCACGGCTTAAATAATCGCCTACATCATAGTAATAAACGCTTCCGTCGCCAGGTTTCGCGGAGTCCTTAACGAGCAAGGTAACGGCGACTGTAGCGCGACTGCCAGAGCCGAAGACCTTACCCCCTTCCTTCCGAGACAGCTCTCCCGAAGTACGCTGGTTTCCTCGAAGATTGAATACGTAGATTCGACTGAACTCAGATAGCAGCGTTTTGCGTAGACCATCCGCTGCATTTCCGTCGATGAACCCACCGTTAGTGACAAAACAAACGATGCCTTTATCTTTGATGCGATCGCTTGCCCAACGGATGGCGCGTATGTAGCTGTCATAGAGACTTTGAACCAGCGTTGCGCTCGACTGCGCGGCATAAGTCGTTCGGATGCGCCCATCTAAATTCGGATACTTAACTTTCTGGTTGTTGTCGTTCTCACTATCTTGTCCAGTTGAGTACGGAGGATTGCCGACGATTACACGAATATCCACCGCCTTTTGTTTGCGGGCACGCTTATTGTTGTCGGGAAACATCGCTTCTTCCAACGCACCTTTCCCTTCGGTGAGCTGAAATGTGTCGGTTAGCACAATGCCCTCGAAAGGCTGATACACCTCTTCCTTCGCTCCAGTCTGCGCACGAATTAGGTGATAGGCGTATTCGATGTTCACCGCCGCGATGTAATAGGCCAGCAGCACAATTTCGTTGGCGTGTAGTTCCTGCGTGAACTTTCGTTCCAGGTCTTCGGGGTTGATGAGACCCCCTTGCAGCAGACGCACGATGAACGTGCCCGTACCAGTGAAAGGATCGAGCACGTGTACGTTCTTGTCGGTTAAGCCGACACCAAACTCCTGTTTCAGAGCGTAGTCCGCGCTTTTGAGAATGAAGTCCACTAGCTCGACTGGCGTATAAACGATGCCCAAGCGATCGGACATCTTGCGGAAGGCAGTCCGGAAGAACTTGTCATAAAGCTCGATGACAATGCGCTGACGCGCCTCGGCGGCCTTTAAGGGCTCCAACCCTTCGATGTCGATGCCTGCCTTCTGCCGCACACTATCGTAGAACTTTTGCAATGCTGCGGGTTCTTTCGCCAAACCGCTGTCGCGCAGTACGTCCAGCATCAGCTGCATCGACTTTGAAACAGGATTCTTCTGCGTGAACTCGTAGTCCTTAAACAGCGCATCAAACACTGGCTGAGTGATGAGATGCTGGGCGAGCATTTCGATCGCATCGCCTTCGCTTACCGCCGGATTAAGGTTGCTGCGCAGGCCAGTAAGGAATTTTTCGAAGGCGGCACGGGCCTTGCCGCCAGCTTTTCCGTCTGCCTCTAGCAGACTTTCGATAAGCGTAATTTGAGTGGCGGCGATCCCTGCAACTTCCTTCGCCCAACTCTCCCAATAGCGGCGGTCACCGACCTTGATGACGATGCGGGCGAAGATCGCGTCACGCCATTCATCAAGGTTCGGGAAATCCAAACTGAACTGCGCGCCACGGTCCTGTTTCTCGCGCTCTGACTTAGGTTCCTCGTCATTGCCCGCTCCACCTGTAACCCCGATAATACTGATGTTCGCGGGCTTCTTACCCGTGAGGTCAATCTGGTTGATTGCAGCTTCGATGCGCTCGTCGTGTGAGCGCAGCGCCTGCAAAGTCTGCCAAATGACTTTGTATTTCTCGTTGTCCTTCAACGCTTCTTCGGGCGAAATGTCCGCCGGAATACCGATTGGTAGAATGATGTAGCCGTACTTCTTGCCGGGCGCGCGGCGCATCACGCGACCCACCGCCTGCACAACGTCCACAACAGAATTACGCGGATTGAGAAAAAGCACCGCGTCCAGCGACGGCACATCCACCCCCTCAGAAAGACAACGGGCATTGGTTAGGATGCGACAAACATTTGTACTCTCTTGATCAGGCGCGGTGGTCACATTTGTTTTTAGCCAGCCCAACAGACTGCCGCGCTCAATCGCGTTCATCGTGCCGTCAACATGATTGACCTCACAACGCAGCAGCGCTCCCCGCTGATCCTCGGGCGATTGCTCGATATATTTGTCTACAATGCCCGCGAACAAATTCTTGAGCTGCTTGCTCGCTGCGATGCTCCGGCTAAAAGCTACTGCACGACGCATAGGAGCCGTGTCCGCTGCGAGTAGTTCCGCGTCGCCCTGGGCCATACGCTTTCCGAGCCCGTTCCAACAACCAGTGATTTTCACCAGGTCAGTGAAATAGTCGTCATAGGTTTTACCCTTAGCCTTACTGGCCGCAGCGAGTTCTTGTTGAAAAGTCTTGCTGACAAATTTTTCATCAACTGCCAACACCATGACTTTGTAGTCAGCGAGGAGCTCCCTGCTGATGGCCTCGCCAAAGCCTAAGCGGTGCAGTTCACGGCCATACAGCGCCTCGTCGTCCATAGAGCAAAGCTCAGCATCGGCTTCCTTCGCCTTGCTCTTGGTTGCGTCCATATAGATGCGTGGCGTAGCCGTCATGTACAGGCGCTTGCGCGCCTTTATGTAGTCAGCGTCGTGCACTTTGACGAAGTGGCTTTCGTCTGCGCCAGACAGCGTGACACCAGTAGTTCGGTGGGCTTCGTCACAAACGATCATATCGAACTGCGGCAGGCCGTAAGATTTCTGCGCCTCTGAAATGACCTGGATCGACTGATAGGTCGAAAAGAACACTGTAAGTCGATCTTTGGTGTGCTCTTTTGCTTTTAGGGTTAGAGGACCTGCTTTGGTGGTCGCAGGAACCTCCAAGTCATGCACATTCAGGTCTGCGAGATCGTCGTCGCTCGCGTTATTTTTACCGACTTGGCTATCAGAGCAAACCGCAAAGGAACGAAGTTTGATATCGGCATCGATAGACCACTCTCGCACCGTTTGCGACATAAGCGCGAGCGACGGCACCAGATAAAGAACTCTTCCACCAGCCTTCGCAAATTTCTCGACAATCTTGAGAGCGGTGAAAGTCTTGCCTGTTCCGCAAGCCATGATGAGCTTGCCGCGATCCGCATCCTGCAAACCGGCGAGCACTGCATCGATCGCTTCGTTCTGGTGCTTGAGAGCAGTTTTCTTTGGCTGTCGCTGAACCTTGCCTTTACTTACAAAGGTCGCCCAATCAATTCCGCTTTCTTCAAGCTGGCCGAGCCCGATTCTCGATACAGGAGGATTCTGATCTTCTAATGCCGACTCAGCGTGCTCACTCCAACGAACGTCGGTTGTGTCGATGATTATGCGACGAACAAATGGCTTCTTACCCGATGCCGTGAAAAAGCTATCAATATCTTCGCGCCGAATACGATAGCCAAAGCCATAAAACTTACACTGAATTGCGCACCACAATTCCGGATTGTCGGCGAGTTGCGCGCATAGGTCTATGCCGACATCCCGTCCGTCTTTCCCGAATTCCTTCGCCCAGTCTGCGTAACTCAGCACTCGACTGAATTGACCCGCCTGAGTCGGAGCGTTCTCCAACCAAACTCGCGCGAGGCGCTCGAAATAGGCGCCCTTCTCTCGCTCAGACTTAGCGACAGTACGATAGTCTTCTAAGAGTTCCCGCAGGCTTGCCACCGCAGCCCCTCCCCCAAATCACTTTGTCTCATCATTACGGGAAAGCCGCCCCGCGCGCAGGGCCATGCTGGCGTGGATGGCGATATTCCACAATTGCTGGCCATTTTCGGTGGTGTTATCCGGCATCCCAGTAGGGGTCGCTCTAGCGCGACACGAGGGGTCCGGCGATGGTGAACAGGTCCGACAGTGAAGAGCGTCAGGCGTTGGCGAGTGAAGTCCACCGTCTCCTTACATCGAACCCGGAGACTTGGGGCGATCCTGGCGACGAAGAGCCATCGATCAACGCCCGCAAGCTGGCGTTGGGTTTGGGATACCTTCGGCACGTCGCGAGCGTCGCCAATCAAGTCATGTCGGCCGAAGAGGCGAAAGCTTGCGGCGCAACAGAGGCGTACGACTTAATCGAAGCGCTCGTTTGCGGTGGCGATCATCCAATAATGGAGTACGCGCAGACCATAAGAACTGCGCTGCCATTTCGCCCAAAACTGGCTCCTGCTCAAACTTTTATTTGGCTATTAGCGATCGCGTGCATGAGAGTTTTGCGCAATCGATTTGGCTGCGGCGCTGGGGAAGCCGCAGAGCTGGTTGCTACTCGCTTGCGGAAACTTCCGTCACTCAAGAACCTTAGCGCCGAAGCCCTTCGCAAAAAGGAGGAGCGCCTAAAAGACACCATACGCGAAGGCGAAGAAACCAGTGAAGAGATCGAGGCACTCAACGCGCTCGTGACAAAGTTGCTTAACGAGCCGGATTTGAATCAAACGAAGATTCTGGAATGGGGCGCTTCGCGAATTATGTACTACTCGGAACCTGCGCATTTGATGTCCGAACCAGACTTGCGGAAGCTGGGGTTCAAAGTGCCGGAGGAGAAAAAGTAGCCCACCACCTTCGGACAGACCCCTACCTCTTTTGTCCGAACCGATTGCGGGAGGTTGCCACCGAAGCGCCTAGCGATCCTGGCGCATATCAGAGGTGACCAGAATGACCCGCGATCCTTCCGAACTGCTGACGCCTGCCGAAGCGGCTGCATATCTTCGGCTGTCGAAATCGACCCTCGCTAAGCTCCGTTGCGTTGGGGGTGGTCCCCGCTTCAAGAAACTCGGTCGCAAGATCGTTTACGCGCGCGCCGACCTGGACGCATGGCTTGCCGAGCGCACAGCCGCGAATACCACCGACGCGAGTGCGCGTTTGCCCCACCGCCTGACCGACGCCCTCTGAGGGAGAACGCTCAATTCAGATTTGGCTGACCCCCTCAGATGGCAAAGAAGCCACCGACCGGACGCAACGGGCGCGGCAGACGCCGGAAAAGTCCGAACAAGCGGCCGTCAAAAAAGCAAGTGGAAGCTAAGCTTCGTGATGTCGCGAATCGGTACGACACGATCGCGGCACGAACGCGAGAATCTCGAACGGAATTATCCGTAGGCCACATTCGGCTTTCGGAGCTAAAGCGGCTCATTCGAGATCGGCATGGAGTGGAAGGGCTTCCGAATACAGAAGCGGGTCGCGACTTTTTGATACTCGCGATTGAGCACTTCGCCCGTAACGATAATAGCCACAGCGGCCTCGCTCGCAACTTTGCCTCAAATTACGCGCCTTGGCTCGCGGAAGGCGAGTTTGATCGCGTTTGGGATCGCGTTTGCGTGAACCCGCCAAGTACGGACGCTGACGAAGCCGGTATTCGAGTTGATTTAACTTTTGCAGAGCGAGACAGACTCAGAATTGGCAGCATGTTTTGCACCGATAAGTCCCGCCAGGAGGTGCAAGCTATCCACCGCGAACGGAAGCTTGCGCGCGACCGCGACCGCCAACGGAGAAAACGTCAGCCAATGATCCAAGAAGCTTCTGCCGACAACAAAAACTATACGCTGGGGCGCCGCGAGCTAGCCATCCTGCGGCGACTCAATGGCGACTGGACGCCCGCGACCGCGTTGATCGAAATCATGACCTCTGACGCCACCTTCGCCACTGTTGCGCCCGCCTCGATGCGGCCGCTCGTGCATCGCTCGATCAAGCGCCTCCAGCGTTGCGGCAAAGCGGATGTGTGGGACCAAAACGGCGAAGGCGAAAAGCAGAGGATGCTCGTAAGGGCTAAGAAGCCCTCGTAACAGTCGGTGTCGCCTAGCGGTGTTACCGTAACAGATGATGTTCGCGCTTCGCGCCGCGTCGAGAATGCGTGATCAAGAAGGCACTTACTCTCGTAACAGCTTTTGTCGCCTAGCGGTGACCGCGCATGTCGCTGACCTATCTTCAATAGAGCAGCGACACCGAACAACATCGAAGAAAGCACTCGGCAAAGAAGCACCTCTTCATTGCCAAGCCATACAGTGACGAGACGTGCAATGGGTTGACCGCGAGCGGGGTTGCCAGTCCCCGCGAGCGCGTTGCAACGATAAGGACGGCCTGACTTTCCCAAACGCTACGCGCACGCGCGCTAGTCCGACGAAATTCCGAGGATCGGCGAATGCTTACGCGCGCATATCGCGTTGGGTCCCCTTCCGAATGAAGGGCGGGGGCCGGAAATTGACGCCGACGTTTCTCTTGAGAGGGATCGCCTCAGTCAGCTTGCTCTCTGAACTGGCGACACGGTGGCGACACGCGCGTTTT
>CAZFPR010000013.1:0-4295 GCA_964521045.1 uncultured Hyphomicrobiales bacterium
GCGCCGTGGTCGCGCTCGTCGTCGCCTTATTATACGCAGACGCTGGAAGCGCTCGGCCGCAAGTACAAATTCTCGCAGCAGGTCGCCTGGAAAGAACTGCCGAAGAAAATCCGCGACATCGTGCTTTACGGCTCCGGCGAAGACGAGGTGAAGTTCACCTATGACGACGGCGCGCGCACCTTCGAGACGAGGAAACCCTTCGAAGGCGTCGTGAACAATCTGGAGCGCCGTTACCGCGAAACCGACAGCGACTGGGCGCGCGAAGACATCGAGCGCTTCTTCTCGACCGTGCCGTGCAAGGCCTGCCACGGCAACCGCCTCAAGCCCGAAGCGCTCGCAGTCAAAATCCACAAGAAACACATCAGCGAAGTCACCGAGCTTTCGGTTCGCGCAGCGCAGGAGTGGTTCGACGCGCTGCCTTCGAAGCTCAACAAGAAGCAGAACGATATCGCCGTCCGCATCTTGAAAGAAATCCGCGAGCGGCTTTCGTTCCTGCTCGACGTCGGCCTCGATTATCTGACGCTGTCGCGCGCCTCCGGCACGTTGTCCGGCGGCGAGAGCCAGCGCATTCGCCTCGCCTCGCAGATCGGTTCCGGCCTCACGGGCGTCTTGTACGTCCTCGACGAGCCGAGCATCGGCCTGCACCAGCGCGACAACGCGCGGCTGCTTGACACCCTTCGCCGCCTCCGCGACATCGGCAACACCGTGATCGTGGTCGAGCACGATGAAGACGCGATCAAGACCGCGGACTATCTGATCGACGTCGGCCCCGGCGCAGGCGTGCATGGCGGCGAGATCGTCGCGCGCGGCACCTACGATGACATCATTGGCGAGCCTTCGAGCATCACCGGCAAATATCTCTCCGGCGAACTCAACGTGGAAACGCCGCTGGAGCGCCGCAAGCCGGAGCGCCGCTCGCTGAAAGTCGTCGGCGCGACCGGCAACAATCTCAAGAACGTCACCGCAGAAATCCCGCTCGGCCTTTTCACCTGCGTCACCGGGGTTTCCGGCGGCGGCAAGTCCACGCTCCTGATCGACACGCTCTACAAGACGCTGTCGCGCCGGATCAACAATTCGTCGGAGCATCCGGCGCCGCATAAAGCCATCGAAGGCGTCGAGCACATCGACAAGATCATCGACATCGATCAATCGCCGATCGGCCGCACGCCGCGCTCGAACCCTGCGACCAATACCGGCGCCTTCACGCCGATCCGCGACTGGTTCGCGGGCCTGTCCGAAGCCAAAGCGCGCGGCTACGGGCCGGGCCGCTTCTCGTTCAACGTCAAAGGCGGCCGCTGCGAAGCGTGCCAGGGCGACGGCGTCATTAAGATCGAGATGCACTTTTTGCCCGACGTCTACGTCACCTGCGAGGAATGCAAGGGCAAGCGCTACAACCGCGAAACGCTCGATGTCTTGTTCAAGGGGAAATCGATCGCGGATGTGCTCGACATGACGGTCGAGGAAGCGCACGACCTGTTTCAGGCGGTGCCGAGCGTGCGCGAGAAGCTCGAGACGCTCGCGCGCGTCGGCCTCAACTACATCAAGGTCGGCCAGCAGGCGACGACGCTATCGGGCGGCGAAGCGCAGCGCGTGAAGCTCGCGAAAGAATTGTCGAAGCGCGCCACGGGCCGCACGCTTTATATTCTCGACGAGCCGACCACGGGCCTCCACTTCCACGACGTCGCGAAGCTTCTCGAGGTGCTGCATGAACTGGTCGACAGCGGCAACACGGTTGCGGTGATCGAGCACAATCTCGAAGTGATTAAGACCGCCGACTACATCATCGACCTCGGCCCCGAAGGCGGCGACGGCGGCGGCGAGATCGTCGCGACCGGCACGCCGGAAGAAATCGTGAAAGAAAAGCGTTCTTATACCGGGCAGTTTTTGAAGCCGGTGCTGGAGCGCGACAAAGCATTGCGCGCGAAACGGCCGAAGGTCCGGGCGGCGGAGTAGTTACACTTTCATACAATGCTTTAGGTCTGAGACATATTTTTCATCGCGCCTTGGATTATTAAGACGACATGCGAATAACACGAACGGATCGACGCGACGCTGTCTGGTCGGATCAATTTTCATTTGCAGAAACTCGATGTCATCCAGCACCGATTCCCCATTCCACAAATACTGAAAATACTGCGTACCGACATGCGATCGGACTGACGCATTCTCGGCCAAGATACCTGTGAGGCCATAACCGATCGCAATTCGTTTTGTGAATTCGATTGTATTTGGCTCTGAGTCACCGTCGCATGACTTTCGAAAAAGCGTTTGAAGCGTTGCGTCGGTAGTTCCAGCAAATCTTGCTTCTTTTATCGCGTATTGCAGAGCGTATAGCGCGCGAGCGACATCATTTAGAACGTAATCTTTCATAAAATCAGCGACCAGCAACTCCTCCACAGCTGCGCCAGAGCCCTCAATAACTGGACCCTCGTCCTCTACAACTGGCAAGATACCTTGGTTATCGCGCTTCATCGCTCGCCAGACAACGTGACGAAACTCATGAATAATTGTGCTGATATGCTCGATGAGACTACGAGAAGTTTTAATCCCGATCGTCATTAACATCTTGTCGCCATTAACCACTGCATTGTTCGTGTAGGCGACCTCAAGCCGAGCAGTCTCCAAAGCACGACCAACGTTGATTGGATATCCCTGATATCGTCGGCTTAGCCATGTTTTGATGTCGCTATACAATTTCCGAATTGCTATTTCGTCTTCCACTCGAACAGCATTTTGAGGATTCTCGCCCCCAATAAACATAATGTGTTGAGCCACTGCTTGTTTCCATGACGTGGCGGCAACACCGTTGTTCGCATTCTGCGCTCTATCCAAGAGCGAAGGGATCCGAATAAAGAACGTGCCAAAGGCGGTGTCTGCATGAACTGCATCAAGAACAAACTTGCGTTGCGATACCGTCAATACAGAGTCATCAGGGAAGAGTCCTTTTAGCGCTTCTTCCACGTACCGACGATAGAGTGGGACTTTTCTCTCCTTAAATTGTTCAACTAAGGACGAGAACCTTTCAATTTTTACATCGTTGAGGTTATTGAATTTCGATGCGCTGCTAAAAGCTTCCCACATTTCGTTTCTTTCGCTAGCAGAGTAAATCGTGCACTTCTTGGTAATCGAGGGCTCGCTCGCAAGGCGTTCGCTCCACCACTTATGAAATAGTGTAATTCCTTTGCCTACGTTGCCAGCGATCGCATCGTCTACGACTGTAGCTGCGCAGAGTTCGTATTTTTGTGTCGCCTGGTAAGTTCCAATGTCAACCCAACGAAGGAGTGCGTTGTTTAAATAAAGGCTATTGGCCTCAACTAGAACATCATTGTCGCTGTTAAATAGTGGTGGCCTTGTCTTTTCTTTCTCATACGCTTTGTAGATTTTGTAATGCGCGTCGTTCATCCTGCACATAAATTGCGAGTAACTTGCACCCAATAGGCCGCCATCCACCGCGCGCGCCCTGGCGTCATACAGAAGAGAATTAAGTACGGTCTTTCTTTTCTCGTCTGCCTCGTTTGCCAACTCATTTTGTAAGGCACGAATAATTGGCTTGTGAAACTCTCGAATCGCTTTAAGGACCTCAGTATCAGGCAGCAAACTTATTTCAGAGTATCTGCTTACGCCGTCCCAGTCGCGATCTGGCAGCGGCTTGTCCGAATACATCGCAGAACCGCGCAGATAGGCTATCGAACCAAGATAATTTCGTAATAGGGCGCCACGAATTCTCTTGTATTCTTCCGCATTCACGTCGAACCCCACTCCGAAATCGCCTGGGTACGACTTACGGTAATAGTCGTTAATTGCCTGAAGCATTGCTGGCGTTGGACACGACTCTAAGATGTTCAACTTTGCGACTAGGCTGGCTTCATTCCACTCAGCACGAAACTGATTCAATCGTGCGTTCGCGATTTGTTGTAGGCGTGCTCTGTCTTGGGCGGACAGCTTATGCCAAGACGTTCCAGGAGGTATTCTTTCTATGATTGCCAGAAGCTCATCGCTTTTTTTGTGAGTGCTATTTTGCGGAGTCCATGGACATGGAAGAGTCTGCGCGACAGCACCAAACGGTATTACAGTGGTCGTGATTATGACTAGCGCCCCAATGAGTATTCGTATCATTTGCCCCCGCGATCTCATTTGAAAGCTAAAGTTAGACTCTCAAAGTGGATTACATCAACGCGTGGTAATGGATTACATCTACGAGGATATAAACTTTTTTGCCTCTTCAGTTTTTGTCGACCGCCCAACAGGTTGCAGTCGCCATCCGAAAAACTTATCCCCGCCCCTTCTTTTTTGAT
>CAZFPR010000013.1:4346-4570 GCA_964521045.1 uncultured Hyphomicrobiales bacterium
CCGTAAGGCGCGAACTCGGAATCCGAAGTCACTAGTGAGGCTTTCCATGTAGCCCTGGATTCCGGATCGCGCGTTCCGCGCGTCCGGAATGACAATTAAGTTTTTTGCCTCACGCCATAAATCTACCGCATATGCGGACTATATTCCTAGACGTCCTGGCCCGAATAAAGGGGCGCGTCGCGCGGCGTGTTCGATGTCGCGGGCCGGGAGCGGTGGCTGTGTGC
>CAZFPR010000013.1:4591-7513 GCA_964521045.1 uncultured Hyphomicrobiales bacterium
AGGCGTAACGCACCTTGTTATGCGCGAATGGGGCAAGCCCCAAGCGTCCTTTGTTGGACGCGAATGGGTAAACCCAAGCGCGTTACACAGCAGCTGAAGTCGCTTGGTTCCGGCGAGCCTGCCGCTCGTCACAGGGCCTTACTTGGCGGTTTCGTGCGAGCGCGTGCCAACGCGCAAACGGCGAAACCGAGAAGGTCCGCCAGCGGAGGATAGCTTGGTACGTCCTCCGGGGATCATGCGAAGGAAAGCTGTAACCCACTGCGTGCGGGATGCCGGGCTTTGAACCGACCTCGCGGTGACTACCTCGTCTGCACTTTTCCTTTTGTGCAGGCGGCCGCTGGGATCGGCGAAATCCCCGGCGTCCCCGCCGCCCTTGCTTTCGGGTTGGCGCGAATGGGGTAAACCCCAAGCGCGCTTGGGCGGCGAAAGTTGCTATAACTCGGCTCAGTAGAGCGCGAGACCGAAGGCGCGCGCCTCAGCAAGGAAAAGCAATGAACGAAGTCCGCGACAATCCCGAAAAGCACCAGTTCGAAATGATCGTCGAAGGCTTTACTGCCCTCGCGGCCTATCGGCTGAAGCCCGGCGTCATCACGTTCACGCACACCGAAGTCCCGAAGGAACTCGGTGGCCGCGGCATCGGCTCGCAGCTCGCCAAAGGCGCGCTCGATCAGGTCCGCGCGCGCGGGCTGAAAGTCGTGCCGCTCTGCCCCTTCATCAAGGCCTATATCGAGAAGAACGCCGAATATCAGGATCTGCTGGCATAGCCGCGCAATGCTGCCATACCGCCCGGCCCTTGCATCGCGCGGGATAATCCCGACATTCGGCCCATGAGTGAATTCCGCGACAACAAAACCGCGAACCGCTACGAGCTCGACGTCGAAGGCGCGACCGCGACCGCCGATTACCGCATGGGCCCCGGTGTCGTAACCGTCACATATACTGAAGTCCCTGCGGCCATTCGCGGGAGAGGCATCGGCGGGAAGCTCTCGCGCGCGGTGCTCGATCACATCCGCAAGGAAGGGCTGAAAGTCATCCCGCGTTGCGGATATTTTGCAGGCTTCATCCGCGAGCATCCCGAGTATCATGACCTGCTGGCGCAATAGAGAAGTCCGTCATGCCAATCCCCTTCTCCGTTCTTGACCTCGCGCCCGTGATTGAAGGCGGCACCGCCGCCGATGCGTTCGCAAATTCCCGCGACCTCGCGCAGCACGCGGAAACGCTGGGCTACAAGCGCTACTGGCTCGCGGAACATCACAACATGCCGGGGATCGCGAGTGCCGCGACCTCCGTCGTGATCGGGCATATTGCGGGCGGCACGAAGACCATCCGCGTCGGCGCCGGCGGCGTGATGCTGCCGAACCATTCGCCGCTCGTGATCGCCGAGCAGTTCGGCACGCTCGCTTCGCTTTATCCCGGCCGCATCGATCTCGGCTTGGGCCGCGCGCCGGGCACGGATCAGCTCACCATGCGCGCTCTCCGGCGCAACAAGACCGACGAAGATACTTTCCCCGACGATGTCGTGGAGCTTGCGCATTATTTCATGGCGCCGCAGCCCGGGCAGCGCGTGCATGCTTTTCCCGGCACGGGGCTGAACGTGCCGTTATGGATCTTGGGCTCCAGCGCATACGGCGCGCAGCTCGCGGCACTCCTCGGCCTGCCTTACGCTTTCGCCTCGCACTTCGCGCCGGATTACCTGATGACGGCGATCGAGCTGTACCGGAAGAATTTCCGCCCCTCCCAGTTTCTGGAGAAGCCTTATTTCATGCCGTGCATCGGCATGTTCGCGGCAGATAGCGACGACGAAGCGCTGATGCTGTTCACCTCCCAGCAGCGGCAGTTCGTGAACCTGCGGCGCGGCTCGCCGGGTCTGCTGCAACCGCCCGCTTCGCTCGAGGACTACTGGTCGCCCGCCGAGAAGGCCGGCGTCGAGCACGCCCTGCAATACGCCGTCGTCGGCTCGCCGAAAACCGTGCGCGAGAAATTGAAGAACTTTATCGCGATGACCGGCGCGGACGAGATCATGCTCGCAGCACAGATCTACGATCACGGCGCGCGCAAACGCTCCTACGAGATCGCCGCGCAGGTGCGCGACAGCTTTGGCACCTCATCCTGAGGAGCGCGAGCGCAGCGAGCGCGTCTCGAAGGATGAGACCCCATGGTTCGAGACGCGATGCTTCGCATCGCTCCTCACCATGAGGCTCAACCATACTTACAATCCCTTCAAGAGCGCCGGGATGACGATGTCTTCCTCGTCCTCCAGATGCCGGTTGAGGATGTGATCGAGCTTCCGCGCGTCGGCGAGCACCGAAGCGATGCGATCCTTGTCCGCCGTTTCCGCCTGAAACGCGCGGACATGGTTCTCGACCGCGTCCAGCGTCTCTTCGAGCACGCGATGGTCGGAGTCGAGCAGATCGATCGGCTGCCCGAGTTGCGGAAACACCTGCTTGAAGCGCGGGAAGTAGTGATCGTCCTCGACGTGGTGGTGCACGTGCGCATGCCCGACCAGATGTCCCCCGAGCTGCCGCAGATTGCTCAGGAGCAGCGCGGATTCCATCTCGCCCTTCGGCATGTCGATCAGTTCCTCGAGCCCGGTCACGAAGAGCCCGGACTCGTGCAGGAGCGAGCGGTGGATGGCCTGCCACATATCGGCACCGCGCCAATAGTTGTTGTGGCTGCCCCACTCGGCTTTGGGGGTATCGAACAGGAGGGTACGCAGCTCGGCGGTCAGGCCGCTGCGTTTCGCCAGATGATGATCCGGCGAGTCATAGTTCGCGAACATGGCGACACCAGATTGTGTGGGAGTTGACTGGCTATATAGGCGGCGAATTCGCTCCCGCAAGTGGCGGGCGGCTAGGCGAGCCCGCGTACCCATGTGCTCAGGTCGGCCAGCACGCGCGCACGATCCGGCTCGCTCTCGTTGTT
>CAZFPR010000013.1:7523-18309 GCA_964521045.1 uncultured Hyphomicrobiales bacterium
CAGCCTGTCAGCGCCTGCGGCCTGCACCAATACCGGAATACGGAGCTTGCCTGCGTCCCGGATCGCCGCCTCGCCGGCCTCCAGAATGAACATGGTCATCCGCGGTGTAATCAGTGCATGGTTCAACGGGTCGGTTGCCGCCTCCGCGAGAACCTCCGGATCGTGCGAGATTGTGTGCAACGGCAGGCCGTGCGGCACGGCAAGATTGGGTGCAGCCATCTCGAGCGTGCGCGTGAGCGCGCGCATCGGCGCGCTGATGTAAGACTTCAGTCCCGGCGATGACAAAACAAGCGCGCTCGGCGCAATCCATCCTCCCGTAACCGCCCGCGCCACGAGCGCGCCACCCATGCTGTGGCCGAGAAGCAATGGCGGCTTGTCCGCGCCGCCAGCCCGCAGCGTTTCGAAAACAAGCCTGGTGTCCTCGATCAGGCTGTTCCGGTCTGGAATTCTCGCGCGCGCGCCTTCCGACTTCCCGAACCCGCGATGATCGTGCGCCCACACATCATAGCCGAGATCGTTGAATACCTTCGCGACGTGCCCGTAGCGGCCGCTGTGCTCGCCAAGCCCGTGAACGAGGAGCGCCTGCTTCGGCGTTCCGCTGCGGGACTGTGCACGCCATTCCCGAACGAAAAGCTTTATGCCGTCGCCGGCAATGATCTCTCTACTGCCGGTGGATTCATGCGTTCTGTAGGGCACCATTGAGCAACTCGCTGCTTGGCGGCTTCGACTTCAAGCCCCGGCTTATCCCGTAATCTTCGCCGCTCCGTAACGCGCATAATAGTATGCGCGCAGGTTTGGCCGCCAGCAGGATAACCACGCTTGACCGCTTTGATAGCGCTCTTTCCGCTACGTCATGTCTTCCGCAATGTGCCGGCATCATTGTAGGAAGAGCAGATGTACGACGCGATTGCATTCGCAGGGGGCGGCAACCGCTGCTATTGGCAGGGCGGCTTCTTCGAAGCCGTACGCGATAAGCACGATCTCAAAGCGCCGCTGATGACTGCGGTGAGTGCGGGGTCGTTCGCACTTTCCTATTCCCTTCTCGGGGTCGGCCCGCGGGTGCGGGAGATCGTGATCTCCGCTTGCGGGCCACATCTGCGGAATTTCGACTTCCGCGGCTGGCGTCAGGGCAAGCCGGCTTTTCCCGTCGGCGCAATGTACCTCGACCTCCTGCGCGACGTGCTGGACGATGCTGCGCTGAAGCGGCTGCAATCGATCGCCGATATCCGGATCGGGATTGCCCGCCTGCCGCGCGGATTGCCGCCCGTCTTGGGAGCAGCCCTCGGTATCGGCGCATACCAGATCGAGAAGAAACTCTTTCATCCGGTCCATCCGAATTTCGGACGCAAGCTCGGGATCAGGCAGGAATTCGTGAGCGTGAGTGACCTCAAAAGCGCAGCCGAACTTCACGACCTCATCATCGCAAGCGGATGCGTGCCGCCGTTCATGCCGGTAACGAAGATCGGCGTCGGCCCTGCATTCGATGGCGGCCTTGTCGATAACGTCCCGGTCGCGCCGCTCCAACCGGTCGAACAGGCCGGCGGCAGGACGCTCGTGCTGCTCACGCGCCGGTACAAGACCATCCCGGACGTTCCCGGCCGTACTTACGTGCAGCCGTCCGAGCCCATTCCGATCTCGCAGTTCGACATCACGAACGCGGACGGCTTCGGCAAGGCCTACGAACTTGGCCTGAAGGACGGGAAGGCTTTCGCTGCGACGCTTTGAGTGTCAGGCCGCGGGCTTCACGATTTTCAGCGAAAGCTCCGGCAGTCCCTCGATCTTCGCGACCATGGTATCGCCGACGATAACCGGGCCGACATTCTCGGGCGTGCCCGACATGATCAGGTCGCCGGCTTTCAATTCAAAAAGCTGCGAAAGCCGCGCGATCTGCTCGGCGACACTCCACATCATCTGCGAGAGGTCTGCTTTCTGCTTCGCCGTGCCGTTCACCGAAAGCGAGATTTCGCCTTTCGCAAGATGTCCGGTTTTTGCGACCGGGTGAATCGGCCCGACCGGCGCGCTGTTCTCGAACGCCTTGCCGATTTCCCAAGGCTTCTTCTGGTCCTTCATCTCCGACTGGAGATCGCGGCGGGTCATGTCGAGGCCGACCGCGTAGCCGAAGACGCAGTCGAGTGCCTTATCGATGGGAATGTTGCGGCCACCCTTGCCCAGTGCCGCGACCAGCTCGACCTCGTAATGGTAATTCTTGGTCAGCGGCGGATAGGGATGCTCGGCAACGACGCCCGGCAGCACGACCTGCACGGCATCTCCCGGCTTCTGGAAGAAGAAGGGCGGCTCCCGCGTCGGATCGGAGCCCATCTCGCGCGCATGCGCCGCGTAGTTGCGTCCTATGCAGTAGATGCGGCGCACGGGAAACACCTGATCCGTACCGGCAATAGGAATTTCGCCGTAGGCGACTTCGAAGATTTGCTTTGTCATTTGAACCACTTCCGGGGGCGTCTGCCGCCGCCTGCCTAGCGCGGCAAAGGCAGTGATACCAGTCGCAGCCGCAAAGCGGCCATGCAAAATTCGTAATTCGGTAAGGATGGCATGCAGTTATCGCATTGCAGCGATGATCGCCTCCCACTACCGCGCTGCACCATCGGGCGTATCTTGCACGTAGAAATTAGCGATTCCGCTTCAGCCGAGGGCACGACGGGATCGCAGACGTGAAGGAGACCGAACATGCTGATTTGGGGATATCTGCTTCGTCAGATGCGCCGCTGGCGGACTTACCGCCGTACCTACAACGAGCTCGTGTCCCTGGACGACCGCACGCTCTCTGACATCAACATCAGCCGCAGCGAAATTCCGGGCATCGCCCGCCACGCCGCAGCGGCCATCCGCTAAGACCTGAAGACAAGCAGTCGCGTACCCGCCCCGGCGTTCCTCCCGCCGGGGCATTTTTTTGTTTTGCGTTTGCTATGCGATGACGCCTGCCCGCGCCGCCTGCCAGAGTACGAACTGGACGCGCAGGGCCGAAACGCTGACATCCGTGCGGAACGGGTCGTAATCAGCCTTCTGCATCTTCGCGAGATAGACCGGGGTCAGCGCGAGCGGAAGAAGTACCGGATGAATCGCCGGCGGCGCTTTGCCTGAACCGGCAATTTCGATCTCGTTGCGGATAAGCCCTTGCAGTTCGTTCAGCGCTTTCCTCAATCCCGGCGAATTCTCCCCTGACAGGACGGATGCCGTATGAATTTCATGCTTCGCCAGCAGATCGAGTGGAACGAACACGCGGCCGCGCGACACATCCCTGGCGATTCCGCGAAGCATGCGCGTCAAACCGAGTGCCCTGCCGGCGTGTAACGTAATCTCGTTCGCGGCGGATTCCACATCCAACACGCGCGATGCGGCAGCGATGACCGCGCCAGACGTGGAGTCCAGATAGGCGAGAAGCTGTTCCAGCGTGCTCATCGGCTCGCCAAGCAGATCGAACTGACGCGCGTCGGCGACACCGGATAACAATTGTACAGGCAACGCGCATCGTTCGACGGTATCGAGCGTTGCCGCAGCGACCGGGTTCGCAGCCGCCTCGGCTGCACGTTCACCCGCAAGCGCTTCCCTCCACCACTGGAAACGGATCTCGCCCGCCATGGGTTCGCGCACCGCATCGGGTACATGGGCCAGTTCCAGATCGAATGCGTAGAGTGCAAACAGGTGATACCGTTTGCCGGCAGGCGCATAGAGCGCAGAGAGATAGCGTTCGCGGTCGCGCTCGCAGACCAGCGCCCGGCAATAGTCGTAGTCGGCGTTCATTCCCTCAACTTACCGCAATGAGCGCGGCGGCGACGCGGCGATTTTCGTCGAGCAGCACATTGTAGCTCGACGCAGCGCCCCCGGTCGGCTGTAAATCGACTGCGATACCCAGCGCCCGGCAGCGATCTCTGACCGCCGGCGGCATCGCAACAGGATCGCGCCCGGAACCGATCATCAGGAGATCGATCTCTTCCGCTTCCGCAAAAACGAGAGCGAGCGACTGATCCGTGATTTCGGAGGGTGCCGTGACCGGCCAGGCATAAATCCCGCTCGGCACGATCAGGAGCGAGCCGCGATGCGACATCCCGGCAAAGCGAAAGCCGCCCTGCCCGTAGCCGTCGATGGGCGCCCGGCCCGGAAAATGAGGGTCGCTTTTCGAAACGCTCACGAGCGCTCGGTTGCGCCGTCGCCGGAAGCCCGTTCGCGATGCGCACCCACGCCGAGATACATCAGCATCGGAGCCGCGATGAAGATCGACGTATAGGTACCGACCAGCACCACGCCGAAAGTCATGACCGCAGCGAAGCCGTGGATCGCCCGGCCGCCCCAGACCAGAAGCGCGATCAATGCGAGCGTGACAGTCAAGTGCGTGATCACCGAACGCGACAGCGTCTGGTTGACGCCCGCGTTCAGCAATTCCGCCATCGGCATGCGCTTGTATTTACGAAGCAGTTCGCGAACGCGGTCGTAGATGACGACCGTATCGTTCAGCGAATAGCCGAGAATGGTGAGCAAGGCCGCAACCGAAGTCAGATCAAAATCGATCTGCGTCACGGCCATAAAGCCGATCGTAAGCACGATGTCGTGGATGTTCGCGATCATCGCGCCGAGCGCGAATTGCCACTCGAAGCGGAACCACAGGTAAATCAGAATCCCTATGATCGCGAGCCCGAGACCGATGATGCCGTAGCCCAACAATTCCGCCGAGACGCGGGGGCCAACCACTTCGACGCGCCGATATTCGACGGTTTCACCAAGCGCGCCGCGTACTTTCGCGACGACTTCCTGCTGCGCCTGATCGCCACCCGGCTGCTGCGCAACGCGGATCAGTACTTCGTTGTCTCCGAACTGCTGGAGCTGAATTTCGCCGAGCTGGAGCTTTTCGAGCGTCGTACGCATCGCGGCGATATCCGCCTTCGGCGTCTTGCTCTGCACTTCGATCAGCGTACCGCCCTTGAAATCGATGCCGAGATTCAAGCCGTAGTGGAAATAAGCGAGCACCGCGAGCAGAGACAGGATCGCCGACACCGGAAAGCTGAACCGGCGGAACTGGAAGAAGTCGAGATTGGTGTTGTCCGGAACGAGACGAAGCAGCGGAATACGCATCTAGGATCAGCTCCGTCAGATCGGAAGCGTCTTCGGGCGCCACCAGTGATACCAGAGCGCGACCAGAAGACGGGTGAAGGTGAAAGCCGTGAACAGCGTGGTCAGAATGCCGAGACCGAACGTGACCGCGAAGCCGCGCACGGGGCCGGTGCCGACATAGAACAGCACGGCGGCGGCGATAAACGTCGTGAGGTTCGAGTCGAGAATGGTTGCAAGCGCACGGTCGAAACCGGCGTTCAAGGCCGAGAGCGCCGAGCGCCCGGCCCTCACCTCTTCGCGGATGCGCTCGTAGATCAGCACGTTACTGTCGACCGCGATGCCGACTGTGAGCACGATGCCCGCGATACCGGGCAGCGTCAGCGTTGCCCCGAGCATCGAGAGGATGCCGAGGATCATGCCGACGTTCACCGCAACCGCGATGTTCGCGAACAGGCCGAACAGGCCGTAGGTCACGAACATGAATATGATGACGAAAACCGATCCGATCCATGCGGCCTTGATGCCTGCCGAAATGGAGTCGGCGCCGAGACCGGGGCCGACCGTCCGCTCCTCGATCACCGTGAGCGGTGCCGGCAACGCGCCGGCGCGCAGCAGGATCGCGAGATCGTTCGCCGTCTGCGCGGTGAAGTTTCCGGAAATCTGGCCGGCGCCGGCGAGGATCGGCTCGCGGATGACCGGCGCGGAAATCACTTTATTGTCGAGAACGATGGCAAAAGGCCTGCCGACATTGTCTCGTGTCGCGTTCGCAAAGCGCCGCGAGCCCGCGCTGTTGAAGCGGAAGTTCACGACCCATTCGCCGGTACGCTGGTCGGTGCCGGGCTGCGCATCGATCAGATCTTCGCCGGCTACGACAATGCGCTTTTCGATGACGTAAGGCTGCCCCTCGTTCGAGGGTAGCACCTCGGCATCCGCCGGCGGTTGCGCCTGCGCCTGCTGCACCGAAGTCGTCATATCGACCATGCGGAATGTCAGCTTGGCGGTCTGGCCGATGAGATCGATCAGGCGTTTCGGGTTATCGAGACCCGGCACCTGAACGAGAATGCGGTCGAGGCCTTGCCGCTGGATCGAAGGCTCGACGGTGCCGAGTTCGTCGACGCGCTTGCGGACGATTTCGATCGACTGCTCGACCGACTGCCCGACGCGTTGCGTGATGCCGGCCGGCGTAATGGCGAGGCGGATCAGACCGCCGTTCTCGGTGATCTCGAGGTCCTGGATGTTCGAACCGGAGAATACGCCCGTGAGCGGCTGGGACAGTTCGCGCAGTTTGCGGAGCGCTTCCTGCACGTCCTTTTCGTCGCGGATGCGAACGGAAACCGTCTGGCCCTGAAGCGCGAGGTTCGTATAGCCGATCTTCGTTTCGCGCAGCACCCGTCGCACATCGTCGCGAAGGTTTTCGCCTTTTTCCTTGCGCACGAAGTCTGCGTCTACTTGCAGAAGCAGATGCGAGCCGCCCTGGAGGTCGAGGCCGAGCACCATCTTGCGCTTCAGCACGTTCGGAAGTGCGTCGAAGGTCGCCTGCGGCAGCGCATTCGGAATCGCGATGGCGCAGATCAGTGCGGCAGCCACGATGATCGCAAATGCCCGCCAGGTGGAAAAATGCATTGCTCAGATTCCCGAACGCGAAGGACGAAGGAGCGGCCTGCCGCTATTCCTTGACCGGCTCGCCCTTGGCGCGAACCTCGGTCACCATTTGCTTGACCTGACGGATTTTCACGCCGTCGGCGATTTCGACTTCGACTTCGTGATCGTCGATGACTTTCGAAATCTTGCCGATCACGCCGCCGTTGGTAATCACGGTGTCGCCGCGGCGAAGGTTCTTCACCATTTCCGTATGCGCCTTCACCCGCTTCTGCTGCGGGCGCAGGATCAGGAAATACATGATCACGAAGATCGCGATGAAGGGGAGCAGCGAAACCAGCATGTCGCTGCCGCCAGCGGGCGCGCCTTGAGCATAAGCGGGGGTAATAAACATGGTCTCCTCGGGGGCTTTTTGGTGGGCGGCAGCGCAGTTTAGGCAGAACCGCCAAATCGGCGGGGACTATACTGGCGAAAGCCCGGATTGCAACGGAATCAGGCCCTTTGATGCCGCCAATTCAGGCCTTTGACGCCTATGCATGGGCTTGTCTTGCCTGCGGCAAAGCCGCCGCGCTATGCCGCAAGCAGCCAAGGATACCGCAATGAACCGGCCCGCCTCCTCCGACACGATTCTGGGCATGCTTGCCGAAGCGCTGACGCGCATCGCCAAGGCCGTGGACCGCTGGGCGCCGCCTGCCGCCGAGGCCCCGGATTTCGCCTCCGCCGAGGCCTTCATCTGGAACGCCGCACAGAAGCGGCTCGATCCGGTCGCCCGGGTGAACCGCGTCGAGATGATGCTGCTGAAGGGCATCGACCGGATGCGCGACACGCTGGTCGAGAATACCGAACGCTTCGCCAAGGGATTGCCCGCGAACAACGCGCTCCTCTGGGGGGCGCGCGGCATGGGCAAGTCGTCCCTCGTCAAAGCGGTGCATGCGTCGATCAACGCGCAGACGAAGAACCTAAAACTGATCGAAATTCACCGCGAAGATATCGAGACGCTGCCCATACTGATGAACCTCCTGCGCGGCGCGAAGGACCGTTTCATCGTTTTTTGCGACGATCTCTCCTTCGACGGCAACGACGCCTCGTACAAATCGCTAAAGGCGGTGCTCGAAGGCGGCATCGAAGGCAGGCCGGACAACGTCATTCTCTATGCGACCTCCAACCGCCGCCATCTGCTCGCGCGCGAAATGGTCGAGAACGAGCGCTCGACCGCGATCAATCCGGGCGAAGCGGTCGAGGAGAAGGTTTCGTTATCCGACCGCTTCGGCCTGTGGCTCGGGTTTCACCGCTGCTCGCAGGATGAGTTCCTCGCGATGGTCGACGGCTACGTCTCCCATTTCAAAATCCCGGTCGAGCCCGAGCAACTCCGGCGCGAGGCGCTGGAATGGGCGACCACGCGCGGCTCGCGTTCGGGCCGCGTCGCGTGGCAGTTCGTGCAGGAACTCGCCGGACGCAAGGGCGTGAGGCTGACGTAGCCGCCCAGCGGCTACGTCATCACCGGGCTTGTCCCGGTGATCCACGTCTTCCAGAATGTGAAGCCGTTGAGGCGTGGATGCCCGGCACGAGGCCGGGCATGACGAGGAATTAACACATGAACCGCCAGATCCTGCTCGCCGAAACGCCCAAGGGAAAACTCGGGCCTGAACATTTCCGGATGCAGGAAGGCGCGATGCCTTCGCCCAAGGACGGCGAGGTTCTGCTCAAGGTTCGCCTGATCTCGCTCGATGCCGCGAACCGCGCATGGATGCAGGGCGCTACCTACCGCGAAGCGGTCGGCGCTGGCTCCGTCATGGCGGGCGGAGCGATCGCGGAAGTCGTCGAGAGCAAGGACGCCAAGTTCGCGAAAGGCGATCTCGTCTTCGCCGATACCGGCTGGCAGGAATACGCGGCCCTTCCGGGCCGCAAGCTCCTGAAGGTTCCGAACATCAAGCCGATGACGAACTTGCTCAGCGTCTATGGTGTGGCTGGCCTCACCGCCTATTTCGGGCTGCTCGACGTGGGCAAGCCGAAGGAAGGCGAAACCGTCGTCGTATCGGCGGCCGCGGGATCAGTCGGATCGCTGGTCGGCCAGATCGCGAAGATCAAAGGCTGCCGCGTGGTCGGCATCGCCGGCGGCAAGGAGAAATGCGACTGGCTCAAATCCGAACTCGGGTTCGATGAAGCGGTCGACTACAAGTCGGGTCCGGTATTCAAGTCGCTCAAAGCGGCCTGCCCCGACGGGATCGACGTCTATTTCGACAATGTCGGCGGCGACATCTTCGAAGCCTGTCTTTCACAGATGAAGCTGCATGGGCGCATCGCCTGTTGCGGCGCCGTCTCGGCTTATGATGGCGCGGCACCCGCCAGCGGCCCGCGCGGCGTGCCGGGGCTGATCGTGGTGAAGCGCCTGCGGGTGCAGGGCTTCATCGTCATGGATTACTACGATCAGGCGATGAAGGCGGTCGCCGAGCTTCAGGGCTGGGTCGCCTCCGGCAAGCTCAAGGTGCAGGAAGACGTCCTCGAAGGCATCGAGAACACGCCGAAGGCGCTGATCGGTTTGCTCAACGGCGAAAACCGCGGCAAGCGCATGGTGCGCGTTTCGTAAAAAAAACGCCGGGCGTTTCCGCCCGGCGTCTCAGCAAAACTCGAAAGCCGGTCTTACGCGGCGTCCTTCACGCACTTGGTCGTGAAGCTGTTCTTGGCGGCGCCGGAAAGCTTCTGGTCGGCCGCCTTCTTTTCGCAAGCCGACTGTGCGTCGGTTTCGCACTTCTTCAGGAAGCTGGTCTTCGCCGCACCGGAAAGCTTCTTGGTGTCCGCTTCCTTCGAACAGCTCATCTGCGCCTGCGCGGTCGTCGCGGCAAAGCTCAGCGCGAGAGCGAGAATGATGGTACGCATTCGGTATTCCTCCATCGCCCCCCGGAAACGATTCCCGGAGATGCGAGCGGGAAGCGTATTGAAAAAATTGCGTCCGGAAAATGACGCGGAAAATCACTCGTTATTTCACTTATGAGAGTGCCCGTTTCGGCCGCCCCGCATAGACGGCGACCGCCGCGATCAGGTCGAGAGCGGCTGCGATGTGCAGCGCAACGGAATAGCCGCCGAACCAGTCATAGAGCCAGCCGAACAGCACTGGCCCGAGCGCACAGGCAATTCCGATGACCATCCAAGCGACACCGTTGATCGCGCCGAAGGCCGCGGCACCGAATTCGCGGCGCACGATAATGGGCGACAGCGTCGTGACGTTTCCGGTCGTGAGACCGTAGACGATGCTCGCACCGATCAGCGCGAAGGCGAGCGGTACCGCGGCGATCACCTCCAGAGAAATCGCGGCAACGCAAAGCACCGCCGCCGCCGTGACGCGCAGATCGACCTGATCGGCCCAGCGCGCCAGCGCGACCCGGCCAAGGAAGGCCGCAATCGCCGTGATCGACACGATGAGCGCCGCGCCGCTCGCGCCTAGCAGCGGCACGGAAAGGTTCACATGATGGGTAAGAAAGCCCACCTGCACGCCGAGACCGAGCGAGAACGCGAATACCAGCGTGATGAAGCCCGTGGTCTTGATCGCTTCGGCGCGGCTGAAGCTGCGGGGCGGCGTCTGAATCGCCTTTGCGCCCAGCGCTTCCCCGTCGGGATGGAGCCCAAGCTCCGCTGGGTTCTTCTTCAGTACGAACAGCGCGAGTGGCAGCACGATGGCAAGCAATGCCGCCGCCCCCCAAAGCTGGGTCGCGGGAAAGCCGATTTTCTCCACGCCGAAAATCAGGATCGGGGTCGATGTCATGCCGCCGACGGAAGCGCCGAGCATCGCGGAAGACATCGCGCGGCCCTGATGCTTTTCGAACCAGGGCGAAATCGCAGCGGTGATCGCGGTTACTGACAGGCAGGCGTTGCCCAATCCTGAGAGGATGAACGCTCCATAGACGTGCGAAAGCGTCTGCACCTGACCGATCAGTGCGATACCGGCCGCCATCATGATCGCGCCGACCGCCATCACCAGACGTGGACCGTAACGGTCGATCAGCGTGCCTACGAAAACGGAGACGATTGCCGACAGGATCGCGGATACCGTGAAGGCCGCTGAAACGGAGCCGATGGAAAGGCCGCGGGTCTGCGAAATTGCGTAAAGCGACACGCCTACGCCGAA
>CAZFPR010000013.1:18319-29683 GCA_964521045.1 uncultured Hyphomicrobiales bacterium
GACAGCAATGACGAGACAGGCTGCAACAATCCACCAGCCGTAGAAAACGCGCGCAGCCATGCTTTGCCCCCAAGATGCGCAAAGCTATAGCCCGCTTCCCGTATCTTCGCGAAGCGTGCGTATGTTGCCGCTACGTCAGCATGTGGACGTCCCGCCTGGCGAGAACGTCAGTGCAGCGCCTCCTTCGAAGCATCGCCGCGTTCGTCACAGCGAACGGCCGCATTGCGTGCGATTACAGACCCGTACTGCTGCGCGACATCCTGCCAGACCTTCGCGATCCGCGCCCATGCGACACGCACCTCGTGCGGGAGCGTCGGATCGTTCGCCTTGTTCACGGCGTCGATCGCGCTTGCATGGAAAAATTCGGGAACTCGCATGCGCCGAGAACGCCGCCGCGCCCGCCGGGTTCCGGCGTCTGCACAGCCAGATGCAAATAATTTTGTCCTGAGGGGAACATACCGGCGGCTCGATACTTATAGACCTGCCGAACGCGCCCTTCCCCCCCGGGCTCCCGGCAAAAACCCGGAGCGCGCCTCGCCTCCGGGTTTTACTTTGCGTGAGCCGGCTACTGGTGTCCGGTGCAGCGCAAGGCCCGCAACTGTTCGCCCGCCGCAGCCCGGCGATAGGCCGTCGCCGTCATGTCGCTCGCGATCTGCTGAAATTCCTTGCAGCGCTGCTCATTCGAAGCCGTGAGCGGAGGCAAGTCGGAAGACACTTGCGCGCAAGCCGACAGCAAAAATGCAAACGCAAAACCGACGCTCAACTTCATTGCAGCCCCCAACCCGGGCCGCTCTATCGTCTAATTCGCGGCATGCGTCCATGAGACAAAGCGAGCTATCCCGGATGAAAACCATTCGCTTTTGACCTCGCCGCCTGCCGGGCCTTTTGCTAGCCTTGTTGCCAGCCTCGCGCCTGAGTCCACCGCAGAACATTCCCGGAAATTCCAATGAATAGTTTTTTCAAAGCTGCCGCCGCGCTCGTTCTCTGTGTGGCGGCTGCATCGCCCGTCCACGCTGCCGGCGCACTCGCGGTCGCGGAGCCCGCAGATATTGTCAAAGACGGTTATGCGGCGGGCATTTCCTATCATAAGAAGACCGCAGCCGAAGCCGATCAGACCGCCATTAGGGAATGCGAATCCGTCGAAAGCGCTCCCGCTTCGACCCGGAAGCTATGCAAGGTCGTCAGCTCTTTCGAAAACCAATGCGCCGCAGTCGCACTGGACCCTGAAGCCGGTACGCCCGGAGCAGGTTGGGGCGTTGCCACGTCTCTGGCCGACGCCCGCCGCGAGGCGCTTAGCCGTTGCGAAGCGACGGCAGGTGCAAAACGGCAGGGCGAATGCCGGGTGACCGCCGAGGGCTGTGACGGAAAAGCGAAGTAGCACGCGCTACCGCCACTCTCGTTGAGAACTATCCCGGCAACGTGGAACCCCGCTCCAGCGGCAGCGTTACACGCTCAAGCACTTCTGAATGAGCGGGCCGTTCGCTATGAGAGAATATTTCTCGCTTTACCCACGAACCCTGCCCTTGAGCGCAGGCGCGGCAATTCTGCTTGGAGTTATGGCGATCGTTTCCGCGATTAGCGCCGCGGTCCCAAAATCCAGCGAGATCGCGCAGTCCAAGAACGAGAACTCACGCAAACTTGCCGCTGGCGAATGCCGGCTCGACCAACACGCGCGCACGCCCTACTGCAAAGTGCAGGGGCGTACGGTTCGCGTCATCGGCTTCTAGGAGATCAGGTTCCGGAAAGATGCTTTTCCGGATCGACCGGGTTCGAGCCCTTGCGGATCTCGAAATGGAGCTGCGGTGCGGTCACACCGCCGGTCTGGCCGGCACGGGCGATGACCTCGCCGCGCTTTACCTTCTGATCCTTCTTCACGTCGATCGTGCCGAGGTGCGCGTAGGCCGTCACCCAGTTATCGGCGTGGCGGATCAGGACGAGATTGCCGAAACCCTTCAGCTCGTTGCCGGCGTAGGCAACCACGCCGTCTTCCGAGGCGCGGATCGGGGTGCCTTCGGGCACCGAGACGTTGATGCCGTCGTTCTGCTGGCCGTTAGGCTTGCGGCCATAGGCCGACAAAATGCGGCCGCGTACCGGCCAATGGAAAGACGGAGCGGCGTTCGGTGCGCGCTGCACTTCGGTGACCGAAGGCGGCGTGTTCGGACGAACCACGCCGACATTCTCCGGCACCGGAACATTCTCGTTCTGCACGAACTGCTGCGGCGGCGTCTGCGGAACGGTTTGCACGTTCTTCTGCGGCTGCGTTTTCGTCTGCGCGGGCGGCGTAGCCGCGACCGGCGCAGCGCCCGCAGGAATACGAACCTGCTGACCGATCTTCAGTTGCGTGGAAAGCGTGAGGTTGTTTGCGTTGGCGATCGCCTGCGGCGTCACGTTGTACTTCCGCGACAGCGAATAGATCGTATCGCCGGAGACCGTCGTGTGCATGCTGCCCGGAGCGCTCTGCACAACAGGCGCAGGCACACTCGCCGCTTTACGCACCGGAATTACGAGGCGCTGACCCGGCTGGATCATGCTCGCGCTTTGCAGGTTGTTCGCGCGCAGGATCACGTCCGCCGGGACGTTGTGTTTGCGCGAGAGCGAGTAAACGGTCTCGCCCTGCTGGACGGTCACGGCACGGCCGCCGTCCCACGCCCATTCGTTCGCATTGACGGCAGCGGTCGAGCGCGGAGCGTTCAGCTGCTTATGCTTCGCTTGCGGCGCGGGCGTAGCCGGCAGTGTGTTAGGACGATAGTTGCTTGCCGCGGGCGTCTGCGGGCCGTTGAGCGGCTGGCTTTCGACCTGATAGCGCGGCGGCAGCTGATGGCCGGGCACCTGGGCGGGCAGTTGCGCATTCTGCTGCGGAACCGACGCCGTCGTGTCCTGACGGTTATGGAATGGATTGGAGTCGAAGCGCGTCACATCCATGCTGCAAGCAGCGGCAGATGCGCCAAGCGCGGCGACGGCGGCATAACGGGCGAGCAGCGCTCCCCGGAAGCGCATAAAATTGGTACGCATCACTACTCACTCAGGACGCAACAACACGCCTGACGAATAGTCCCCGCCCGGTAAACGCGGACTTAAGAAAATGGGCGCTCGTGCGAAATTTCGCTGACAAACCCAAAGGTTAACGGCATTGCCGGGGAAGCACGGCCTTTTCCGAAAAACTGTGCCCGCTTTTCGGGGGTACGCTTAGAGCGCTTCGGCCTTGCCTTCGACCAGCGGCACGAAGCGCACAGACATGAGATCGAAATACTCGATCTTGCCGCCGGTTTTCGTGAAAAGGCGGAGCGTCTGAACGCCGGTCAGCGGACCTACCGGGGCAACCATCCGGCCGCCTTCCGCCAGTTGATCGAGCAAAGCCGGCGGCACGATTTCGCAGGCGGCGGTCACAATGATCCGGTCGAACGGCGCCTCGTCGGGTGCGCCGAAACTGCCGTCGCCGACGCGAACCGTTACGTTCTTCAGGCCGAGCACGCGAAGCCGCGCGGAGGCGAGATCGGCAAGCGTGCGGTAGCGCTCGATGGTGACGACCGACTTCGCGAGCATGCCGAGCACCGCCGCCTGGTAGCCCGAACCAGTGCCGAGCTCCAGAACCTTGTGTTGCGGTTCGACGTCGAGCGCCTCGGTCATGGTCGCGTCCCCGAAAGGCTGGCTGATGGTCTGGCCGCAGTCGATCGGAAGCGCCTGATCGGCATAGGCGCGGTCGGCGTGTTCGGCTTCGACGAATATCTCGCGCGGCACCTGTTCGAGCGCGCGGAGCACCTTCACGTCGCGGATGCCGCGGCGGCGCATGGAGAGCAGAAACTCCATCCGCGCCTCGGCGTTTCTGCGCTCGAATTCCTCTTCGCGCCGGTTGCGGTCGGCCATCCGCGTGCAAGCTCCGTTGCCGGCCTAGTTCGTCAGTTCGCTCTCGTCGAACATGGCCGCGAGTTTCGTCATGAAGGGCCTGTCGGTGAGATCGATCCGGAGCGGCGTCACCGAGATCATCTTGCGCTCGATCGCCGAGAGATCGCTGCCGTCCGAGAAGGTGCGCTTGATGCGCTGGAATCCGATCCAGTAATACGGGAAACCGCGGCCGTCGTGGCGCTTGTCGACCATCAGCAACTCGGCGTCGCGGCGGCCTTGCGTCGTGATCGCAACGCCCTGCACTTCGTCCGCCGGGCAGTCCGGAAAGTTGATGTTGAGCAGCACGCCGACCGGAAGGCCTTCGGCCACGATCTTCTTCAATAGATCCGGCGCAAGCGCCTCGACCGTGTCGTAGCCGAGCTTGTCGCGCGTGTTCGGGCCATAAGCCTGGCTCAGCGCAATCGCCTGTATGCCGAGGATGGTGCCTTCCATCGCGCCCGCGACGGTGCCGGAATAGATCACGTCTTCGGCGAGGTTCTGGCCCCGGTTGATGCCCGAGAGCACGAGATCCGGGCGCTTGTCTTCGAGCACATGGCGAACGCCCATGATCACGCAGTCGGTCGGCGTGCCTTTCACGGCGAAGCGCTTGTCATCGACCTTGCGAAGGCGCAGCGGGTCCGAGAGCGACAGCGAGTGCGAGACGCCCGACTGATCGAATTCCGGCGCCACGACCCAGACGTCGTCCGTGAGCGTTCTGGCAACGCGCTCCAGCGCGTCGAGGCCGGGCGAGTGGATACCGTCGTCGTTGGTGACGAGGATTCTCATGCAGCCACCAGAACATATGCCTCATCCTGAGGAGCGGGCGCAGCCCGCGTCTCGAAGGATGGAGCAGCCTCATGGTTCGAGACGCGCTGCTTCGCAGCGCTCCTCACCATGAGGATTGGACGTGGTGCCAAATTGAACATCAGTTCGCTTTCGTGATCTTGGTGAGGCCGCCCATATAAGGCTTCAGCGCCTCCGGAATTGTGACGGAGCCGTCCTCGTTCTGGTAATTTTCGAGGACCGCAATCAATGCGCGGCCGACCGCAACGCCCGAGCCGTTCAGCGTATGGACGTAACGCGGGCCTTTCGCGTCTTTCGCGCGATAGCGCGCGTTCATGCGCCGGGCCTGAAACTCGCCGCAGTTCGAGCAGGACGAAATTTCGCGGTAGGTGTTTTCGCCCGGCAGCCAGACTTCGATGTCGTAAGTTTTCTGGGAGGCAAAGCCCATGTCGCCCGTGCAGAGCGTCATCACGCGATAATGCAGGCCGAGTTTCTGGAGAACCTTTTCGGCGGAGGCGAGCATCCGCTCATGTTCTTCGGCGCTCTGCTCGGGCGTCGTGATCGAGACGAGTTCGACCTTGGTGAACTGGTGCTGGCGGATCATGCCGCGCGTGTCTTTACCGGCGGCGCCGGCCTCGGCGCGGAAGCATGGCGTGCAGGCGGTAAGCCGCATCGGCAGTTTGGCTTCGTCGGTGATGTCGTCGCGGACGAGGTTTGTCAGCGAAACTTCAGCGGTGGGGATGAGCCAGAAACGATCTTGCGATGGCTGTTTATTGGGATCGGTCATCAAATAGATGGCACCAACAGGCACTGGTTGGTTAGGATTCTTCCCTACCCACTCCCCGATAAGGCGCTGACCTTCACGTTGTTCCCGCTCTCGAATTGTTACCTCACGGTAAGCAGCAAACTGGTCGTCTTCAAATTTTGGCAGTTGCGCGGTCCCGAACATCGCCTCGTCACGCACCAAGATCGGCGGGTTCACTTCGGTGTAACCGTTCTCGCCGGTGTGCACGTCGAGGAATAGCTGCGACAGCGCCCGCTCGAGGCGCGCGAGCGCGCCCTTCAGCACCACGAAGCGTGCGCCGGAAATCTTTGACGCCGCCTCGAAATCCATCAGCCCGAGCGCTTCGCCGACCTCGAAATGCAGCTTCGGCTTGAATGAGATCGCAGGCTTCTCGCCGTGGCGGCGATATTCCTTGTTGTCTTTTTCGTCCTTACCGAAGGGCACGTCGGCGGCAGGCAAATTCGGGATCGAGGCGAGAACATCGTCGAGCTTCTTCTCGATCTCCTGCTGCTCGGCTTCTAACTTCGGCATCTCGTCCTTGATGGATGCGACTTCGGCCATCAGCTTGGTGGCACGCGGCTCGTCCTTCGCCTTCTTCGCTTCGCCGACTTCCCTGGAGACGGCGTTGCGGCGCTCCTGCATGGCCTGTAGTTTTGCGATGACCGCGCGGCGCTTTTCGTCGAGCGCCACGAGATCGCCGGACACGCCGGTCAGGCCGCGGCGCTTCAGGGCGCCATCGAATGCGTCTTGGTTGTCGCGAATCCACTTAATGTCGTGCATCGTTATCCCTGCGTAACGCTCTCAGATTACGCACGATTCTACACTTCAAGTAAGACTTGAATTCAGGTGCTCGGCGTACCGGCAGGTGGAGCCGCGACTTCCGTCGAAGGCGAATCCGCCGCGGGCGCGTCCGCTGCCGCCTGCGCCGCCGCCCGCTTCTTCTCCGCCGCGGCCACGAGCCAGATCGACGCTTCGTAAAGGAGCAGCGTAGGCAGGGCAAGCGCAAGCTGTGAAATCACGTCGGGCGGCGTCAGTATTGCCGCGATTATGAAGACAACGACGATCGCGTAGCGCCGCACCGAGCGCAGCCAGTCGGCCGTCACGAGACCGATGCGCGCGAGCAGCGTCAGCACCACCGGCAACTGGAAGCAGATGCCGAAGGCGAAAATCAGCGCCATGATCAGCGTGAGATATTCGGAAACGCGGGGCAGCAGCTGAATTTCCGGCCCGCCGCCGCCGAGCTGCTGCATGCCGATGAAGAATCCCATCGCGAGTGGCATGGCGACGAAATAGACGAACCCGGCGCCGAGCAGGAAGCATAGCGGCGTCGCGATCAGGTACGGCAGGAAGGCGCCCTTCTCGTGCTTGTAGAGACCTGGCGCGACGAAGGCGTAAATCTGCGTGGCGATCACGGGAAACGACAGGAAGGCCGCACCAAAGATCGCAAGCTTGATCTGCGTGATCAGGAATTCCTGCGGCGCGGTGTAGATCAGCTTGATCTCTGCGTTCGCTCCGGCGGCAAGCTGATAGGGAAACAGCAGGATGTTGTAGATGTACTTCGCGCCCGCGAAGCACACGATCAGCATGATGAAGAACGCGATCAGCGACTTGATCAGCCGCGAGCGCAACTCAATCAAATGCTCCATCAGCGGAGCCTTGCTGGCGTCGATTTCGTTCTCGCTCATGCGCCACCGCCCTGCTTGCGGACGGCATCGGCAGTACCCGCATTTTGTGCGGGTGCCGGGTCCGACGCGATCGGTGTGGGCTCGATGTTAAGCGGTGCAGGCTGTGGCGGTGCAGGGATCGCGGCATCGACCTGCGCGTCGGTCGCGGCAGGCGCAGCCGGGGTTTCCGTAATCGACTTCTGCAATTCGCTTTCGATCGATTGCACGGGATTCTGGATCGCGTTCGTCGCGGACGACGCCAGATCCTCGGCTTGCTTTTTCAGGTCGGCGAGTTCGGCATCGCGCATCGCGTCCTGAAACTGGCCCTGAAACTCGGCCGCCATCGAGCGGACTTTGGACATCATCGCGCCGAGCCCGCGCAGGACCTTCGGCAAATCCTTGGGCCCGATCACGACGAGCGCAACGATCCCGATGAGGAGAAGCTCACTCCAACCGATATCGAACATTTGCTGCTACCTCGCGGCCAGCTTGGAGTCCGCGAAAGGCGCCACTGCGCTAGCGGCGTCAGCCGACCTTCTGATCGTCGGTGCGGCGAACCACCGGCGGGTTCTGATCGATGGTCTTCGGCGGCGTCTGGGCTGCCGGCTCGTCGTCCTGCATGCCCTTCTTGAACGCCTTGATGCCCTTGGCGGCATCGCCCATCAGCTCGGAAATCTTGCCGCGCCCGAACAGGAGCAGCACGACCACGGCCACGACCAGCCAATGCCAGATACTCAAACCACCCATGGAATCCTCCGCCGGCAGGTTGGCCGGAAGCCGCCGCAGCCAGCCAATTTATCGTTGCTTTGAATGAACCTAGGGCCGGGAGGAGGCAAAAACAAGAACTTCGGACGGGTCAATCTCGACCCCCACATCCTCGCCTTCCTTGCGGTTAACGTCTTCGCGGACCCGCGCCAGTACAGGCTCGTCGAGCCCGGGCATCGCGATTTCCAGCAAATCGACCTCGCCCACGAAACGGTGCGCGACAATCCGCCCGGGCATCCCCTCGCCCGCCGGACGGAGCCGGAACGCCTGCGGACGAATGCAGACCACCGCCTCCCCTTCCTTCACCTCGCCGCCCGCAAAGGTTCCGAGTGGCGTTTCGATCTGCCCGCGATGCGCCCAGCCGATCAGTTCGTTCATCTCGCAGAAGAAGCGAGCGGCGAAGAGACTTTCCGGGCGCCGGTAGACCATCTCCGGATCGCCGAATTCGACGATCCTCCCGTGATTCATCAGTGCGATGCGGTCGCCCATACGCATGGCTTCCTCGGCGTCGTGAGTGACGATCACACAGGTCGCCCTGGCCTCGCGCAGGATCGCGAGCGTCTCGGAACGCACGACGTCGCGGAGTCGGCTGTCGAGACCTGAGAACGGCTCGTCCATCAGGATCACCGCTGGCCGCGGCGCGATCGCGCGGGCGAGTGCCACGCGCTGCTGTTCGCCGCCGGAAAGCATGTGCGGAAATTCGCCGCCGCGCGTGCCGAGACCCACGCGGTCGAGCGCAAGCAGCGCCTGCCGCTCCGCTTCCGCGCGCGAGAAGCCGCGCAACCCGAAGCGCACGTTTTCGAGATTGGTCATGGGCGGGAACAGCGTGTGGTCCTGAAACATCAGGCCGATGCCGCGCTTCTCCGGAGGAACGAACCCCGCAGGCCCAGCGATCTCCAGACCATTCAGGAGAACACGGCCCGCACTCGGCCGCTCCAGTCCGGCAGCAAGCCGCAACAGCGTGGACTTCCCGCACCCTGAAGGACCGACAAGGCTCACGACCTCGCCCGGATCGACCGCGAGTGTCACCCCGCGAACCGACTCCGGGCCGCCGTAGGAATGGTGCACGTCATCGAACGCGAGATGGGCTGCGATCGAGACGGGTGCCGGAGAACGGGGAGCGATGCGGGACGCCATGACGGCGCGAAACTAGCGGTTTACGCGGCGCTCGTCGCGTTACTTGGTGCTGTCCGGATCGAGCTCCGGATCGCCGTCCTCGAGCGGGTCTTCGTCTTCACGAAGCGTGGATACGTCGTTCGGCATCGGCACCGAGAAGCCAGCGGGCAGCCGGTCGTCGAGGAAACCCGCGCCCTTCAGCTCTTCGAGGCCGGGGAGATCGGATACCTGATCGAGGCCGAAGTGCACGAGGAACTGTTCCGTGGTGCCGTAGGTGACGGGACGGCCCGGCACTTTGCGGCGGCCGCGCAGACGCACCCAGCCCATTTCGATCAGGGAGTCGAGCGTGCCCTTGCTGATGGTAACGCCGCGGATTTCTTCGATCTCGGCGCGCGTCACCGGCTGGTGATAAGCGACGATCGCGAGTGTCTCGATTGCCGCGCGGGAAAGCTTTTTCGGCGGCGGGGTGTCGCGCGCAATGCGGTGACCGAGGTCGGAGGCGGTTCTCAACGCCCACTTTCCGGCCACGCGGACGAGGTTCACGCCGCGCGCGGCATAGTGGTCGCCGAGCTTCTTCAGTTCCTCTTTCAGGTCGGCGCCTTCCGGCAGCCTGGACACGAGCAAAGCTTCGTCCACCGGCTCGGTGGCGGCAAACAGCACCGCCTCCAGCACGCGCTGGTTCTCGTCGGTCTGGGTGTCAGGTTCGGTACCCACGATCGAAAGCGGTTTGCGCAACGCGGTCACTGCTTGGTCTCCACTACTTGCAATTCAGGCCTCGGTTCCGGACGGCGTTTCAGCCATAGCGGCGCAAAGGCGGACTCTTGTTGAAGTTCGAGATGGCCCTCTTTCACCATTTCCAGAGAGGCCGAAAAACTGGACGCGAGAACCGTCGTACGCATCGAAGGCTCGACGAGGTATTCGACAAGAAACGTGTCGAGCCGCGTCCAGTTCTGACTCACGCCGACCAGACGTTCAAGCGCCTCACGCGCTTCCTTCAACGACCAAACCACACGCTGCTTCACCGTGTGGTGCGAAAGCGCCTTCTTCTGGCGCTGCATCGCATAGGCGGAAAGCAGGTCGTAGATCGTGGCGGTGAACTGCTGCGGCTGCAACGGATCGGTTTCTTCCGGCATGCCGCGCGCGAAAAATTCGGTGCCCAGCTTGTCGCGCGTCATCAGACCCGCGCCGGCGCGGCGGATCGCTTCGAGATGCTGGAGGCGTGCCGCGAGATCGGCCGCAAGATCGGCCGCCGAAGGCTCCTCGGGACCCGCGGGCTCCGGCAGCAGGAGGCGCGATTTCAGGTAGGCGAGCCATGCCGCCATCACGAGATAGTCGGCGGCGACTTCGATGCGCAGGTCGCGCGCCTGCGCGATGAATTCGAGATACTGGTCTGCGAGCGCGAGAATTGAGATCTTCGCGAGATCGACCTTCTGCGTGCGGGCAAGCATCAGCAGAAGGTCCAGCGGACCTTCAAAGCCGGTGACGTCCACTACGAGCTGCGGCTCGTGGCTCGCCCGTTCCGCTTCCGGGAGTTCGAAATCGCTGGTTTCCACGCTACTGATTCCGTCTCATGCCGTTCCGACCATAGCGGAAAAGCGGCTCCACGCCTCGGCGACATCGAGGGGTTTTGCCCCTCCCGCGATCCTATCCAAGGCTTTCTTTGCGCGTTCGGCGGCTTTTCCGTCCAGCGGCGGGCTGTTTTCCGCGACCGCGCGCATTTCATCCATCTTCCCGTTGCAGTGGAGCGCCAGATCGCACCCCGCGGCGAAGGCCAGGCTGGTGTTCACTCCGATACCTCCGGAAAGCGCCTTCATCGAGACGTCGTCGGTCATCAGCAATCCGCCGAAGCCGATGTGGGTACGGATCACGTCCCGCACAACCACCTTGGAAATCGTGGCCGGAAGCTTCGGATCGACGGCCTCGTAGATGACATGCGCGGTCATCGCGAGCGGAAGATCCGATAAGAGCCGAAACGGTTCGAAGTCCGTGCGTTCGAGTTCCGCGCGCGGCGCGGAAACTTTCGGCAGTTCGAGGTGGCTGTCGGCCAAGGCCCGGCCATGACCCGGAATATGCTTCACGACCGGCAACACGCCGCCCGCAAGAAGACCATCTGCCGCTGCGCGAGCGAGCTTCACGACCTCGGCAGGAGTGCTTCCATAGGCGCGATCGCCGATCACGTCATGGGCGCCGGGAAAGCGAAGATCGGCTACCGGCAGGCAATCGACGTTGATCCCGAGACCCGCGAGTTCGTTCGCGATCAGCCGTGCGCCGAGTTCGACGGCGGCTTCGTCGTCGGCAGTACCGGCAAGCTTTTCAGCCGAAGGAAAATCAGGCCAGGCGAGATATTGCCAAGCATTCATCCAGGCGATC
>CAZFPR010000013.1:29701-32145 GCA_964521045.1 uncultured Hyphomicrobiales bacterium
TTTCAGCCGAAGGAAAATCAGGCCAGTGCGGCGGCGACAACCGCTGCACCCGGCCGCCCTCCTGATCGATCAGCACCGGAGCGTCGGCGCGCCCCACGATTTCGCGGAACGCGCGGGTCAGTTCCCTCACCTGCGCGGGATTGTCGATGTTTCGCTTGAAGAGGATCAGTCCCCAAGGACGGTTTGCCGAGAAGAAACGTTTTTCTTCCTCGGACAACGTCTTCGAAGCGCAGCCGGAAATGAAGGCGCGAGCGGTCATGCGGCGGGGTAAGCGCGCGCGCCTGCCCCGTCAAGACGATGAAACGATCTAGCTGTTAGTTATCGCGTCTGGACGATGCAGCCCGCGCCCTGCGTCTTCAAATTCTGGCAGAGCGCGTTCGCCTGTTCGCGGTTCATCGGTCCGACCATGGCGCGATAGAACGTGCCGCGATCGCCGAGATCGACCTTGCGGATGTCGGCATTACGGCCGCCGAAAATGGAAGCGTATTGCTGGCGGAGGCTCGACCATGCGGTCTCCGCTTCTTCCGGCGTCTTATGCGAAGCAACCTGCACGACATAGTTTCCGGAGGTCTGCGGCGACGGCGTCGGACCCAGCGCCGCAAGGTTGCGGTTCGCCGGTACGCGGTTCTGCGGGATGGCCTGGGTATCCGGCTCCTGCGACTGCGCGGTAGGGGCTAGCTGCGTCGGCCCGTTATTCTGCGACTGCGGGCCTTGCTGCTGCTGAAGCGGCCCATCCGAGCGCAAGGGAACGGACTTCACGCGCTTGGGCTGCTGCTGATCGACGTTCTGCGGCGCCTGCTGCTGTTGCTGCTGCGCCGGCGGCGTGAACTGCGGGCCGCGCTGTTGCTGCGCGGGCGGCGTCTGCTTCTGCTGAAGCACCGGCTGAGGAGCCTGCTGCCCGGGCTGCTGCCGCGTGAGATCGACGGGAGCTTCCTCGCGCGGAACGATCTGGGTCTGGTTGGGTGCGCCTCCAAGCCGATCCTGGATCGGCTTGTTGCTTTGGGAAGTCGCGGGCTGCGTGCCCTTTGCCTCGACCTTCACGGGCGTTTCGGACTTGGTCACGATCGCCGCGCGCGGCTGAGAATTGAAGATAGTGCGGTACGCGAACACGCCGAGGACCACGACCGCGATCAGGCTCGCGAGTACGATCGCTCCGACAAGCCAGAAACCTAGCCCGCGGCGCGGACGCTGCACGTCCTCGTAAATGTCGTCGGCATGTTCCGGCAGATAGGCGTCGTCGTCGTACGCCGGATCGTAATCTTTCTCGTAGCCGCGCTGATAGGCGTCCTGATACGGCGCCTGCTGCGGACGGCCGCGGGCATGGCGCGGCGCCTCGTCAGGGACATAACGGTTCGCGGGCTGCGGCTCGGGACGGCGCGACCTCTGTTCGGGTGCAGCCGGAGCGCGGGACGGCGAGCGCGGCTCGACGTCGGCGTAGGGATCGCGGGCGCGTGCTACGCGCTCGGACTGATAGCCATTGGCGTCGGCCTTGGCGGGACGGGCCGCCGGACGCTGCGCTTCTTCATAGCCGTGCGAGGCATATCCGTTGCTGCGCTGCTGCGAAGCCGGTTGTGCCGGTGCCTGCTGCGAACGCTGGGCGGGATAGCGTTCTTCGTTTCGTGAAACCTGTGGACGGGAGGCCGGAGCGGCAGCCTGCGCATAGCGCGAGGCCGGACGGGGAGCGTCGTGACCGTTGGTGCGGGCCGGCGCAGCCGCTTTCGGTTGGCCATTCGTATGACCGTTCGAATAACCGTTGGCGCTCTTGTAGCCGTTGCCGTTCGTGTAGCGATCCGTACGGCGCTCGGGCACGACGGCGGGCGCGTTGCCGGCGCCATTGGCGGCCGTGCGGCGCGTTCTGGGAGCGTCAAATTCCTTGAAGGGGTCTTCTTGGCCGATCAGACGGGCCAGCTCGGCGAGCGGGTCTTCGCTACGGCGAATCCGGGAGGAGCCCGTAGTCTGATGCGACTGCGGTTGCTGCCCGTGGCCCTGGGAGGGCCGGTACATGGGATGCTCCCCCATTTTCTCCCGATCGTTCCTCAAAGTCCGCGCGACTACCATACTAACACCCTGCGCGAAGGGCCGATCAACGCATTTCTTCGGCCGCTTTGACACCCAAAATGGCCAACCCTGAGGCCAAAACGCCGACTAAGCCACTGACAAGACTCAACCGGGCTATGGTGAATTTAGGGTTATCTTCCATAATGAAGCGTAAATGAGGCGCATCTTTCCCCTTGTTCCATAGGGAATGGAAAGCGCTGGCGAGATCGTAGAGGTAGAAGGCGACCCGGTGCGGCTCGTGGAACTCGGCCGCGGCCTCGACCAGCCTCGGCCACTGGGCGAGCTTCCGGATCAGGGCGAGCTCCGCCTCGTCGCTCAGGATCGACAGGTCTGCCGCGGCCAGCGCCGCCGTCATGCCGGTCACGCCGCCGCCGACGACCATGATG
>CAZFPR010000013.1:32155-33718 GCA_964521045.1 uncultured Hyphomicrobiales bacterium
CCGCGGCCAGCGCCGCCGGGTCCATCGCGAGCGCGGGCATCGCCTCCTTCGCGTTCCGGAACACCGACTTCCCGCGCGCGTGGGCGTACTGCACGTAAAAGACCGGATTTTCCTTCGACTGCTCGATCACCTTGGCGAGATCAAAGTCGAGCTGCGCGTCGTTCTTGCGAAACAGCATCATGAAGCGGACGGGGTCCACGCCCACTTCGTCGACGACTTCGCGCAGCGTAACGAAGTCTCCGGCGCGCTTCGACATCTTCACCGGCTCGCCCGCCCGCATAAGCCGCACAAGCTGGCAAAGCTTCACGTCGAGCGCGACCTTGCCCCCACCGAGCGCTGCGACCGCCGCGTTCATGCGCTTCACATAGCCGCCGTGATCCGCGCCCCAGACGTCGATCAGCGTGGTGAAGCCGCGTTCGATCTTGTCGCGGTGATAGGCCATGTCGGCGGCGAAATACGTGTAGGTGCCGTCGGATTTCATCAGCGGACGGTCGACATCATCGCCGAACGCGGTCGCGCGAAAGAGGGTCTGCTCGCGGTCTTCCCAATCCTCGACCGGCGCGCCTTTCGGCGGCGGCAGGCGGCCTTCGTAGATGTGGCCGGCGTTGCGGAGAAACTCGACCGTGTCCGCGACCTTGTCCTTGCCGCCGGAAGTCAGCGAGCGCTCCGAGAAGAACACTTCGTGCCGGATCTCAAGTGCCGCCAGATCCTCGCGGATCATGCCCATCATCGTGTCGATCGCAGTCTGGCGCACGGCCGCAAGCCACTCACTCTCCGGCTTGTCGAGCAGCGACTTGCCGTGTTTTGCGGCGAGCGCCTGACCGACCGGCACGAGATAGTCGCCGGGATACAGACCTTCAGGGATGCTGCCGATGTTCTCGCCGAGCGCTTCGCGGTAGCGCAGGAACGCGGAGCGCGCGAGCACATCGACCTGCGCGCCAGCGTCATTGATGTAATATTCCCGCGTGACGTCGTGGCCCGCAAAGCCGAGCAGGTTCGCGAGCGCGTCTCCGAACACCGCGCCGCGGCCGTGACCGACATGCATCGGGCCGGTCGGGTTCGCGGAGACATATTCGACGTTGACCTTACCGGCCTTGCCTTGCGGCATGCGGCCGAAATCCTTGCCCGCCTGCACCGCCGCGCGCAGCACTTCGAGCCAGAAGCCGTTGTCGAGCGAGAGGTTGATGAAGCCGGGGCCGGCAACATCGACTTTCGCAACATGCGGCGACGTTTTCAGCTTTGCTGCCAGCTTCTCCGCAAGGTCGCGCGGTTTCTGCTTCGCGTCCTTCGAAAGCACCATGGCCGCATTGGTCGCAAGATCGCCGTGCGTCTCGTCTTTCGGCGGCTCGACGACCACTCGCGAGAAGTCGAGCCCGGACGGGATCGCTCCTTCCTGGACAAGCGCATTCAGCGCGTCGTGCACATGGCCGAGATAGATCGAAAAAACGTTCATTTGCTTGCTGTTATGCGAGGCGCGGGAGCTATCGCAGATCGGGAGTGCTGTCAAAATAGCGGCGGTGCGCTTCGATAGCGAAGCGGTCGGTCATGCCGGCGATGAAGTCT
>CAZFPR010000013.1:33728-41108 GCA_964521045.1 uncultured Hyphomicrobiales bacterium
ATCTGGCGCACGAGCGCCGTTTCGTCGCTCGCAAGCCGCTCCGCCGCCATGTCTGCGGGATACGCCAGATAATGCGCGAAAAGATCGCGGACGATCGTTTCCGCATCCGCCATGATCCGCATGACTCGTTCTTCGCGATACATGCGCGGCGTGAGGAACGCCTTGATCTGGCGGTCGGCGGCCTCGCCCGCCTCCGAGAACCGGATCAGCGGATCGCGGGCATGGCGGATGTCGTCGGCGGAATGAGGACCCAGTTCCGCGGCGCGCCGAAGGGACTCTTTCGTCACATCGTCGATCAGCGCCGCGATCAGCCGCCGGATGACCTCGCCGGTCAGCCTCTGCGCCGGTGCTGCCGGATAAAGCTTCTTCACTTCGGCATAAATCCCGCCTGCGAAGCCGACCGTCTTCAATTCCGCGATATCGAACAGACCCGCGCGCATGGCATCGTCGAGATCGTGCGCGTCATAGGCGATGTCATCGGAGATGGCGGCGACCTGCGCTTCGGCGCTCGCGAATGTCCAGTATTCGAGGTCCCATTCGTCGCGCTGTTCGGCGAAGGCAAGCGGCAGACCATCATCTTCATAGCGGCCTATCGCAGAGCCCTGTTCGTCGGTCAGCGGGCCGTTGTGCTTCGCTATCCCCTCAAGGGTTTCCCAGATGAGGTTTAGACCGTCGAAACTTGCGTAGCGGCGTTCGAGCTTTGTGACGACACGCAGGCTCTGCGCGTTGTGATCGAAACCGCCGTAATCGCGCATGCAGTGATCAAGCGCGCGTTCTCCCGCATGACCGAACGGCGGATGGCCGAGATCGTGCGAAAGCGCGAGCGTTTCGGCGAGGTCTTCGTCGAGCCCGAGCAATCGCGCGAGTGCGCGCGCGATCTGGCTTACCTCAAGCGTATGCGTGAGCCGGGTGCGGAAATGGTCGCCCTCGTGCGATACGAACACCTGCGTCTTGTGCTTCAGGCGGCGGAACGCGGTGGAATGGATGATGCGGTCGCAGTCCCGGCGGAAGTCGCTGCGGGCGGGCGAAGGTGCTTCCGGGAAGCGCCGCCCGCGCGTGCGCGAAGGGTCCGCGGCCCACTCCGCCCTCGGCGTAAATACCGATACCGCCACGAGATTTCGCCCCCGAATTGACTTCGCCGCCCGCGCCCTTACCTATAGACGGTAACGCTTTGGTTTGCCTAAAGGAAACCGGCCTCATGGACGCCTCCTCCGTCGTCGTCACCGAAAGCGCGATCAAGAAGATCGCGACCATCCTCGGCTCCGAGAAAGAGCCGTCGGTACTGCGCGTGAGCGTCGAAGGCGGCGGCTGTTCCGGCTTCCAGTACAAGTTCGACGTGCAGCGCTCGCCTGCGACCGAAGATATCGTCATCGCGCGCGACGGAGCGACCGTCGTGATCGACCCCGTTTCGCTTCAGTATCTCGCTGGCTCGAGGATCGACTATGCCGACGAACTGATCGGCGCGGCGTTCAAGATCGACAATCCGAACGCGACCGCCTCCTGCGGCTGCGGCACCAGCTTCTCGCTCTAAGCTTAGAGCGGGGGCTGTATGCGGATCGCAAGCTGGAACGTAAACTCCATCAAGGCTCACCTCGACGCGGTCACGTCCTGGCTCAAGGAGCGCGAGCCCGATGTGGTCTGCCTTCAGGAATTGAAGTGCGTAGACGAAGCCTTCCCGCGCACGGAGATCGAAGACCTCGGCTACAACGTCGCCGTGCACGGCCAGAAGACCTATAACGGCGTCGCCATTCTCTCCAAGCATCCGATCGACGAAGCGAAACCCCGGCTCCCGGGCGACGAAGAAGACGCGCACGCCCGCTATATCGAAGCCACTATTTCCACCAAGGACGGCGCGGTGCGCGTGGCATCCATCTACCTTCCGAACGGCAATCCGGCCGGAACCGACAAGTTCAAATACAAACTCGCATGGATGGACCGGCTTGCCGCTCACGCGTGCGGACTGCTCGCGCTGGAAGAACCGCTCGTGTTTGCCGGAGATTTTAACGTAATTCCGACTCCGCTCGATGCGGAGTTTCCCGACAAGTGGACGGACGACGCACTATTCCAGCCTGAGTCGCGTGCGAAGCTTCGCGAACTCGTATCGCTCGGATTCACTGATGCGTTGCGCGCCGTTCACGACGGCAAAGGTCTCTATACATTCTGGGATTATCAGGCCGGTGCATTCCAGAAGAACAACGGCATCCGGATCGATCATCTGCTGCTGTCGCCGAAAGCCGCCGACAGGTTGCAGAGCGTCGGCATCGACAAAAAAGTTCGCGCTGCGGAAAAGCCATCGGACCATGTTCCGATTTTCGCCGACTTTCGTTTCGCAACGCGGTAGAGATCGTTCCGCCTAGCAGAAACTTGTTCCGAATGCTTGCCTCGCATTCGGAATGCTCCTTCAATGTCCTCGCGCCGCCAGAACACAACAACAGCGCGCGAGGGGAAGCGTAAGTGCAGAACAAAAGCGCCCCGCCGGGTGCCGCTCAAAACACTCACATCGGAGACGCCGCTCCGCAGATGATGCCCGACGAAGTGGTGTCGCGCGCGTTGCACGGACCCGCTCGCATCATTCTGATTGTCTGCGCGATCCTTGTGCCGCTGCTGGCGATGAACCAGCTGCTCAACCTGCAATTCTTTTCCGGCGTGGTTCTGATCGACGCGCGCTATCTGTTCGTTCTCGCATCGCTGCTGCTTCCGCTTGTTTTTCTATCCATTCCTGCGAACCCGGCTTCCACGCGGCCGACGCCGCCCTGGTACGACTGGCTGATCGCGGCCTGCGTCTTCGGCATCCTGATCTGGTTTGCAGTCAACGCCGAGCGCGGATTGCAGGAAGGCTGGGAATACAGTTCGCCGCCAACGGCAAAAGTCCTCTCCGGCATTCTTTGCGTTCTCGTGCTCGAAGCGCTGCGCCGCACGAGCGGATGGCCGATGACGATTATCGTCGGCACGCTCGCGCTCTACCCCGTCGTCGCCCACATCATCCCGAACCCGCTGCGCGGCTTCAATCATTCGTTCGAAAACACGATCGCCTATCATGTCGCGAGTTCGGAATCGCTGTTCGGCATTCCGATGCGCGCTTTCGCCGAGATCGTAATCGGTTTCATCATTTTCGGACTCGCGCTCAATCACACCGGCGGCGGAAAATTTTTCAACGATCTCGCCTTCGCGCTGGTCGGCCGTATGCGCGGCGGCGCCGCGCAGGTCGGGATTATTTCCAGCGGCTTGCAGGGATCTATTTCGGGAAGCGTGATTTCGAACGTCATCAGCTCCGGCGTGGTCACCATTCCGGCGATGAAGCGCACCGGATTCCGATCCGATTACGCAGGCGCTGTAGAGGCGGTCGCATCGACCGGCGCGGTCTTAATGCCGCCCGTGATGGGCTCGACCGCCTTCGTGATGGCGTCGTTTCTGGGGCTCAGCTACACGCAGATTGCGCTTGCTGCGACCGTCCCGGCACTCCTGTTTTATATCGCTCTCGTCGTTCAGGTTGACGCCTATTCCGCGCGGCTTGGCCTGCACGGCCTGAAAGCGAGCGAATTGCCGAAACTCGGCGCGGTGATGCGCGAAGGCTGGTTCTATATTCCGGTCTTCGCACTGCTCATCGTTCTTCTCGTTTTCCTACAGGACGAGGCACTCGCGCCCTTCTACGCGACGGCGCTGCTGATCGCGATCAACCAGTTGCTCCCGCAACACCGCATGTCATGGAAGCAACTCGGCGAACTCGGGCTTTCGGTCGCACGCGGGCTTGCGGAACTGGTCGCGATCCTGATGGCGGTCGGCTTCATCATCGGCGCGCTCTCGATGACAGGCCTCGCGGGAACGCTCGCGAACGATCTCGTGTACCTCGCAGGAGGCGCGCCGCTCGTGCTGCTCGTCATGGGTGCGATCACGAGCTTCATCTTCGGCATGGGGATGACGGTCACCGCCTGCTACATCTTCCTCGCGATCGTACTCGCGCCCCCGCTCGTGAAAGCGGGGCTCGATCCGCTCGCGGTGCATCTCTTCATCATGTACTGGGGCATGGTTTCCTTCATCACGCCTCCGGTTGCGCTCGCGACCTTTGCCGCCGCGCCGCTCGCCGGCGTGTCGGCGATGAAGATCGGCATGCAATCGATCCGGCTCGGCACCGCGATCTATCTCGTGCCGTTCTGCTTCGTGCTGAACCCCGCGCTGCTCTTCAAGGGCGACACGCAAACCGTTGTGATTTCGATCGCGGCGGCATTCGTCGGCATCGTTCCGCTCGCCGCGGCGTTGCAAGGCTATGTCATCGGCATCGGACGTATCCCGAATTCCCTTCCCGGCTGGCTCGCACGCCTGCTCCTGATCGCAGGCGGCGTGCTGCTTGCGGCGCCCTCGCCGCGCCTCACGGGTCTTCCTTTCGCAACGAACCTCGCGATCGCGGCGGGACTGGTCGTTGCCGGACTCACGTTACTAACCGTCCTCACCAACAAATCAGAACAAGGGAGAACAACGCCATGAAAAGAAGAACCTTGCTCGCGGCAGCCGCGCTGACCGCGATGGTGCTCGCACCGGCAATGTCGCAGACCGGCACCAAGCTGCCGGAAACGCTGACCTGGACCGCCTATGACGTCGGCTCCGGCGGCTACAATCAGGCGGTTGCGATCGGCAACGCACTGAAAAACAAGCTCAACGTCACCCTGCGCGTGCTGCCGGGCAAGAACGACATCTCGCGCACGCTGCCTTTGCGTGATGGACAGGTGCCGTTCTCCGCGAACGGCGTCGGCGGCAGCTACCTCGCGCAGGAAGGCGTCTATGAATTCGGCGCCAAGGACTGGGGTCCGCAGCCGGTGCGGTCGCTGCTGCTGAACAATTCCGACGCGCTGCTCACCATCATGACGGCGAAAGACGCCAATATCAAAACCATGGCCGACCTGAAGGGCAAGCGCGTCGCCTGGGTGATCGGCGCGCCGTCGCTGAACCAGAACATCACGGCTTTGCTCGCCTTCGCCAACCTGACCTGGAACGATGTGAAGCGCGTCGATTTCGGCGGCTTCGGTGCCGCGATGGACGGCATCATCAGCAATCAGGTCGATGCCGCATTCGCTTCGACGATTTCAGGGCAGGCATACAAGATCGCTTCGTCGCCGCGCGGTATCCAGTATCCGGTGGTGCCGCACAAGGATAAGGAAGCATGGGCCCGCCTGAAGAAGGTTGCGCCGTTCTACGTGCCGCAATGGGGCGCGGAAGGTGCCGACCTTTCGAAGGACAAGAAGGTCGAGGGCGCGACCTATCCTTATCCCGTGCTGATGACGATGGCGAAGACCGATGCCGACATCGTCTACAACATGACGAAAGCGATGGTCGAACTGTTCCCGGACTACAAGGACGGCGCACCGGGTAACGTCGGCTGGGATATCGAGCGTCAGATCTTCGCCTGGGCAATCCCCATGCACGAAGGCTCGATCAAGTACTTCAAGGAGCGCAAGCTCTGGACCGACGAATACCAGAAGCACAACGACTCGCTGGTAGCGCGCCAGAAAGTGCTCGGCGACGCCTGGCAGAAATACGCGGCAAGCGCGCCAGCCGACGCAAAAGAGTTCGCACAAGGCTGGATGAAGGCCCGCGCCGCAGCGCTTTCCGCGGTGAAGATGGAAGTCGTGGTCGACAGCTGGGAAGTAAAATAGCTTCCGCACACCGCATCACGCTTCGCAAAACGAAACGAGCCGGGGAAGCCCGGCTCGTTTTCATTTCAGAACTTTAATCGCTACGAGACTGATCGCATCAGCGGTTCGCCGCGCGCAAATGCTGCTCCAGATAACTGCGCGCGACGATGCGGTCGTCCTGCGAGGTCTCCTGCACCGCCTCGTCGTAAGCCTTGCGGATCCATTCGTCGTGCTTGCCCTGCGCGGCGTCGGCTGCGAGCGTAAGCCACATCAAGCCGCGCGCCGCCTGTTTCGGCACGCCGTCGCCGTGAACCATCATCTGGCCGAGACGCGCCTGCGCCTGATACTGGCCCTTGTTCGCCGCCGAGAAGAACCAGCGCGCGGCGGTGCGGGAATCTTTCTGCGCGCCGCGGCCATCGAGATAGAGCTGCGCGAGATGGTACTGCGCATCGGCGTCGCCGAAATAGGTCGCGGCATAGCGGAACAGCTGCATCGCGCGGCGCGGGTCGGGTTTCACTTCGGTGTTCGGAATGCCAGCGAGGTGATACGCGCCGAGCGCCACGAATGCATTCGCCACGAAGCGCGCCTGCGGCAGGAACGGCGAGGTTTCCGCGTTCTTCGTCGCGACCTGGCTGAAGTATTGATACGCTTTGTAGGGATCGGACTTCACACCGTCGCCGTCCGCATAGATGCGGCCGAGCTTCCACTGCGCGACCAGATGGCCGTTGTCGGCTGCGTATTGCAGAGCGCTCAGGCCCTTAGAGCGGTCGCCGGCGATATAGGCCTGCGTGCCGGACTTGAAGGCGTCGAGAATCTCCGCGGGCTTCGAGGGCGCGGCGGCGGCAGACGGCGGGGCTTTCTTCTGAGGATCAAGCGCAACAGCGCTGCTCGCGCAGGTCAAAACCAGCGCGGCCGCAGCACTTGTGCGAATGAACTCAGATATCTGCATACGTCTTGTCCTCGACGCCGCCGCCCGGATGCGTCAGCGCGCCGTCGCGCGCGGTGCCGACTTGCTGCGCGTATTTCCAGAGGTATCCGGATTTCGCGCTGTTCTCGCGCGGCTTCCAGGCTTTTTTTCGTTCGGCGAGTTCCGCATCGCTCAATTTCACAGTGAGCGTTCCGGCGATTGCATCGAGCTCGATGATGTCGCCGTCCTTGATCAGCCCGATCGGCCCGCCAACAGCGGCTTCAGGGCCGACATGACCGACAACGAAACCACGGCTGGCGCCGGAGAAACGGCCATCGGTGATGAGCGCCACTTTTCCGCCCATGCCCTGCCCATAGAGCGCCGCGGTTGTGGAAAGCATTTCCCGCATGCCGGGTCCGCCCTTCGGACCTTCGTAGCGGATAACGAGAACATCGCCCTCTTTGTACTTACGATTCTTGACGACATCGAAGCACGCCTCTTCGCCGTCGAAGATGCGCGCAGGGCCGGTGAACTTCAGCATGGACTCTTCCATGCCTGCGATCTTCACGATCGCGCCTTCCGGCGCGAGATTGCCCTTCAGACCGACAACACCGCCCGTGACGGTGATAGGCTTGTTGGCCGGACGGACAACGTCCTGATCCGCGTTCCACTTCACCTTCGCAAGGTTCTCCGCCATCGTGCGACCGGTGACGGTGAGACAATCGCCGTGCAGGTACCCTGCATCGAGCATGGTCTTCATGATCATCGGAATGCTGCCAACCTCGAAGAGATCCTTTGCGACGTACTTCCCGCCGGGCTTCAGGTCGGCGATGTAGGGCGTCTTCT
>CAZFPR010000014.1:0-39052 GCA_964521045.1 uncultured Hyphomicrobiales bacterium
TGGGGAAGCGCACCCAGAATATCCCTCCAGCCGGGATGCGGAAGCCCGCGGCCACCACGCGGTCGGCGGGTATGCCGCGCGTGATCAGGTATTTGACGACCGAGATCGCGCGCGATGCCGAAAGCTCCCAGTTCGACGGAAACCGCGCGCTGGCGATCGGGCGCACGTCGGTGTGTCCGTCCACGCGCAGCACCCAGGGAATATCCTTCGGAATTTTATCGATCAGTTCGCGCAGCGCGGCGGCCAGCTTGTCGAGTTCGGGTGTCGCGCCTTCTTTCAGTTCCGCCGAGCCGGGATCAAAGAAGACTTCGGACTGAAATACGAAACGGTCGCCGACGATCCGGATTTCCGGCCGGTTGCCGAGCACGGTGCGGAGCCGCCCGAAGAAGTCCGAGCGGTAGCGGTTCAACTCTTGAACGCGCTGTGCCAGCGCCACGTTCAGCCGCGAACCGAGATCGGAAATCTTGGTCTGGCTTTCCTTGTCGCGCTTCTCGGACGCCTCGAGTGCTGCTTCCAGCGCGCCGATCTGGCGGCGGAGCGCTGCGAGTTGCTGGTTCAGGAGCGAAATCTGCGAAACCTGCTGCTCGCTCATTTTCTTCTCGGCTTCGAGATCGGTGGTGAGCGACTGGATCCGGCCCTTGGCGTCGCCGGCGGCGCTGCTGTCGCCGCGAAGTTTGTCGCGCTCGGCTTCCGCGCCGCGCAATGTCGCGCGCAATCCCGTCAGTTGGTCTTCCAGCGACGAAGTGGTCGCACGCTCCAGCGCCAGGAGGTCGGCAAACTGCTTGATCTGCACCTGGAGACGCACGACCTGATTCTGCTTGCCCGCGATTTCCTGACTGAGGAAGAACTGCGCGACCGTGAAGATCGAAATCAGGAAGATGAAAACGAGCAAGAGCGTCGACAGCGCATCGACGAAGCCCGGCCAGTAATCGACCCTGCGGTCGGTGCGCGAGCGGCCCAGCGCCATTTCTTTAACGCCTCTTCGCGTCTTCGCGCGTCAGCTTCTCAAGGAGATCGCGCACATCGTTCTGCCGTTCCGACTGCGCCTCGACCCAGTCGCGCAGCATCTGCTGCTCGCCGCGCATGTGCTGCACGAGTTCCTGCAAGCTGCTCGCGAGATTGACCATGGCTTTCGAACTGCGGTCGCCGCCCGCGCTCTCCAGCGACTTTTCGAGCCGCTGGATCGCGGCTGCGAGCGGGGCCGCCGCATTCGAAGTGTCGATCTCGACCGCGCCGAGATCGGCGACCGTGGTGGAGAGCCAGTCTTCGAGATCGGTGTAGAAACGGTTCTGCGCCTGGCTCGCCTGTAGGTCGAGAAAGCCGAGTACGAGCGAGCCCGCGAGACCGAACAGCGAAGACGAGAACGCGATACCCATGCCGCCTAGCGGCGCGGCCAGACCCGTTTTCAGATCGTCGAACATGCGGCCCGAGTCTCCGGTGGCGTCGAGCGACTGAATCACGCGGCCGACGGAGCCGACGGTTTCAAGCAAACCCCAGAACGTGCCGAGCAGTCCGAGAAACACGAGCAGGCCCGTGAGGTAGCGGCCGACATCGCGCTGCTCGTCGAGGCGCGTGCCGATCGATTCGAGAATCCCGCGCATCGTGATCTGCGAGATCACCATGCGGCCCATGCGGTCGCGAAGCAGCGTCGCCATCGGCGCGAGCAGCACCGGCGGACGATCGACCGCGATGCCCGGATCGGCGAGGCGGAAGCTGTTCACCCAGTGCACTTCCGGGAACAACCGCATGACTTGCCGGAACGCGAGCACGACGCCGATCAGCAGAACGCCTAGAATGATTCCATTCAGAAGCGGGTTCGCGAGGAAGGCTGCGTAGATCGGACGGTACAGAAGCACCGCGACGAGCGCCGCGAGCACCAGAAACACCATCATCCGGAACAGAAAAATTCGCGGCGACGAAATCTTGCTGTAGCCGTCGAGCGCTTCCGTTTCGCGTTTTTTCTTTGCCATCCGCCGTTCCTCACCTTCGCCAGATCAAGTATGGCACAGACGACGGATATGTAGAGTCCGGTGACGGCGGAATGACGGCGCCTGCAATTCTAACCTCTCCCCGCAGGGGAGAGGTCGGCGAACGTAGTTCGCCGGGTGAGGGGGATCTGAGTCAAGTGACCAACTCAGTTCCCCATCACCCTAACCCTCTCCCCAACGGGGAGAGGGAACGAGTTTTCACTCGTCTCACGCCAAATTCAGTTTGAGAGTTGTTTGCTACGCGCTTTTCAGCGCGGCGAGCAGCGCGGCGTGGATGTCGTAGTTCCCGCAGACGACGGAGCCGACGTCCAGCATGTTCATGTGGCCGTCGAGATCGGTGACGAAGCCGCCCGCTTCCTGAAGGAGCACGATACCGGCGGCGAGATCCCACGGCGAAAGATCGCGCTCCCAGAAACCGTCGAAGCGGCCGGAGGCCGTCCACGCCATGTCGAGCGCGGCGGCGCCGGTGCGGCGCAGACCGGCAACCTGTTTTTGCAGTACGCCGAGTTCGCGGCGGAAGCGCTCGTGATCGCCGCGTTCGTGATGCGGGATGCCGCACGAGATCACGGCATCGCCGAGGACTTTGCGCGCGGCGACACGCAGGCGGCGGTTGTTCAGATAGGCGCCTTGTCCGCGTTCGGCGGCATACATCTCGTCATAGACCGGATTGTAAATGACGCCTGCGATAGGGATGCCGTCTTTGACGAGTCCGATCGAAACCGCGAACAGCGGAATCGAGTGCAGGAAGTTCGTGGTGCCGTCGAGCGGATCGACGATGAACTGGTGCTGACCGTCCGAGCCCTTCACCTCGCCGCGCTCTTCCATCAGGAAACCGAAAGTCGGGCGCGCCTTCGATAGCTCGTTGAAGATGGTGTCTTCCGCCTTCTTGTCGGCGGCGGAAACGAAATTCGCAGGCCCCTTCAGCGAGACCTGAAGGTGCTCGACCTCGTTGAAGTCGCGAATGAGCGCGCGGCCCGCCTTGCGGGCCGCTGCCGTCATGACAGTGATATTGGCGGAACGGAGCGACACCGCTTACTCGGCGCGGCGCACGTAGGCGACTTCGTTGGTGTCGACGACGACCTTTTCGCCGGTGCCGATGAAGGGCGGCACCATCACGCGAAGGCCGTTCTCGAGCTTGGCCGGCTTGTAGGAGGATGCCGCGGTCTGACCCTTCACGACCGGATCAGCTTCGACGATCTCGAGCGTCACGTAGTCGGGCAGCCTGATATTGATCGCGCGCTCGTCGTGCATCTCCAGCGTGACCTGCATGCCGTCCTGGAGGAACAGCGCGCGTTCGCCGACGAATTCTTCGGCAAGCTGGATCTGCTCGTAGCTGTCGGTATCCATGAAGACGAGGCTGTTGCCTTCCTTGTAGAGATACTGGAAGTCCTTCTGCTCGAGGCGCGCACGCTCGACCTTTTCGTCGGAGCCGAAGCGGTTGTTGAGCTTGCGGCCGTCGATCAGGTTTTTCAGCTCGACCTGGTTGTAGGCGGGGCCCTTGCCGGGCTTGACCGCCATGGTCTTCACCGCGGCCCAGAGCGAGTTCTGATACTCGATCACCATGCCGGGGCGGATTTCGTTGCCGTTGATTTTCATGGAATTCCTCGGAAGCAGCGGGCTCCAGTGCCGTGCTGAGGCACTCCCGTCAAGTGCGGGCTGGGATCGAGGCTAACGAATACGCGCCGATCATGTATTCGGCGGGGCCTTGCTTTGCAGCCAGGCCTTCAGGATCGCTTCGGCGCGCTTCTTTTCTTCGTCGCTGAGGCTGCCGAAGACGCCGTCGAGCATGGGGTCGGAGATGTTCCTGAGGCGCGCCATCAGGTGCCATGCCATCGCTTCGGTAAGGTTCTTTTCGACCCCGCGGCCGGCATTGAGCATCCTCGCGTAGCGGTTCTGGGCAACCGGATTGCCCTTGAGTGCCGCGCGCCGCATGGCAAGCGCCGCGCTTTGCTCGTCCTTCTCCACGCCGTTGCCGTTGAAGAGCGCGATCGCAAGTTCGATCGTCGCCGGGATGTGGTCGAGCCTTGCTGCGCGGCGCAACCATTTCACCGACTCCGCGAGATCCTTCGGGACGCCCTTGCCTTCCTGATAGAAAATCGCGAGCGCGTGCTGCGCATCGGGGATGTCGTTGTCGGCGGCGACCCGCATCAGCTTCGCGGCTTCCTGCACGTTCTGCGGAAACACCTGACCTTCGAGATAAAGCAGCGCGAGGTTGTAGGCCGCGTGCGGATGGCCCTTGTCGGCTGCGCGGCGGAACAGCTTCGCCGCCTCGTCCTTGCTGCGCGTGACGCCGTTGCCTTGCAGATACATCATGCCGAGCGAGAACACGGCATGCGTATCGTTTGCATTGGCGGCACGGCGGAGCCATTCCAGCGACTTCGCGGCATCGGGCGCGACCCCGATGCCTTCGGCATAGAGTTCGCCGAGGAGCGTCATCGCGCGGCTGTCCTTGTGCTTCTCTGCGCGAATTTCCGCGAGTTGCTTGGCTTCGACGAAATTGCCGCGCTGGTAGGCGGCAAACGGCGCTTTCGGATCGTTCGCAAGCGAGGACTCGAGCGGAGGCCGCGGCGGCTGCGGCGTGATCGCGATGCTTTTTACCCGCGCGACCGGCGCTTTCGCCGGCTCGCGCTTCGGCAGAAAGGTTTCGTCGGCCCCATAAGCGGGTGCACAGAAAACCAACGCCATGATCGGCATCAGATAGCGATGCATGTTCAATCCGCGAATTCGGGCTGGCGAACGAGTTGCGTCGCCTTCGCCACCACTTCGGCTGCCTTTTCCGGCCGGCTCCATACCGCATCGCCCAGTGCCACGAAGTCCGCCCGCGCCTGCGCGAGCCGCTGCGCTTCTTCGAGCGATCCGGCAAATGCGACGCAGGGAACCTGAAAGATTTCGGCCCACCACGATACGCGCTCGATGAGCGCCGAAAGTCCGGGCCGTCTTCCGCTCGCGTCCGGTTCGCCGAACATCACGTAATCGACGCCGAGTTCGGAAGCGACCATGGCGTCGTGCCGCGAATGCAGACCGGCGACGCCGGCGAGCCGCCCGGCGGCAAGGCTCGTGCGCGTCGATTGCAGCCAGTCGAGATTGGAAAAATGCGCGCCGTCGGCGCCCGCTGCGTCAACGAGCCCCGGCAGGTTCGCGAGCAGCATAACCGCGCCGGTGCCTTCGAGATGCGTCGAGAGAATGCGGATCGCCGAGAGCGCGATCACTTCGTCTTCGGGTGCAACCTTGACGATCACGGCGGCGACGTCGCCCGCGTGGCAGGCTTGTTGGAGCAGCGGCGCAAATTCCACCGCATCCTCGATGACCGGCGTCACGAGGACCAGGCGCGTGCGGGCTTTGGCTGCTTCGGTCAAGCCACTCTCCATCGGCGACCGTTGCCGGATAAGCGGGGCGAAAAGTAGGCCCTGAGGGAATCAAAAGGAACCTAAATCTAACGGGATGGAAAGTAACTACGCTGTAGCCGGGTACGCTACGGCGTATTCCGGGCTTCATCTTTTCCCGCACCTGTTCCGCACCTGGTCCCTTTTTCTCCCCCGCAGTTTGCCGCAGTCACGAGCCTGCGCTCCGGCCAAAATTGGTATTACAATGCCTTCGGGCGGTGCTTGATCGAGGAGAGGGCTTCAATGGCCTCACACGTCCGTTTTCATCCTGATCGCAGACAATTGCTTCTCGGGGGCGCGAGTGTGATCGGCGCGCTCGCGGTCGCAGGCCCGGTGCGGGCCAATCTGCCGGTTCGCGAATACTCGCTTGCCGCCTATCCCGCACGCACCCGGCTTGCCGGCATCAACGCGCCGGAGATCGATGTCTGGACCTACGGCGGCACTTTGCCCGGCCCGGAAATTCGCGTGAAGCAGGGCGAGCGCCTGCGTGTGCGTTTCGAAAATCGCTTGCGCGAAGAAACCACGGTTCACTGGCACGGCATCCGCCTGCCGAACGCCATGGATGGCGTGCCGCACCTGACGCAAAAGCCGGTCGCGCCGGGAGAGACCTTCGTCTACGAATTCAATTGTCCCGACGCCGGCACGTATTGGTATCACCCGCATCAGCGCAGCCATGAGCAGGTCGGTCGCGGTCTTGCAGGCGCGCTGATCGTCGAGGAGCCGACGCACTATCCGGCCGATCGCGAAGAGACCTGGGTTATCGGCGACTGGCGGCTCGGCCGCGGCGGCGAGTTCATCGACGATTTCGGCGATCTGCACGACATCAGTCACAATGGCCGCATCGGCAATACCATCACCATCAACGGCAAGGTGCCGGACAAGTTCGCGGTGCGCGCGGGCGAGCGAATCCGCTTGCGCCTGATAAACGCAGCCAGTGCCCGGATACTTGCGCTTCACTTCGACGGCCACCAGCCCAAGGTCGTTGCGCTCGATGGCCAGCCGGTGGCGCCGCACGATCCGGAGGGCGGCAGCATAATTCTCGGCCCCGCGATGCGCGCCGATATCGTGCTCGACATGACGAACGAGCCCGGCTCGGTCTTCACGATTGCCGATCGCCCGGGGCGGAATACGAGTTATCGTCTGTTCGATATCGCCTACGATTCAAGCCCGCCCGTGCGAAAGACGTTCGGCGCGGTGCCGGCCTTGCCGTCAAATCCGCTGGCCGAACCCGATCTCAAAAATGCCGTGCGTCATGTCGTGACGCTCAACGGCGGCATGATGAGCCGGATGGAATCCGCGATCGTGGATGGCAAGCGCATGGACGTGCGAACGATGTTCCAGAGCGGCCTGATGTGGGCGATCAACGGCGTCGCGGCGAAAGATCATGTCCACGAGCCGATGTTCAACCTCGCGCTGGGAAAAACCTATGTGTTCGAACTCGTGAACGAGTCCGCCTGGCTTCATCCGATGCACCTGCACGGACATTCGTTCAGGTTTCTCAGCGCGAACGGAAGGCCGCGCCAGCACCGGGAATGGCTCGACACCGTGCTGTTATGGCCGCGCGAGCGCGTCGAGATTGCGTTTGTCGCCGACAACCCCGGCGACTGGATGTTCCATTGTCACAATCTCGAACACCAGCTCGGCGGCATGATGGCGCTCGTTCGCGTCAGCTAGCGGCTACGCCGCCTTCTTCTCCTGATCGGCAGACCAGCGGCCCTGCGAGGCAAGGCCGTTCATCTTCGCGCGGTGCGCGAAAGCGGCCTGCGCGGCTGCGACGTTCGCGGCTTTGCCGCTCCATGCCTTCTGGGGTGCTGCCTGCAACGCGCGGCCATAGGAGAAGGTGAGCTTCCAAGGGAGCCCGCCGATCTTGTTCATGGCGTCGAGATGCGCAGTCGCTTCTTCGTCCGATTGTCCGCCGGAGAGGAAGGCGATGCCCGGCACCGCACCCGGCACGCAATTTTTCAGCATCTTCACGGTCTTCTCGGCGACTTCCTGCGCGCTCGCGCGCTTGCCGGCCTTCTTGCCGGAGATCGCCATGTTCGGCTTCAGCACGATGCCTTCGAGCGGCACGCGCTGGAAGTAAAGTTGCTGGAAAGTTTCCTTCAGCACCCATTCGGTGACTTCGTAGCAACGGTCGATCGAATGATCGCCGTCCATCAGCACTTCCGGCTCGACGATCGGCACGATCTGCGCGGCCTGACAGAGTGCGGCGTAGCGTGCGAGCGCATGCGCGTTGGTCATGATCGCGGTGTGCGAAGGAATGCCCGGCGCGATGTCGATGACCGCACGCCATTTCGCGAAGCGAGCACCCTGCTCGTAATATTTCGGCAGGCGGTCGGCGAGCTTGTCGAGGCCGATGGTGATGAGTTCGCCCGGGCAGTTCGGCAGGGGCTTGGTGCCTTCATCGACCTTGATGCCGGGGATCGAGCCGGCTTTCTTGATGACATCGACCAGCGGCGTGCCGTCTTTGGCTTTCTGCCAGATGGTTTCGTCATACAGAATGACGCCGGAGATCGACTTCATGCCTTCGGCTGCGCGGAACATCAGCTCGCGATAGTCGCGGCGATTGTCTTCCGTGCTTTCCACGCCGATCGTATCGAAGCGCTTCTTGATGGTGCCGGAGGATTCGTCGGCGGCGAGAATGCCTCTGCCCGGCGCGACCATCGCTTCGGCGACCTTGTTCAGTTCGGCGAGATTCATCGTTGTCTCCCTGCGATCTCGTAAAATTTTACGGCTACTTTACCCGAAGCGCCTCGACGCCGGGAAGCGGCTTGCCCTCAAGCCATTCCAGAAAAGCCCCGCCTGCGGTGGAAACGTAGGTGAAGCGGCCGGCGGCGCCTGCATGTTCGAGCGCTGCCACCGTGTCGCCGCCGCCTGCGACTGAGCGCAGCTTGCCGGCCTGGGTCAGCTCCGCCGCGGCTTCCGCGACTTCATTGGTGCCCATGTCGAAGGGCTCCATTTCGAACGCGCCGAAGGGTCCGTTCCAGACCAGCGTCTTCGAGGCCGCGAGCGCGGAGATGACATGACCGATACTTTCCCGGCCGATGTCTAGGATCATGTCGTTCGCGCCGACCTTGTCCGCCGGCACGACTTTCGAAGGCGCGTTCGCCTTGAATTCGCCGGCTACGACCACGTCGCTCGGCAGGATGATCTCGCAGCTGGTTTCCTTCGCCTTGGCGAGAATGCTGCGCGCGGTGTCGAGGAGGTCCTTCTCGACGAGCGATTTTCCGACCGGTTTGCCTTGGGCCGCAAGGAACGTGTTCGCCATGGCGCCGCCGATCGCAAGCTTGTCCACCTTCGCAAGCAGGTTGCCGAGCAACTCCAGCTTCGTGGAAATCTTCGCGCCGCCTGCGACCGCCATGACGGGGCGCTCCGGCTTTTCCAGCGCGGTCTCGAGCGCCTCGAGTTCGGCTTGCAACGCGCGGCCCGCATAGGCCGGCATCTTGTGCGCGAGCCCTTCGGTCGAAGCATGCGCGCGGTGCGCCGCCGAGAAGGCGTCGTTCACATAGACATCGCCGTGCTTTGCGAGTGCTGCCACGAAATCCGGTTCGTTCTTTTCTTCGCCTTTATGAAAGCGCGTGTTCTCGAGCACGAGAACTTGCCCCGGCTGCAAAATCGAAACCGCTTTCTCGGCGTCAGGACCGATGCAGTCGGGCGCGAACAGCACCATCTTGCCGAACGCTTCCGAAAGCACGTTGACGAGCGGCTCCAGCGACTGGGATTTGTCGGCACCCTTCGGCCGTCCGAAATGCGAGAGCAGGATTACTTTCGCGCCTTTATCGGAGAGTTCGCGGATCGTGGGGATCACGCGCGCGATCCGCGTGAAATCGCTGACGAGGCCGTTCTCCATCGGCACGTTGAGATCGACGCGAACGAGCACGCGCTTGTTCGCGACATCGGCCTGATCGAGGGTTTTGAAGGAGGGCATCACACAAACACAAGGCTAGAAAGAAAAACGGGACTCACTTCTGTGAGTCCCGCTTGGACCAAAGGTAGAGCGAGATGACGAGCATCACGCTGAAAAAGGCAAGGCCGGCGTAACCGATGATCTGGTCGATTGGCATGGCTCAGCCCAGCTTGCCCATGGCGACGGCGGTATCGGCCATGCGGTTCGAGAAGCCCCATTCGTTGTCGTACCAGGAGAGAACGCGCACGAGCGTGCCGTCCATGACCTTGGTCTGGTCGAGATGGAAGATCGACGAATGCGGATCGTGGTTGAAGTCGATCGAGACGTTGGGCTGGTCGGTGAAACCGAGGATGCCCTTCAGCTGCTGCGAAGCGGCGCGCTTCACGGCCTCGTTGATCTCTTCCTTGCTGGTCTGCTTCTTCGCCACGAACTTGAAATCGACCACCGAAACGTTCGGCGTCGGCACGCGGATCGAAACGCCATCCAGCTTGCCGTTCAGTTCCGGCAGCACGAGGCCGACCGCCTTCGCGGCACCCGTCGAGGTCGGGATCATCGAAAGTGCGGCTGCGCGCGCGCGATAGAGATCCTTGTGCATGGTGTCGAGCGTCGGCTGGTCGCCGGTATAGGCGTGGATCGTGGTCATGAAGCCCTTTTCGATGCCGATGGCGTCGTTCAAGACCTTCGCGACCGGCGCAAGACAGTTCGTCGTGCAGGAGGCGTTCGAGACGACCTTGTGCTCGCGCGTTAGCTTGTCGTGGTTCACGCCGTAGACGACCGTGAGGTCGGCATTATCGGCGGGCGCGGATACCAGCACGCGCTTCGCGCCTGCGGTCAGATGTGCCGACGCCTTGTCCTTCGACGTGAAGATGCCGGTGCATTCGAGAGCGATCTCGACGCCGAGGTCCTTGTGCGGGAGCTTGGAAGGGTCGCGTTCGGCGGTGACCTTGATCGGGCCGAAGCCTACGTCGATGGTGTCGCCCGAGACTTTCACGTCGCCGTTGAAGCGGCCATGCACGCTGTCGAAGCGGAACAGATGCGCGTTGGTCTCGACCGGGCCGAGGTCGTTGATCGCGACGACCTGAATGTCCTTGCGGCCGTTCTCCGCGATGGCGCGCAAAACATTCCGGCCGATGCGCCCGAAGCCGTTGATTGCAACCCGTACAGCCATTTTCGATACGTCCTCGTTAGTTCGCGGCGCTTTTCTTCGCTGCCGCTTGCGAGGGCAACGTATTCGTTGCCGCTTCCACGATCGCTTCCGCGGTGATGCCGAAGCGCTTGTAAAGGTCTTTATAAGGCGCGCTCGCGCCGAAGCCGGTCATGCCGACGAACTTGCCATCGGAGCCGACGATCTCGTCCCAGCCCATACGGATCGCAGCTTCGCACGCGATCTTGACGGGGGCCGTGCCGATCACGCGCTCGCGCACGCTTTCGGGCTGGTCGAAGAAGAGGTCCATGCACGGCACGGAGACGACGCGCGTCGGCACGCCGTTCTTCTCTAACTGCTTCTGCGCTTCGACGCAGAGCGAAACTTCGGAGCCCGACGCGAACAACGAGACCTTTGCGTCGCCGCTCGCAGGCGAAATCTCGTAGGCGCCCTGCTTGCAGAGATTGCCCTTCTCGTTCTTCAGGCGAAGCGCGGGCAGGTTCTGGCGGGTCAGCGCAAGCACGCTCGGCGCCTGATCGAGGCGAAGGGCTGCGTCCCAGCATTCCGCGGTCTCGACCTGATCGGCCGGGCGGAAGACGTAGAGGTTCGGGATCGTGCGGAGTGCCGCCAGATGCTCGACCGGCTGATGGGTCGGGCCGTCTTCGCCGACGCCGATGGAGTCGTGCGTCATGACGTGGATGACCCGCGTGCCCATGAGTGCCGCGAGACGCAGCGAAGGACGGCAATAGTCGGCGAACACAAGGAAGGTGCCCGAGAAAGGAATGACGCCGCCGTGCAGCGCCATGCCGTTCATGGCGGCGGCCATGCCGTGCTCGCGGATGCCCCAATGAATAAAGTGACCGGCGTAGTTCTCCGCCGACACCGCCTTCATCGCCTTGGTGCGCGTGTTGTTCGAGCCGGTGAGGTCGGCGGAGCCGCCGATCATTTCCGGCGCGACTGCGCAGATCGCCTCGAGCACGTTTTCGGACGCCTTGCGGGTCGCGATTTCGGGCTTCTCGGCGACGGCTTTTTCCTTCAGCGCTTCGATTGCGGCACCGAGACCGTTCGGCAGCTTGCCGTGCAGGCGGCGCTCGAACTCGGCCTTCTTCGCCGAGGCATCGAGACGCTGCTTCCATGCCGCGCGAAGGTCGGCCGCTCTCGCGCCGGCCTTGCGCCAGCTATCGAGAATGTCCGCCGGAATTTCGAACGGCGGAAAATTCCAGTTGAGGTTCTTGCGCGCGCCTTCGATTTCAGCCGCGCCGAGCGGCGAGCCGTGCGCGCCCGCGGTGTCTACCTTGGTCGGCGCGCCGTAACCGATCCGCGTCTTGCATGCGATCAGCGTCGGGCGGTCGGATTTCTGTGCATCCCTGATCGCGTTCTCGATCGCAACCGGGTCGTGGCCGTCGATGCGCACACCGTTCCAGCCGGAAGCCTTGAAGCGCGCGACCTGATCGGTGGAATCCGAGAGCGAAATCTTGCCGTCGATCGAAATGCCGTTGTCGTCGAACAGCACGATGAGCTTGGAAAGCTTCAGGTGCCCCGCGAAGGCGAGCGCTTCCTGGCTGATGCCTTCCATGAGATCGCCGTCGGAGACGAGCGCGTAGGTGTAGTGATCGACGAGATCGTTGCCGTATTCGGCATTGAGCATGCGTTCGGCGAGCGCCATGCCGACGGCGTTCGCAATCCCCTGGCCGAGCGGGCCGGTCGTCGTCTCGATGCCGCGGGTGATGAAGTTTTCGGGGTGGCCCGGCGTTTTCGAATCGAGCTGACGGAAGCGCTTGATCTCTTCAATGGTCACGTCTTCGTGGCCGGTGAGATACAGCAATGCATAAAGAAGCATCGAGCCGTGGCCGGCCGAGAGCACGAAGCGGTCGCGATCCGGCCAGTCCGTGGCCTTTGGGTCGAATTTGAGAAATTTCGTGAAGAGAACGGTCGCGATGTCCGCGGTTCCCATCGGCAGTCCGGGATGCCCGGATTTCGCCGCTTCGACCGCGTCCATTGCGAGCGCGCGAATGGCGTTCGCCAAACGGTCGTGCTGCTCGCGGCTCATATGCGGTGTCTCACCCAAAGTTCCCGGGGGAAATGTGGCGATGCCATAGCACCCCAACCCCTTGTGTCAAAGTCACGACGCGCGGTTGACGTGGGGATAAAGGCCCCCCTTAACTGCCTGCAAGCGATCTCAACAAGTCCCGGCAAATGCGGCAGGCAGCGGAACCATCGGCGGTGCTGGAAAAGGCGCGCAGGCGCATCGCGGCGGCGCTCGACCTGCTCGAGGCTGCGATCAATCGCCGCCGCGAGAACGACCGCCAGCGCGGCGAACTGGAAGCCCAGATCCAGGCGTTCGGGGCCGACCGTTCGCGGCTCGCAGGCGAGCTGGATCACGCGCGGGCAAGCATCTCCTCGCTCGAGGCCACGAACCGCGAAGTTGCGCAGCGCCTCGATCAGGCCGTGGATACGATCCGCGCCGTACTGGATTCGCAGGAGCGCTGAGATGGCCGAGGTTTCCGTCACCATCAACGGCCGCGTTTACCGCATGGCCTGCGACCCCGGGCAGGAAGATCATCTCGCGCGGCTCGGGCGCGAACTGGACCAGAGAATTGGCCAGCTTCGCGAATCCTTCGGCGAGATCGGCGATACGCGCCTCGCCGTCATGGCCGCGATCATGGTCGCCGACGAACTCGCGGAACTGAAGCGGCGGCTCAGGTCCGCCGATCAGGAAGTCCAGTCGCTGAAAGACGCAAGAGAACGTGCGGCCCAGCGCAACGAGGCGGGCGAGCACGCCATCGCGGAAATTCTCGAAAGCACCGCCGAGCGCATCGAGCGCCTCGCACAGAGCCTCAACAGCGGCCCGAACGGCAGCGTTGCGCTCGGTTAAGCGCTCTGAAAGTCAAGACTGGCAATCCGGCGTAGTTCTACCTAGGTTGGCAATCGCGGTGCTGCGGGATGCGACGGAGAAGTATTCCCGGGGCCTTATCGATCTCAACGGGAGCTGTCCCTGGTCTGGACCGTGGTCCTAGCTACATGGCGCCCACCTACTTCGTAGGTTTCCCGGGATCGAATCTCTGACGGTCACTGCGGCCCGCACTTGAATTTGTCATGCCAGTATCAGTCGCTGAACAGAAACGCGCTTTGCGCAAAGAAATGACGGCAAAGCGCGACGCGCTTTCGCCGATCTTCCGCAAGCAGATGTCCGAAAAGGTCGCAGCCTGCGATCTGCCGTTCGACGTGCCCGATGGCGCTATCGTGTCAGGCTGGTTCGCGATGGGAACCGAGCTCAATCCCTATCCGCTGATGAAGCGGCTTTCGGAAGAACACGGCTGCAAGCTCGCGCTGCCTGCGATCGCGGACGGCAAGCTCATCTTCCGCGCATGGGAGCCGGGCATGCAGTTGAAGCGCGTCGGCTTCGGCCTTTCCGAACCCGGCCCGGAATCGCCGGAAGTCGATCCCGATATTCTGTTCGTGCCGATGCTCGCGTTCGACCTCGACGGATACCGCATCGGTTACGGCAAGGCTTATTATGACGGCGGTCTTTCGCGGTTGCGCGCGAAGAAGAAAATCGTCGCCGCCGGGCTCGCCTATGAAGAACAATGCGTCGAGCATGTTCCGGTGGAGCCGCACGACCAGCGTCTCGATTATGTGATAACGGAAGAGGGCGTGCGTTTCTCCGCCGGTAGTAACTGATGCGAATACTTTTTCTCGGTGACATTGTCGGGCGTTCGGGCCGGGTCGCGGTCGTCGATCTCCTGCCGTCGCTGATCGAAGACTGGAAACTCGATTTCGTCGGCATCAACGGCGAGAACTCCGCGGGCGGCTTCGGCATCACGGAAGCGATCTATAACGAACTGGTCGATACCGGCGCGGACGCGATCACGCTCGGCAATCATTCGTGGGATCAGCGCGAGGCGCTCGTCTTTATCGAGCGCGCGCCGAAGCTCATCCGTCCGCTCAACTATCCGAAGGGCACGCCGGGCCGGGGTGCTGCCATGCTGGAAGCGAAGAACGGCAAGCGCGTGCTCGTCATCAATGCGATGGGCCGCGTCTTCATGGAGCAGCTCGACGATCCTTTCGCCGCGATCGAGCAGAAACTGGAAGCCTGCAAATTGCGCGAGCACGCCGACGCGATCATCGTGGATTTTCACGCCGAGGCGACCAGCGAGAAGCAGGCGCTCGGCTATATTCTCGACGGGCGCATTTCCTTGCAGGTCGGCACGCACACGCATGCGCCGACTTCCGATCACCGCATTCTTCCGGGCGGTACGGCTTTCGTCTCCGACATCGGCATGTGCGGCGACTATGAAAGCGTGCTCGGCATGAATAAAGACGAGCCGATCCGGCGCTTTCAGACCAAGATACCCTCGGGCCGCTTCGAGCCTGCGACCGGAGAGGCCACGGTTTCGGGTCTTGCGGTCGAGACTGACGATGCGACGGGCCTTGCCGTAAAAATCGCGCAGGTGCGCATCGGCGGCGTATTGGAAGAGGCAAGACCTTCGTTCTGGTAAGGGGTCGTTGGCCTCATCCTTCGAGACGCAGCCCTGCGGGCTGCTCCTCAGGATGAGGCGTCAATCCTCATGGTGAGGAGCGCCGCGTAAGCGGCGCGTCTCGAACCATGAGGTCCCGGCTTCCCTTCGCAAATCCGCTTGCTATAACGCCCGCGCAATCCGATCGGGACTTCTCTCATGGCCGGCCATTCGCAATTCAAGAACATCATGCACCGGAAGGGACGGCAGGACGCCGCCCGCTCCAAGCTGTTCGGCAAGCTCGCCCGCGAAATCACGGTTTCCGCGAAGATGGGCCTGCCGGACCCGGCCATGAACGCGCGCCTGCGCGCTGCCATCATCGCGGCCCGCGCGGAGAACATGCCGAAGGACAACATCGAGCGCGCGATCAAGAAGGCATCGGGCAGCGACGGCGAAAACTTCGAAAGCGTCCGCTACGAAGGCTACGGGCCGGGCGGCGTCGCGCTCATCATCGAGACGCTGACCGACAACCGCACGCGAACCGTGGGCGAAATCCGCTCGTACTTTACGAAGAGCGGCGGCGCGCTCGGCGAAAGCGGCTCGGTGGCGTTCATGTTCAATCATGTGGGCGTGATCGAATACGACGCCGCGAAAGCGGACGCCGACACCATGTTGGAGGCGGGGATCGACGCAGGCGCCGACGACGTGATTTCGGGCGATGCGGGTCATGAAGTCATCACGAGCGTCGAATCGTTGAACGAAGTGCAGAAGGCGCTGGAAGCGAAATTCGGCGAGCCGAGAAAGGGCGGGCTCACCTGGCGCCCGCAGAACTCGGTCGCGGTCGACGACGAAGCCGGCGAGAAGCTGATGAAGCTCGTCGAGAATCTCGAAGAAAACGACGACGTGCAGAACGTCTACGGCAATTTCGAAATTTCGGAATCGCTGATGGCGAAGCTGTCGGCGTGAGCATTTCTCCGCGCGCGCTCGGCTATCTCGCAATCATTTCCGCGGTGACGATCTGGGGCGCGTGGGTCGCGCTCACGCGCTATGCAGTGATCGGTTCGCTCACGCCTGCCTCTGTCACGCTTCTGCGCGTCGGCATCCCGGCGCTCCTGCTTGCGCCCGTGCTGTTTCGTATCGGCCTATGGCCGAAGGGCAGGACGGTTGCATTTCTCTTCTGTCTTCTCGGCGCGGGAGCGCCGTTCCTGCTCATCATCGGCAACGGCATGCGGTATGCGCCGACCGCCGACGTGGGGCCGCTGGTGCCGGGCACGATGCCGCTGATCGTGGCGCTGCTTTCGGTCGTCATCTTCAAGGAGAAGCTCGGCTGGGCTCGCGCGATCGGGTTTGCGCTTTGTCTCGCGGGCGTGCTGACGATTGCCGGAAGAAGCATCGTGAGCGCGAGCGGCGATACTTCGTTCGGCCACATGCTCCTGATCACGGCTGCGTTCTGCTGGGCTTGCTACACGGTCGCGTTCCGGCATGTCGGTGTCACGGCAATCGAAATGGCGGCGCTGGTCAGCTTCTGGTCCGCAATCGCGATCTTGCCGTTCGGTATTCCGCCGCTGATCGAGGCGTTCGACAAAGGTGCACACGGTGACATTGTCGTACAGGCGCTTATTCAAGGTATCGGCTCGGGCCTCGTCGCGCTCGTGCTTTACAATATCGGCATAGCCCGGCTCGGCGCTTCGCGTGCGGCGGCTTTCGTAGCGCTCGTGCCCGCGCTTGCGACGGTGATTGCGATTCCGCTTCTGAAGGAAATTCCGGACGCCGCCTCGATCTTCGGTGTGGTCACGACCGGCGCAGGCGTGCTGCTCGCAAGCGGCGTGCTCAACGATTGGTTATCGAAGAAACCTGTCGAATAGCGGCAGGCTCGAGAGCGCGGCGAAAAGAATGATGACATAGGCCGCGTTGCGATAGTTCCGGTCTGACACGAAGATGAAAGCCATCGAGCCGCCCGCCATCCCGGAAAGAAACGGCACGAACATCAGAAGTCCGAACCAGACCACTTCGTTCGTGAGCAGCCCGCTCCATCCATAGACCACGATCGAAAACAGATCGAACAGCGCGAAATAAGCGATCAGGTTCGCGCGCACGGCGGCTGCCGAAATCGCGCCGCCCAGCCAATAGATGATGACCGGAGGTCCGGGGATTTGCGTGGCGCCGCCGAGCACGCCGGAGATCGCGCCGACCGAAAGCGTGATCGGGAGTTTCGGCGCGCCGTGGTAGCGCCAGCCGGATGCGAGTAACGCAACAAAGATCACGATGATGACCGCGATCGCCCAGCGCATCGGCGTCGGATCGACGTAGATCAGCGCCAGAGTGCCGAGCGGAATGGTGATCGCGGCGGCCGTCATCAGGGGCAGTGTTTCGCGCCAGCGTACATGCGGCAGCGCGGGCACGAGAAACGGCAGCGAGCAGATGAAGTCGATCAAGAGGATCGTGGTCACGGAAAAGCGGGGTCCGTAGAGCGCGCCGATCAGCGGCACATAGATCATGCCCGCACCGAAACCGGAGAAGCCGCGTACGAACCCCGACGCAAACGCGATCATCGCCGCCAGTGCGAGGCGGTCGTCGAAGAAGGGCGCAAGCGAAGCGGGGATAAGGGCGGACAAGCGGTGTGCCTTGGCTTTCCGGAAGCAGTAGCATGCAAGCTAGGCAGACTTCGATAGCGGGGTTATCCACGCAGAGATGACGCGCGCGAATCGCATAATCGGCATCGATCCCGGGCTCCGCCGCACCGGCTGGGGTGTGATCGAGTGCGAGGGTTCGAAGCTTTCCTTCGTCGCCTGCGGTTCGGTGAACGCGGACGAGCGGGGCGCCTTGAGCGACCGTCTCGCCTTCATCCACAAAGGCCTCGCCGGGGTGATCGAGCGCTACGCGCCGCACGAGGCGGCGGTGGAAGAGACCTTCGTGAATGCCGATCCGCGTGCGGCGCTGAAACTCGGGCAGGCGCGCGGGATCGCGCTCGTGGTGCCCGCGCAGGCCGGATTGCCGGTCGCCGAATACGCGCCGAACCTGATCAAGAAAACCGTGGTTGGTGCGGGCCGCGCCGAGAAGGCGCAGATCCGGCTCATGATCCGCGTCTTGATGCCGAAGGCCGATCCGCAGAGCGACGACGCGGCGGATGCTTTGGCTATCGCGATCTGCCACGCGCATCACCGGAGCAGCGTGGATATTCTCTCGCGCGTGGTGGGAGGAACCTAGATGATCGATTTCTTTTTCACCTCTCCCCGGCGGGGAGAGGTCGGCGAACGGAGTTCGCCGGGTGAGGGGGCTCTGAGCAAAAATTTCTTCACAGTGCCCCCTCACCCCAACCCTCTCCCTCAAGGGGAGAGGGAGAAAGAGTTTGCGGGATGATCGGCAAACTGCGCGGCGTGATCGACGCCTATGGCGACGACTTCGTCGTGATCGACGTGCATGGCGTCGGCTATGTCGTGCATTGTTCGGTGCGCACGTTGCAATCGCTTCCCCCGCAGGGCGAGGCCGCGACAATTTCGATTGAGACGCATGTGCGCGAGCAGGAGATCAAGCTGTTCGGCTTCACGAACGATCTGGAGCGCGAGTGGTTCAGAATTTTGCAGAGCGTGCAGGGCGTCGGCGCGAAGGTCGCGCTGGCGGTGCTCTCCACGCTCCGGCCCGCGGAACTCGCGAACGCGATTGCGCTTGGCGACAAGACCGCGGTCGCGCGCACGCAAGGTGTGGGGCCTAAGCTTGCCGCGCGCATCGTGGCCGAACTGAAAGATAAAGCGCCGGCATTCGCGACCGTCGATCCTTCGGTCGTCAAATTGCAGGGCGATCTTTCGGACAAACGCGCACCGCAGCCGGTGGCCGATGCCGTCTCCGCGCTCGTGCATCTCGGCTACGGGGAAATTCAGGCGAGTGCCGCGGTCGCCGCCGCCGTGCGCGCATCGGGTGACGAGAACGCGCCGGTCGAAACGCTGATCCGGCTCGGGCTGAAGGAACTCGCAAGATGAAAATCTCGTCCTTCGAGACGCTCGCTTCACTCGCTCCTCAGGACGAGGTTCTTTTTTGTCCTCATCCTGAGGAGGCGCGTAGCGCCGTCTCGAAGGATGAGGATAGGATTTCGTCATGAACTCCCGTCTCGTGTCCGCAGAGCAGCGCGACGACGATCCGGCGGAAGCTTCGCTCCGTCCGCAAAAGCTTTCCGAATTCATCGGTCAGCAGCAGGCGCGCTCGAATCTTTCCGTCTTCATCGAGGCGGCCAGAACACGCAAGGAAGCGCTCGATCACGTGTTGCTCGTCGGCCCGCCGGGCTTGGGCAAAACAACGCTCGCGCAGATCGTGGCGCGCGAACTCGGCGTGAATTTCCGCGCCACCTCCGGCCCGGTGATTGCGAAGGCCGGCGACCTCGCGGCACTCCTCACCAATCTCGAAGACCGTGACGTGCTCTTCATCGACGAAATCCATCGCCTCAATCCGCACATCGAAGAAGTGCTGTATCCCGCGATGGAGGATTTCCAGCTCGATCTCATTATCGGCGAGGGGCCTGCCGCACGCTCGGTGAAGATCGAGCTTGCGAAGTTCACACTGGTCGGCGCCACCACGCGCTCGGGCCTGCTGACGACACCGCTGCGCGATCGTTTTGGAATCCCGGTTCGTCTCGGCTTCTATGAAGTCGATGAACTGGAGACCATCGTCGAGCGCGGTTCGCGGGTGCTTGGCATCGACATCAACAAGGAAGGTGCCCGCGAGATTGCGAAACGCGCACGCGGAACGCCGCGCATCGCGGGGCGGCTGCTCAAGCGCGTGCGCGACTTCGCCTCGGTCGATAAGGTTTCCACGATCGACGCGAAGGCCGCCGACCGCGCACTCTCGCAACTCGAAGTCGATGCCGCCGGATTGGATGCGATGGACCGGCGTTATCTCCGCATCATCTCCGATCATTATGACGGCGGGCCGGTCGGAATCGAAACGATCTCGGCCGCACTCTCCGAGCCGCGCGATGCGCTCGAAGACATCATCGAACCGTTTCTCATTCAGCGCGGCTTCATCCAGCGCACGCCGCGCGGCCGCATGATGACCTCGCATGCCTATAAGCATCTCGGCCTCGCAGAGCCGAAGCGTGATGCATCGCAGATGCCGCTGTTCGATCAGGGCGAGGAATGAAATTGCCGTCTCTCGTCACCTCTCCCCGGAGGGGAGAGGTCGGCGAGCAAAGCTCGCCGGGTGAGGGGGCTCTGCGTAAAATATTCTGCACAGTACCCCCTCACCCCAACCCTCTCCCCGGAGGGGAGAGGGAGAAGGTTTCGCGATGAACATCAAGACCGAGAACAACTGGCCCGATCTCGCGGGGCGCATCGAAGGTGGCCGGCACGTCATGGCCGTGCGCGTCTATTACGAGGACACGGATTTTTCCGGCGTCGTCTATCACGCGAGCTATCTGCGCTTCATGGAGCGCGGCCGCACGGATTTTCTCCGCCTGCTCGGTGTCGATCATCGCGCGCTGTTCGAGGAGGCGGGCAAGGAAGCGCCGGGTTTCGCCTTCGTCGTGCGTTCGATGAACATCGAGTACCTGAAGCCCGCGCATATGGACGACGTGCTCACGATCGTAACCTCGCCGGCGGAAGCTGCGGGTGCGTCGCTCACGCTGAAGCAGGAAGTTTTCCGCGGCGAGATGCTGCTACTCGAAGCGATGGTGAAGGCCGCATTCGTGTCCGGCGGACGCGCCCGGCGCATTCCCGAGGCGCTGCGCAAGGCCATGTCGCCGGACGCCTTGTCTCGCTAACTACTTGTTAACCGTGTAAGCCCTTCTCTCTGGCGTGCGGTCCAGAGGGCCGCGCCCCAGTTTGGACAGATTCAGTGCCGTATTGACGGGACCAGACGAGAGCGGGTGCAGGGCAAGCCGAATTGCCGTCCTCTGCGCATAAAAATCCGCACGTTTGAACCCAATCCCGAATGCGGCGCGAGACGCGATTGCGATCGCGAAACGCAGAGGACCTTTGATGGCCGATCTTCTTACCCAATTCCTGAGCGAAGTTTCGCTCTGGCTTTCTTTCGGACTGCCCGATTTCGTCGCGCAGGGGGCACCCACGGCTCCCGTCACGCAGGAGACGATCGGCGCCCCCGTGAACATCTCGCTCTGGGCGCTGTTCTGGCAGGCGCATCTCGTCGTGAAGGGCGTGATGATCGGGCTCCTGGTCGCGTCGGTCTGGGTCTGGGCCATCGTGATCGACAAGACGATCCTTTACGCGCGCACGCGCCGCCAGATGGATCGCTTCGAACAGGCGTTCTGGTCGGGCGAGAGCCTCGAGGATTTGTACCGCAATCTTTCGGCGAAGCCCGCGCATGCGATGGCGGCACTCTTCGTCGCGGCGATGCGCGAATGGAAGCGCACCTATGAAGGCGGCGGCAAGGCCATCGGCACGCTCACGCAGCGCATCGAGAAGGTGATGAACGTCACGATCACCCGCGAGGTGGACCGGCTTGAGCGCAGGCTTCTGGTGCTGGCGACCGTCGGCTCGGCCGGCCCCTTCATCGGGCTGTTCGGCACGGTCTGGGGCATCATGACGAGCTTCCAGTCGATCGCCGCTTCCAAAAACACGAGTCTCGCGGTGGTTGCACCCGGTATCGCGGAGGCACTGTTTGCCACCGCCATCGGTCTCGTCGCCGCCATACCGGCGACCATTTTCTATAACAAGTTCATTTCCGAGGTGAACCAGCTTGCGCAGCGCATGGATGGTTTTTCCGACGAGTTCTCCGCGATCCTGTCGCGGCAGGTTGACGAGAATTCCTGAGGTCTCGCGATGGGTATGAGCGGTGGTTCGGGAGCAGGCGAGCGGCGTTCGTCGCGCGTGCGCGGACGCGGGGTAAGCGCGGAAATCAACGTGACGCCGCTGGTCGACGTCATGCTCGTGCTCCTGATTATTTTCATGATCTCGGCGCCGTTGCTCACGGTCGGCGTGCCGATCGATCTGCCGCAGAGCCAGGCGAAATCGCTCGATCAGGAGCGGGAGCCGCTGACGCTGTCGGTCAACGACAAGGGTCAGGTGTTCCTGCAAAACACCGAGATCAAGATCGAGGAACTGGTCGACAAGCTGAAAGCGGTCGCGAAGCAGGGGACCGAGGAGCGCATTTATGTGCGCGGCGACAAGAAGGTCGACTACGGCACGGTGATGAAGGTGATGGGGCGTTTGCAGGCCGCAGGCTACCGCAAGGTCGCACTCGTCACCGAGATTGAAGGATCCTGACGGGATACATGCGACCCGGCTTCACGATCTCGACCGCATTTCACGCCGTCATTCTCGGCTGGGGGCTGATCCATTTCGCCTCCGTGAAGCCGGTCGAGGCGCCGCCGGCCGAGGCGCTGCCGATCGATCTCGTTTCGATTTCCGAACTGACGAAGTCGAAGCAGGGCAACCCGAAGCCTGAGAAACAGCCGCAGCCCGAGAAGCAGGTCGATAAGCAGGCCGAGCCGAAAGAAAAGGCCGATCCGAATCTCCCGGTGAAGAATAAGGACGTGAAGTCGACGCCTCCTCCGCCGCCCTCCGAGCAGGCAGAAAAAAAGAAGGAAGAGCCGAAGAAAGAGGATCAGGCCAAGCCGGATCCGAAGCTCGAGGAAGACGCCATCGCAAAGAAGCTCGCGGAGCAGAAGAAGGTCGAGAAGAAGAAGGAAACGCCGAAGAAGGTCGTGAAGGAAAAAGCGCCTCCGGTGAAAACCAAGCACGAGTTCGATCCCGACCGCATCGCCGAGCTGCTCGACCGCCGCGCGCCTTCGCGCAAACAGAATGCCGGCGAGCAGAAGTCGAATGCCGGTCTCGGCACGCCGAAGGGGCAGGATCAGACGCTTTCCATGAGCGAGCTCGATGCGTTCCGGCGGCAGGTCGAGAAGTGCTGGAACGTCCTGCCGGGCGCGGGCAATCTGGACCGGTCGCGCGTGGAACTTCGGATCACGCTGAATCCGGACGGCACGCTGGCTTCGTCGCCGCAGATTTACAAGGCCGCGACCGGACCCAATGCGCAGGCGACATCGGAAAGCGCGGTTCGTGCAGTAATCACCTGCGGGCCGTATAAGATGTTCAGGCCCCAGACTTACGCCAGCTGGAAAGACATGATCGTCGGCTTCGAGCCGAATTCCGGCAGCTACTGATCAGGTTCGATTGAAGAGGACAGAACGCCGATGACGTTCGCATTTTCCCGTCGCAATCTTTTGCTTGGAGCCGGCAGCACGGCGGCGCTCGCGCTGGCTTTGCCGCGCCACACTTTCGCGCAGACCCGCATCGACATCACGCGCGGCACCGTGCAGCCGCTGCCGATCGCGATCACGGATTTCGTAGGCGAACAGGACGCCGGCCGCGGCATCACCGGCGTGATCACGAATAACCTGCGCCGCTCGGGCCTGTTCGCGCCGGTCGATCAGGCCGCGTTTATCGAGCGCGTCACCAATATCGACGTGTCGCCGCGCTTTCAGGACTGGCGCGTCATCAACGCGCAGACGCTCGTCACCGGCCGCGTGCAGCGGCAGGGCGACGGCCGCTTTCAGGTCGCGTTCCGGCTCTGGGACATTTCCGCCGGACAGTATCTGATCGGCCAGCAGTTCCTGACGCAGCCGGAAAACTGGCGGCGCATCGCGCACATCATTTCCGATCTCATCTATCAGCGGCTGACCGGCGAGAAGGGCTATTTCGATACGCGGATCGTTTTCATCGACGAGACCGGCCCGAAAGACAAACGCAACAAGCGCCTCGCGATCATGGATCAGGACGGCGCGAACGTGCGCTATCTCACGCGCGGCGACGAGCTCGTACTGACGCCGCGCTTCAGCCCGACCAATCAGGACGTCACGTATATGTCCTATGGCCGCGGCGACCAGCCGCCGCGCGTCATGCTGATGAATATCGAAAGCGGACAGCGCGAAGTGGTCGGCGATTTTCCGAACATGGCGTTCAGCCCGCGCTTCTCGCCGAACGGACAGGGCGTCATCATGAGTCTGCAAGAGCAGGGCGCTTCCAACATCTTCACGATGGATCTGCGCACCAAGCGGCTCGCGCGCCTCACCTCGACGCAGGCGATCAACACCGCGCCCTCTTATTCGCCGGACGGGCAGCAGGTCGTGTTCGAATCCGACCGCGGCGGCTCGCAGCAGCTTTACGTGATGAGCGCCGACGGTTCGAACCAGCGCCGCATCTCGCCGCCGGACGGCGGCCGCTACTCCACGCCGGTCTGGTCGCCGCGCGGCGACGTGATCGCGTTCACGAAACAGGGCGGCGGCTCGTTCTCCATCGGCGTCATGCGTACCGACGGCTCGGGCGAGCGCATTCTCACCGAAGGCTTCCACAACGAGGGACCGACCTGGTCTCCGAACGGGCGCGTGCTGATGTTCTTCCGCGACCCGGGCGGCAATGCCGGGCCGAAGCTCTTTACGGTCGATCTCACCGGCTACAACGAGTTGCAGGTCCCGACGCCGGCTTATGCGTCCGATCCCGCGTGGTCGCCGCCGCTGTCGTGAGATTTGGCCGCTCAACGGCGGCCTGAAGCGGTTCCCGTTAACCCCGCGCTAACCATGCGCTGCGGAATCGGCCCGAAAATTCCCTGTTTGCGCGCCCTCACCGTGCCGCAAAGATTTCGTCAAGGTTGATGGAATATTCGAAATTTGAGGGGTTTTCGGCCGGTCAGGGCTGTTCGACCGGCCTTTGTGGGAATTTGAGGAGTAATCGGTATGACGGGTGTGATGCGGCTCGTTCGCGGCGTGCGCTTTGCCTCGCTCTTTGCGTTGATGCTTGCGGTTGCGGCCTGTTCGACGAACCAGAACGCGACCGACACGAACAATCCGAATGCGTCGGCGCCTCCGGGCAGCGCGCAGGACTTCGTCGTGAACGTCGGCGACCGCGTGTTCTTCGAGAGCGACCAGTCCGATCTCACGCCGCAGGCGCGCGCAACCCTCGACAAGCAGGTGCAGTGGTTGCAGCAGTACGCGCAGTACAATTTCACGGTCGAAGGTCACGCCGACGAACGCGGTACGCGCGAATACAATATCGCGCTCGGGGCACGCCGCGCACAGACCGTGCGCGATTATCTGGTGTCGCGCGGTATCCCCGCGCAGCGGATGCGCACGATCTCCTACGGCAAGGAGCGTCCGGTTGCAGTCTGTAACGACATCTCCTGCTGGTCGCAGAACCGCCGCGCGGTCACTGTGCTGAACAGCGCTCCGGGATCCTAAGCACCGCTCATTTCCCGATCGGGAAATCTAAGATCTGAAAAGTCCGCCCTCGCGCATAAGCCCGATGGCGGACTTTTCGTATTTTATGCCGCCGATCTCTGCCGAGCCCCGTATCGGGAGCGTGCAGGCTTTCCCTTTCCGGGATTGGCCCTAAATTGGGCCAAAACGGGTTCCAACGCTTGGCCATGATGATGGTACGCACGCTTTTCCCGCTCGCACTTGTCGCTGCGATTTTCGTTGCGATATTCCCGGCACAGCCGGCGCAGGCTCAGTTTCCATTCGGCAGCCGGCAGCAGCCGCAGCAGGAGGTGCCGGGCGAAAGCGATCTCTCGATCAGGGTCGGGCGTCTCGAGGCGCAGCTTCGGGAGCTTACCGGCCAGATCGAGCAGTTGCAGTATCAGAACCAGCAATTGCAGCAGCAGCTTCAGGCGTTGCAGGGCGGCGCTGCGCCCGCGCAGCAGAAGTCCGTGCAGCGGCCGCAGCAGCAATCGGCGGCGCCGCCTTTGCAGCAACAGCAGATGCCTCCGCCGGCGCAACAACAGCAACTGCCGCCCCAATCCGGTGATGCGTTCGACCCGAACAAGAATCCGAATGCGCCCGGCAGCCCGCGCAACCTCGGGCAGCCGCCGCAGAAGCAGCAGGGACCGCAGGGGCCGCTGGTGCTTTCGCCGAACCAGAATCAAAATACCGATCTGCCGCCGCCGCAACAGCAGCAACAGCAGCAGCAACAACAGGCTCCCGCGCCGGTGCAGCAACAGCAGGCTGTGCTGCCGCCGTCGAACAGCCCGAAGGACGCCTACGACCTTGCCTATGGCTATATTCTGCGGCGCGACTATGCGCTCGCCGAACAGTCGTTCCGTGCCTTCCTCGATCAGCATGCGGACGACCGCAACGCGCCGGTTGCAACCTACTGGCTCGGCGAAAGCCTCTTTCAGCAGAAGAAGTACAGCGACGCGGCGAACGTGTTTCTGGAAATCTACAAGCAGTATCCGCAAAGTCCGCGCGCGCCGGATTCGCTCCTGCGGCTCGGGCAGTCGCTCGCGCAGCTCGGCAACAAGGAAGGCGCTTGCGGTTCGCTCGGCGCAGTGGTTTCCAAGTATCCGAAGGCGTCGGCCAACCTGAAGAAGAGCGCTGCGGATGAACAAAAAAGGCTCGGCTGCTGATAAGTTACCGATCGCGGAGAGCGAACTCCCCGCGCTGTTCGAGCCGTTCGCAAATTCGAAAAAAACATTGCTTGCCGTTTCCGGCGGGCCCGACTCGACCGCGCTGCTCGTGCTTGCGGCGAATTGGCGTGCGAGGCAGGGCCGCGGCCCGGAACTGATCGCGGCGACGATCGATCACAAGCTTCGCGCCGCCTCGAAGGCGGAAGCGAAAGCGGTTGCGAAGCTCGCAGCATCGCTCGGCATTGCGCATCGCATCCTCGAATGGAAAGGCAAAAAGCCGGTCACGGGCGTGCAGGAGGCCGCACGCGAAGCGCGCTTTGCGATGTTCTCGAAACTCGCAAAAGAAATCGGTGCCGATCAGTTGATGACCGCGCATACGCGCGACGATCAGGCGGAAACGGTTTTGCACCGCATGGGACGCGGTTCGGGAATCGGTGGTCTCGCCGGCATCCGGCGGACGCATGTCCGTGACGGTCTCAGGCTCGCGCGGCCGTTTCTCGATCTGCCGAAGGCGCGGCTGGTCGCGACCTTGAAGAAGCTGCGCATTCCGTTTGCGACCGACCCCACGAACAAGGACGCGAAATATCTCCGTGCGCGGCTCAGGAAGCTCGCGCCGCTGCTCGCGGAGGAAGGCATCGATGCCGCCAATCTCGCTTTGATGGCGAAGCGCCTCGGGCGGGCGAATGCGGCGCTCAATCGTCTTGCCGGCGAAGCCGCCTTTGCCTTGCGCGCCGGCAGCGAGGCGGGCCGCGCCTTCGAGGCGCGGGGCTTCTTCCTGATGCCGGAGGAACTTTCGATCCGGATGCTGCGTGACGCGGTCGATGCCGAAGGCATCGAGGGGCCTGCCGAGCTTGCGAAAGTGGAGGCGCTTTATGACGCTCTCGTGCGCGCGCATCTCGGCGGTGAGGAACTGCGCCGGACGCTTGCGGGCGCGCTCGTTTCACTTACGGAAACAGCACTCGTTGTCGCAGCCGCGCCGCGGCGGAAATCGGCCTCCGGCGAGGTCAAAAGAGCGCGAACGGCCTGAATTCATGCGCCGTTTCAGCCCCTTTCGGCTTGCCGTTCCCTTGGCAAGGCAGGGGGTGACGCCTACATTCGAACGTAAACCGGCTTTAATTCGCCTCGGCTAGGGTTACGCCAAGGATTTCAGGCCTTCGGGCCCCCGCGAAAGGTCTTCAATGAACGCCAACCTGCGGAATTTCGCCCTCTGGGTGATCATCGTTCTCTTGCTGCTCGCGCTGTTCTCTCTGTTCCAGAACCCGACGCAGCGGCAGGCGACGAACGACATCTCCTTCTCGCAACTCCTCACGGAAGTCGATGCAGGCAAGGTGAAGGACGTCGTCATTCAGGGCCACGAGATCACTGGCACCTTCACGGACGGCCGCGCGTTCCAGACTTACGCGCCGAACGATCCGTCGCTGATCTCGCGCCTCTACGGCAAGAATGTCGCGATCACCGCGAAGCCGCAGGGCGAGCAGTTGCCATGGTTCGTGTCGCTCCTGATTTCGTGGCTGCCGTTCATCGCGCTGATCGGCGTGTGGATTTTCCTGTCGCGCCAGATGCAGGGCGCGGGCGGCAAGGCGATGGGCTTCGGCAAGTCGCGCGCCAAGATGCTCACCGAAGCGCATGGCCGCGTCACCTTCGAAGACGTCGCCGGCGTGGATGAAGCGAAGTCCGATCTCGAAGAGATCGTCGAATTCCTGCGCGACCCGGGCAAGTTCCAGCGCCTCGGCGGACGCATTCCGCGCGGCGTGTTGCTCGTCGGCCCTCCGGGCACGGGTAAAACGCTGATCGCGCGTGCCGTCGCGGGCGAAGCGAACGTACCGTTCTTCACGATCTCGGGCTCCGACTTCGTCGAAATGTTCGTGGGCGTCGGCGCTTCTCGTGTCAGAGATATGTTCGAGCAGGCGAAGAAGAACGCGCCGTGCATCATCTTCATCGACGAAATCGACGCGGTCGGCCGCCATCGCGGCGCCGGCCTCGGCGGCGGCAACGACGAGCGCGAGCAGACGCTGAACCAGTTGCTGGTCGAGATGGACGGCTTCGAGGCGAACGAAGGCATCATCCTGATCGCCGCCACCAACCGTCCCGATGTGCTCGATCCGGCGCTCCTGCGTCCGGGCCGCTTCGACCGCCAGGTCGTGGTGCCGAACCCGGACGTCACCGGCCGCGAGCAGATCCTCAAAGTTCACGTGAAGAAGGTGCCGATCGCGCCGGACGTGAACCTGAAGACGGTTGCGCGCGGCACGCCCGGTTTCTCGGGCGCGGATCTCGCGAACCTCGTCAACGAAGCAGCCCTGATGGCCGCGCGCCGCAACAAGCGCATGGTCACGCAGCACGAATTCGAAGATGCAAAAGACAAGGTGATGATGGGCGCGGAACGCCGCTCGCTCGTCATGACCGAGGAAGAGAAGCTGCTCACCGCCTATCACGAGGGCGGCCACGCGCTGGTCGCACTCAACGTGAAGGCGACCGATCCGGTGCACAAGGCGACCGTGATCCCGCGCGGCCGCGCGCTCGGCATGGTCATGCAGCTTCCCGAACGCGATAAGCTTTCCATGTCTTACGAGCAGATGACTTCGCGGCTTGCCATTATGATGGGCGGCCGTGTCGCCGAGGAAATGATCTTCGGCCACGACAAGGTGACCTCCGGCGCGCAGTCCGACATCGAGCAGGCGACCCGCCTTGCCCGCATGATGGTCACGCGCTGGGGCTTCTCGAAGGAACTCGGCACCGTCGCTTATGGCGAGAACCAGGAAGAAGTATTCCTCGGCCACTCGGTTTCGCGCACGCAGAACATCTCGGAAGCGACCGCGCAGAAGATCGATTCGGAAGTCCGCCGTCTGGTCGAAGAAGGCCACGTCGAAGCGACCAAGATTCTGGCCGAGAAGCGCGACCAGCTCGAAGTGCTCGCGAAGGGTCTCATCGAATATGAGACGCTCTCCGGCGACGAGATCAAGGATCTGCTCGACGGCCGTCCGCCGGTGCGCGGCGAAGCCGCCGAAGCGCCTGCGCCGCGCTCGACTGCCGTGCCCAAGGGCAACCGTCCGCGCCCGGGTTCTGCTCCCGGCCCGATGGAGCCGCAGCCGCAGAGCTAGTCTTCTGCCGCCACAATGAAACGAAAAACCCAAGCCTTCTGGCTTGGGTTTTTGTTTGCCACTTAGGTGTAAGTCTGCCTAGCGGGTCCGTTTCCGCTTCTTGCTATTCTTTGCCGCTTTCTTTTTCTTCTTCGCGGCTGCCTTCTTTCCGGCTTTTCCGCTTTTTGCCGCTCCGGGTTTGCCCGCGCTGACTTCGCAGGTGTCGTGGTCGTGGTCTAGTGCAAAGGACTCAATCACGTTCTCTGGAATCACAGGTGACGTCAGTTGGTCGAAAGCCGCTTTCGCCTGCCGTTTGAATTCTTCCCAGCCGTTGGGTTTGTCACGCAGCACACGCGGGCAATGTTTACCGGTCCAGTGATTGTGCTGCACAAGCCTCGAAAGGATGTTTATGTCGTGCTTCTTTGCGAGAACGGCGACCAGTAGCGCTGCGCGTTCGTAAGCTGGCGCGACCTGCATATCCGTATTCATGCAGATTTCGATCCCGATGCTAACGTTGTTTCCGGAGCCGGCGTGCCAACCGACTTCGTTGGTAGGTAGGCTCTGGTAAACGGCGCGGTCATCGACGGTGTAATGCCACGAGACTTTGCGTTTTCGAGCGTCGGCGCCTTTCGCGTATCTTGCGTGCGCTGCGGCGCCCGCACCCTGTCTTGTATTGTCGGTGTTGTGAATCGTCAGATACGTCGGATTGAGTCTCGTGCCCGGCCGGTTCGAGTCGCCTGCTGGAATTAAATCTTGCACGATGTTCAGTCGGCGATGTGCTTCTTCTAAATCCATTGAAATCCCCAAACTAAATATTTTGGAAGCCTAATCGTCGTACGCCGTTTATCAATCGGTGGTAATTGATTACTGGCCGCGATCACAAGCGCGCGGTTCGGTTTTGTAGAGCTTGAAAATCCGGTCGTCCTCGCCGAGTTTCGCGCCGAAGAAATCGCTCAGCTTGCCCGCGCGGTCGCGGATCATGAGCGCAGTGTCGCCCGCGCGGGTCACGTAGAAATCTTTTGCCGTGTTGTGCTCTGCCTTCACCGGGCAGGTATAGGCATAGCGATCCGGGTAGCATTTCGCGGTTTGCGTGAATTTCCTGCCGTCTCTGGTTTCGATCCGGAATGCGAGATCGTAGCCCGGCGCGTCCTTGTGAACGTCCTTGCCGCCTGCGGGTTTCAGGAGCGCGATGCGTTTGACCGTTTGCTGCGGATTCTTCTTCAGGTGCGCGTCGTCGTAGCTGCGCGAGTAGCAGACGGCTTCATTCTTTTCGAAGCGCACGCGCAAGGGCGATCCCATTTTGGCGAAAGACGGCTTTACGGCATCGCGCAGCGCCACGCATTGTGTGAGCGGCAGCGGCTCAAGCCGGAAGACTTTGTCGTCGGCGCCGGGCGAGAAGAACACCGGGTTTTCCGATTCCTCGTCCGATGCGCCACAGCCGCCGACAAGAACGAAGCCGTTGTTGGTGAGAAGCAGGCTTTGCTGGCGCGGTTGCAGATCGAACGAGCCGCCGTCGCAGTCGATGCCGCACCGCGTGACATGTCCGTCCGCGGATCTGTTGCAGTTCAGCGTATTCCAGAAAACGCCCTTGCGGTTCTTGAAGCGCACATAGGCGCTGACGTTCACGCTGTTTTCGCCGTCGTTTTTGAGCAACTCCTCGCGCGTCTGCGGCTCGTCTTCCGTGTTCTGGTCGGGATCGAGATCGCGGAAGATGTGCAGCGAGGTGACGGTCTGGCCGGGGCGAAGCTTCAGGTGTGTTTCGCCATAGACACGGCCGAAGCATACGTCCTTGCCGGCCGGGAAATGGGACGGCAGCGGCCGCTTGCTTTCCTGCGTGTGAGCGGACGACGCGAATGCAAGCAGGGCGCTCACGAGGAATACCGTTCTCTGAAGCGGCATGATGCTCCTGCCTTTGCCGTGACGATTTCGAATCGTAGCTGATTTGGCGGCGCTCGCCACCGGTGACAATCAAATTTGTCTGCGGGCGCGTCTGCTATACACTAGCCGAAAGGCATTCATGCCGGAATGCAAACGCAATTTACAAGTGCAATTGGAGTGACGGTGGCGGGAGAACTGACCGAGAATGAGTGGCGCCGCGCGACCGGCTATCCGTATCGTCTCTACGATTGCGATTTCGTGTTCGAATCGGGCGATAAGGAGACGGATAGCAAGACGGACTTGCTGCGCGACGCGAAAATCACGGGTTGCGAGATCAGCGGCCACGAAGATGGCGTGACGTTCTACAACATCGCGTTGCAGTTTCGCGACGGCAAAGGACATACACAAGAAAGAAGTTTTGCGCATGTATGTCCGGTGGCGGCGTCAGGTTCGAATGCTTCCGCCGAGCAGCTCAAGCGGAAATTCTCGAAGTCTCCCGGCGTGAAGATCGCGACGCTCTTGTGCGATCTCGAAGGTGTCGTGCCCGTATTCGCCGCGCATTTCGCGCATTATGGCTCGATCCCGGCAAGCCTCGTCAGTCATGCGGGCGCCGTTTCCAGCCTGTTCGTCAATCTGCTCACGCCGGCTGCGATGAAGATCATGCATCTGACGGAAAACCTCGGCGAGCGATACCGCTTCGAGGCGCTGCCCAAGGGCGCATGCCGCCGGCCGGGACTGGAGAGCGTGCAGCTCCGCTACTATTCGAGCGTGATCGGGCCGCTGCGGACCGCCGGCGATACGCCGATCGTGCTTTCCGATTTCAAGGTCACGAATTGCAGCTGGCCCTGGTGCGGCGAGCTCGAGCTGATGGAGCGCGTGTTCGCGAAGCTGTTTCCGCGCGTGCCGCTGCGGCAGGTGCTGACGAGTATCGTGCGCGACGAAAGCGAAAGGGAGCGGGCAGCGGCGGAACTGAAGGCGATACGCATCGATCTCCCGGCCAGGCGCGCCGCCGAGTTTTTCGTGAACCCTACGAACAACCGCGATGACAGCAACGGGCGCTATCTGGTCAGGATGTCCAAGGCCGCGGCCCGGCGTTCCTTCGGGAGAAAAGCGCCGTACATGGTGGTGGTCAGTCACCGCCATCACGCGATCGACGGCGTCGAAATATCGTGCATCGGCTGGCTGACGATCGGCCTTGAGGATTCTTCGCTTGCCGGGGAACAGAATGTCGAACTCGATCAGTCCATACGGCAGGCGCTGGGACTGGACTATTACACCTTCAGGTCGGCGAAGGTGTCGGTTGTCCCGTTGCAGAAAGCGAACCGCTGGCGGGACAGGCTCTCGCAGCTGATCGGCAGACGGCTCGTATATTGCCGGCCGCGCGTTCTGCAATACAGCGATATCGAAAAGCGTGTTGTCCGCACGCCGGCAGAAGCGCTCGACCTGCTCGGCATCAAGGCTGGCGACAGCGCGAACCTGATGGGGGTCGAGAAGCTCGAGAACGGCGATTTCCAGCTGACGCGTGCGCGCGCGGCGGCACTCATCGCATCGACCGACTACATCGAGGAATGCAGAATCCGCAGGGAGCGCGATCGAAAACACAGATACGAGGACGGCAACGTTCCCCGGCCCGACATGACGGCACGGGACCCGAGCTTTGCCGCGCTGCTCGAGGAGGCTGCGGACAAGGCCGGCAAGGAACAGATGGCGGAATCGGGCGACATCAATCTCGTCTTCATCGATCAGGATATTCGCAACAATCTTCTCGGCGGCCGGGATTCGCAGAAGCTCCGCTACCCGTTGAGCGGCGGCGGCGAGGAAGACCAGCGCGAGGCGCTGAAAGTTCTGTATCCGCGCACGGTGCAATGCGCGCAGCCGTTGATCCTGTACCGCTCTCCGAGCGGCGCGATCGCGAACGAAATCATGACGATCGGGATCACGGCGGCGGCACTCGGCCTGAACTTCTTCGTCGTGTTTCGCGAGCTGTTCGATCAGAATACGTGGAAAGTCTGGTCAGAGCTCGTAACCCTGGGCGTGGTCGGCCTGTCGTTCGCGCTCGCATTTCTTGCGGCGATCTGGAAAACGCGCGCGGCCGTGCGGTAAGGCTTGCCGGGCGCGGGTTTGCGCCAGCGTTAACGTCGCTCACAATTATTGAAGTCTAAGGAAACCGGCCCGGACTAGCCACTTCTGGCTGGGCGGGGTATCGACAGCCCGCAAGTCGGATTTATCCGACTTGCGTATTTATAAAGCGAAGTCGGGTAAACCCGACTTCGTAAGGCGGAGGCTCCTTGGCGGGGCAGGGTTAATGGCAAGAAAGCACTTCGGAACGGACGGAATCCGCGGGCGCGCGAACCGCGTGATCACGCCTGAACTGGCCCTCAAGGTCGGTCAGGCGGCGGGACTTCTGTTCCAGAACGGCGAACACCGCCACCGCGTCGTGATCGGCAAGGACACGCGGCTCTCCGGCTACATGATCGAGACGGCGCTGGTCGCGGGCTTCACTTCGGTCGGCATGGATGTGTTCCAGCTCGGTCCGATGCCGACGCCGGCAGTCGCAATGCTGACGCGCTCGATGCGCGCCGATCTCGGTGTGATGATCTCCGCCTCGCACAACCCCTACGACGACAACGGCATCAAGCTGTTCGGGCCGGACGGCTACAAGCTGACCGACGCGATCGAGCAGGAAATCGAAAATCTGATCGACAGCGATCTTTCGAAGCGGCTTGCGCAGTCCGCCAACCTCGGCCGCGCGAAGCGCATCGACGGCGCTTACGAGCGCTATCTCGAATTCGCCAAGCGCACGCTGCCGCGCAATCTTTCGCTCGAGGGCCTGCGCATCGTGATCGATTGCGCGAACGGCGCGGCTTACAAGGTCGCGCCCGCAGGCCTGTGGGAACTGGGTGCCGAAGTGGTTTCGCTCGGCGTCGATCCCGACGGCTTCAACATCAACCGCGACGTGGGTTCGACCGCCCCGGAAGCCTTGCAGGCCAAAGTGCGTGAGATGCGCGCCGATATCGGAATCGCGCTCGACGGCGACGCCGACCGGGTCGTGATCGTCGACGAAAAGGGCCATCTCGTCGATGGCGACCAGTTGCTCGCGCTGATCGCCGAGAGCTTCCGCGCGGAAGGTCTGCTCGCGCGCGACGACGTGGTGGCGACGGTCATGTCAAATCTCGGTCTCGAGCGCTATTTCGACGAACTCGGCATCGGCTTCGTCCGCACGCCGGTCGGCGACCGCTACGTGCTCGAGAAGATGCGCGAGACCGGCTACAGCGTGGGCGGCGAGCCTTCGGGCCATATCATCCTCTCCGATTACGCCACCACCGGCGACGGCTTCGTCGCGGCGTTGCAGGTGCTTGCGATGGTCAAGAAATCCGGAAAGCCGGTATCGGAAGTCTGTCACCGCTTCGATCCGCTGCCGCAGGTGATGAAAAACGTCCGCTATTCTTCGGGCAAGCCGCTCGAAAATTCGTCGGTGGCGAGCGTGATCGACGCGGCCCAGCGCCGTCTCGGCAAGACCGGGCGTCTCGTCATTCGCCCTTCGGGCACCGAGCCTGTGATCCGCGTGATGGCGGAAGGCGACGACCGCGAACTCGTCGAGGAAGTTGTCGACGTGATCGTCGCGGCGGTCGCGAAAGCCGCGGCGTAAGACAATTCAAAAATAGATCCTCATGGTGAGGAGCGCCGCGCGAGCGGCGCGTCTCGAACCATGAGTCAGTCGTCCCTCATCCTTCGAGACGCGCTCGCTTTCGCTCGCGCTCCTCAGGATGAGGCTAGGGCATTGCGTCGTTAACTCCCCCTCAACTTCTTCTTCATCGTTCGGTAACCACGTTTAAGCGCCGTTAACCGCTTTGCTAACGCGCGTTAACGCAATCGCGCGCAACGCATTGTGTTTTTTGTTCCGCGCATCTGCACGCGCAACGATCATTAAAAATCACGGTTAAGAGTTAAGGTTAAGCGCTCTTTAAATACTCGAAGCGATACTCGCGCAGTCAGTAACCGGCGCGAGCACGACTGAGTCCGCTCACGCCTTCGAAAAGGAATTTCGTGAGATGGGCAGCGTTCGTATTGCCGCTCTTGTCGCAGCTATCGCTTCCGCGCTCGGCGCGGGCACCGCGCAGGCGGCCGACTATTCTCCGCCGCCGGTGCCGGTTGTTCAGCAGCCGTGTCCGCCGCCGCATCTATCCTATGGCCAGCCGTTGCCGCCGCATTGCGTGCCGCCGTGTCCGCCGCCGGGACAGTCCTACGGCCAGCCGCTGCCGCCGCATTGCATGACCCCGCCGCCTCCGCCGCCGCAGATCGTCGTCGAAGAGTTCGGCGGCTGGTACATCCGCGGCGATATCGGCATGACCAACCAGTCGGTGCTCGATCTCGACAACGCGCTGTTTGCGAGCACCACCGGACTCACGATCCGGGACAAGAATTTCGAGTCGGGCATGATGTTCGGCATCGGTATCGGCTACCGGTGGAACAGCTGGCTGCGCTTCGACGTCACCGGCGAGTATCGCGGCGAGACCGGCTTTCACGGCTTCGACACCTGGACCGACAGCGACGGCAACCCGCGCTTCAACAACTACACCGCCAAGAAGTCGGAGTGGCTGTTTCTCGCGAACGTGTATGCCGACCTCGGCACCTGGAATCACCTGACGCCCTTCGTCGGCATCGGTATCGGTGTCGCGCGCATCGGCATCCACAGCTTCCGCGACGCCGGCATCGCCTATGCGGACCCGCTCGATGTCAGCACGGGCTACCCGACGATGGCTTATGCGAACTCCGGCTATAAGTGGAATTTCGCCTACGCATTCCATGCGGGCTTCGCCTACGAATTCTCGAAGCAGTTCTCGCTCGAGTTCGCCTATCGCTACACCTATCTCGGCGACGGCGTGAGCGGCGACATCATCGCGTTCAACGGCGCAAACACGATCGTCAACCCGATGCACTTCAAAGACATCGACTCGCACGATTTCAAGATCGGCGTTCGTTACCAGTTTGCGAGCGTCGGCTATTCGCAGCCGGTCTATCACCAGCAGCAGCAAATCTTCCAGCCGCTGATGCGCCGGTTCTAGAGAAACACGATCAGAGGCCGGCGCGGCGTTGTTCGTGCCGACTTCAAAAGACGGCCAGTTCCCGCGAGCGCGCGGTGTTCAAGAAAGGTATCTCGTATGAAAAAATTCGCTCTCGCTTTCGCAGCCGCGATTTCGCTCTCGCTCCCGTCCGGCTTGGTTCGTGCGGCCGACGCGCCGCCGCCGGTCTTGCAGGCGCCGCCGGTGCCGTGGGTCGAGCTTGGCTCGAGCTGGTATCTGCGCGGAGATTTCAATTACCGCATGTTCGACGTCAGCGGTGCCGACGGCCCGGAAGACGCGGCAGCGCTGGGTCTCGGTGTCGGCTACCATTTCTCCAGCTGGCTGCGCGCCGATCTTACGCTCGACTACCAGTTCGGCAGCCGCTTCTCGGTGCTCGACAATCCGTCGGTTGCCGGTGCGAAACTCTGGTCTTCCGCGCTCATGGCGAACGGCTATGTCGATCTCGGCACGTGGTTCGGTGTCACGCCGTATGTCGGCGCGGGCGTCGGCTCCGCCTACAATTATCTCGGCGACGACGGCCGCTGGAATTTCGCCTATGCGCTCATGGCCGGCGCCGCCTATCAGCTCTCGCCGAATCTTTCGGCCGATTTCGGCTATCGCTATGCGGATCTCGGCAGCGCCGTCGCGCTCAACGGTTCGCTGGTCGATGTGACCGCGCACGAATTCCGCGTCGGTCTTCGCTACAAGCTTGACTGAACCATCCTCGCGTAGAGTTGGCTCTCTCGCGTTGAACTGGCCCGGCTTCCAAAGAGCCGGGCCTTTTTCATTTGCGCATGATCCTTGCCGAAAACCGGTATCCACTTTTCGGGGATCATGCGCCTAGCCCGGCTCCAAAGAGCCGGGCCGTTTCATTTGCATGCCTACTATCCGAAGGAATTGATGCAGCGCACTTGACCGGCCAGAAACTTCTGCTATTTGCGGCGGCGGGACACCCCTCCCCAACGAGGGGCTTCTATCTGGAAGGATAGGTCAGATGACACAGCCTGCCGCGCGCCCGCGCGTAAACCATTTTTCGTCCGGCCCCTGCGCCAAGCGCCCGGGGTGGAACCTCCAAAACCTCGAAAAAGCACTCGTCGGCCGCTCGCACCGTTCGAAGCCGGGTAAAGCGCGTTTGAAATACGCTATTGACCTCACGCGCGAAGTGCTTGGCGTTCCCGCGAATTATCTGATCGGCATCGTGCCGGCCTCCGACACCGGCGCGGTCGAAATGGCCTTGTGGTCGCTCCTTGGCGGCCGCGGCGTCGAGGTGCTCACCTGGGAATCGTTCGGCGAAGGCTGGGCAACCGACGTCGTCAAACAGCTGAAACTCAAGGACGCGAAGATCACCAAGGCGCCCTATGGCGAACTCCCCGATCTCGCGAAAGTCGATTTCAAGAACGACGTCGTGTTCACCTGGAACGGCACGACCTCGGGCGTGCGCGTCCCGAACGGCGACTGGATTCCGGCAAACCGCGAAGGCCTCACGATCTGCGACGCGACTTCGGCGGCGTTTGCGCAGAACCTCGATTTCTCGAAGCTCGATGTTGTGACGTATTCCTGGCAGAAGGTGCTGGGCGGCGAAGCCGCGCACGGCATGCTCATTCTTTCGCCCCGCGCTGTCGAGCGTCTGGAGAGCTACACGCCCGCCTGGCCGCTGCCGAAAATCTTCCGCATGACCAAGGGCGGCAAGATCATCGCCGGCATCTTCGAGGGTGAAACCATCAACACGCCGTCGATGCTCTGTGTCGAGGACTATGTCGACGCGCTCGAATGGGCGAAGTCGGTCGGCAGCCTGAAGGGTTTGCAGGCGCGTGCGGACAGGAATTTCGCGGTGCTCGCAAACTGGGTCGCGAAAACCCCGTGGATTGCCTTCCTCGCCAAGAAAGACGCCGAGCGCTCGAACACTTCGGTGTGCTTCGAAGTGATCGATCCTGCGATCAAGGCGTTGCCTGCGGATGCGCAGAACGCGTTCGCGAAGCAGCTTGCTTCGCTGCTCGAAAAAGAAAACGTCGCGCTCGACATCGGCCATTATCGCGATGCGCCTCCGGGCCTTCGCATCTGGACCGGCGCCACGATTGAGGCTTCCGACCTCGAGTTGCTGACGCCCTGGCTCGACTGGGCGTTTACGCAAGCCAAAGCATCGCTGCCGAAGGCAGCCTGAAATTTACCCCTCACCCGCCGCGCGCAAGCGCGCGGCCTCCCTCTCCCCGCGTGCGGGGAGAGGGGTGGGGTGAGGGGCTCGTTCAACCATTCACATTCATAGCGAGCGACAACCATGGCACCCCGCGTTCTTATCGCAGACAAACTTTCCCCGACCGCCGTGCAGATCTTCAAGGATCGCGGCGTCGAGACCGACGTGAAGACCGGCCTCGAACGCGACGAACTCATCAAGATCATCGGCGACTATGACGGCATCGCGATCCGCTCCGCGACGAAAATCACCGCGAAGGTTCTGGAGGCCGCAAAGAAGCTGAAAGTCGTCGGCCGCGCCGGCATCGGCGTCGATAACGTCGAGATTCCGGCGGCCACCGCCAAAGGCGTGATCGTCATGAACACGCCGTTCGGCAATTCGATCACGACTGCCGAACACGCGATTGCGCTGATGTTCGCGCTTGCGCGGCAGATTCCGGCGGCGGATGCTTCGACGCAGGCGGGTAAATGGGAAAAGAACCGCTTCAACGGCGTCGAAATCACCAACAAGACGCTCGGCATCATCGGCTGCGGCAACATCGGCTCCATCGTCGCCGACCGCGCGATCGGGCTCCGCATGAAGGTGATCGCGTTCGATCCCTTCCTGTCGCCGGAGCGTGCG
>CAZFPR010000015.1:0-816 GCA_964521045.1 uncultured Hyphomicrobiales bacterium
CTTCGCGAAATGCCATGCAGGGAAGATTTCCATTTCCAGACGGCCCCCAAGGAAGACAAGGCCAAATGCCGCGCGGGAACAGTTCAAACATGACTGCGGGAGAAATTATAGCGAAAGACGACACAAGCATTACCGTAAAACTGCGGGATAACGGCTCTAAAATCATTTTCTATTCGGCCGCTTCCGAAATCACCAAATTCGCAGAGGGAACAAAAGAAGACCTTTCCATCGGCAAAAACGTGATCGTAAACGGCAAGGCAAATTCGGACGGCAGCATCACGGCACAATCAATCCAATTGAGGCCGGCAAGCGCGCAACAAATGCCACCGCCAATACCAATGCCAGCGCCAGCGCCGCCGCCGGCAAGTTAAGCTCTACAAATCATCAGATGAATGCGCCGCTTGCGCACCACGCTTTTTCCTTGTGTAATTAACATTTGAGTGCTAGAATCCTCCCGTTATGAAGGTTTTAAATATCGCAATTATCGCCCATGTGGATCATGGAAAAACCACTTTAACAGATGCTTTGCTCCGGCAGGGCGGAGCTTTTCGTGAAAATCAGGTGGTGCAAGAATTGGTGATGGATTCTAACCCTCTTGAACGCGAACGCGGAATCACGATTTTTTCGAAAAACTGCTCTATCCGCTATAAAAACGTCAAAATAAATATCGTTGATACGCCCGGACACGCTGATTTTGGGTCGGAAGTTGAGAGAGTGTTGCGTTCAATAGATTCAGTGCTTTTGGTGGTTGACGCGCAGGAAGGGCCGATGCCTCAGACAAAATTCGTCCTGAAAAAATCTCTTGAGCTCGGTTTA
>CAZFPR010000015.1:826-14089 GCA_964521045.1 uncultured Hyphomicrobiales bacterium
CCAATATAAAGGAGTACAGTGCAATATCGTAGATACGCCGGGACATGCTGATTTTTCAAGCGAAGTCGAACGCATCCTCCGAATGGTTGATTGCGTTCTGCTCCTTGTTGACGCAAAAGAAGGACCAATGCCGCAAACTAAGTTCGTACTGCAAAAATCACTGGCGCTCGGCATCCGCCCCATTGTTTTGCTTAACAAAATGGACAAAGAAGGAAGCAGGCCGGATGAAGCTCTAAATGAAGTTTTTGACTTGTTTGTTGCTTTGCATGCGAAAGCTGAACAGCTCGATTTTCCGATCCTCTACGGCTCGGCGAAGGAAGGCTGGATGGCCACGTCGCTCGAAGGTCCGAAGGATTCGATGACGCCGCTGTTCGAACTCGTCGTGAAGCATGTGCCGGAGCCGAAGGTCGAGGAAGGCGAGTTCAAGATGCTCGCGACCATTCTCGAAGCGAATCCGTATCTCGGCCGCATCCTCACCGGCCGCATTACCGCGGGCTCGGTGAAGCCGAACCAGACCGTGAAGGTGCTGTCGCGCGACGGCAAGGTGCTGGAGAATGGCCGCATCACCAAGGTGCTCGCCTTCCGCGGCCTCGAGCGTCAGCCGGTCGAGGAGGCATCCGCGGGCGACATCGTCGCGATCGCGGGCCTCACCGAAGCGAACGTCGCTGACACCATCTGCAATCCTGATATTTCGACGCCGATTCCGGCGCAGCCGATCGACCCGCCGACGCTCGCGATGACCTTCCGCGTGAACGATTCGCCGCTCGCGGGCACCGAGGGCGACAAGGTGACGAGCCGCATGATCCGCGACCGCCTGTTCCGCGAGGCCGAAGGCAATATCGCGCTCAAAATTTCCGAAAGCTCCGGCAAGGACTCCTACGAGGTCGCGGGCCGCGGCGAATTGCAGCTCGGCATCCTCATCGAAACCATGCGCCGCGAGGGCTTCGAGCTTTCCGTCGCGCGTCCGAAGGTCGTGCTGTCGCGCGACGAAAAGACCGGCGAGATGATGGAGCCGATCGAGGAAGTCGTGATCGACGTCGATGAGGAGCATTCCGGCGTTGTCGTGCAGAAACTTTCCGAGCGCCGCGGCGACATGATGGATATGCGCCCCTCGGGCGGCAACCGTCTGCGTCTCGTGTTTCATGTGCCGACGCGCGGGCTGCTCGGCTATCAGAACGAGCTACTCACCGACACGCGCGGCACGGCGGTCCTGAACCGCATCTTCCATGCCTACGCGCCGTACAAGGGCGACATTCCGGGCCGCCGCAACGGCGTGCTGATTTCGAACGATCAGGGCGAAGCGGTCGCCTATGCGCTGTGGAATCTCGAAGACCGCGGCCCGATGATGATCGAGCCGGGCTGGAAGGTGTATCGCGGCATGATCGTCGGCGAGCACACGCGCGACAACGACCTCGAAGTGAACGTCTTGAAGGGCAAGAAGCTCACCAACATCCGCACGCAGTCGAAGGACGAGGCCGTGCGTTTGACCCCGCCCATTAGAATGACTCTCGAAAAGGCGCTCGCCTATATCGGCGAGGACGAACTGGTCGAGATCACGCCGAAGTCGATCAGGCTCCGGAAGGTCATGCTCGATCCGAACGACCGCAAGCGTGAGGAACGCAAGCGCGAGGCCGAGAACGCCGCCTGATTCATTTTGGGACAGGTGTTGCGGATCGGTCGCGGTTTACTGGATAAGTTAACCTCCTATTAACGAAACGCTTGAAACGGGGGCGTCTCCCTGTTTCGATTGGGGTCATGAGTACGGTCCTGATCGAACTTCGCCGTGCGCGCTCCGAAGATGCGGTAGCGCTGGCGGAAGCGCATGACGAAGCCTGGACGGCAGCCTACCGGGGCATCATCCCGGGGCCGGAACTCGACAAGCTCGTGCAGCGCCGCGGGCCTACCTGGTGGGATGCGGCAATCCGGCGCGGCTCCCGCGTGATCCTCCTGAACTTCGGCGAGGAGATCGCGGGCTACGCGAATTACGGCCGCAACCGCGCGAAGAGCCTGCCCTACACCGGCGAAGTCTATGAGCTGTACCTGAAGCCCGAATATCAGGGTCTCGGTTTCGGCAGCCGTCTGTTTGCGACCGCCAAGCGCGACCTCGTGCAGTCGGGCCAGTCGAGCCTCGTCGTGTGGGCGCTCTCCGACAACGAGCCGGCGATGAACTTTTATCGCTCGCTCGGCGGCAAGCCGATCGCGCGCTCGACCGAGCGCTTCGGCAACAAGGTGCTCGACAAGGTCGCCTTCGGCTGGGCGCGGTGATTCTTTGTCGTCATGCCCCGCGAAAGCGGGGCATCCAGTAACCACCTGCGCTAAATCTTTGACACTGAAGGTTACTGGATTCCGGGCCTCGCGGAGCCTGTCATCGGGCGCGCGCGAGCGCGGCCCGTTAGCTCGCCCGGAATGACGAAGCTCTAAATAGCAGGCGCCTCAATCCCTGCCCGCGCCGCCGCCGCGCGCAGCGTATTCACAAGCAGGCACGCCACCGTCATCCGCCCGACGCCGCCGGGAACGGGTGTGATCCATCCGGCGACCTTCAGCGCTTCGTCATAAGCGACATCGCCGACGAGTTTGTTTTTCCCATCCGTGCCCGGCACGCGGTTGATGCCGACGTCGATCACGGTTGCGCCGGGCTTGATCCAGTCGGCTTTGACGAACTCGGGCTTGCCGATCGCGACGCAAAGCAGATCGGCGCGGCGGCAGACTTCTTTCAAATCCTTTGTCTTCGAATGCGCGACCGTCACGGTGGCGCTCTCAGCGATCAGCAACTGCGCGAGCGGCTTGCCGACGATGTTGGAGCGCCCGACGACGACGGCATCTAGACCGCTAAGCGAGCCATGCGCCTTCTTCGCCATGATCACGCAGCCCAAAGGCGTGCCGGGCACGAGCGACGGCAAGCCGGTCGCAAGCTTGCCCGCGTTCATCGGGTGAAAGCCGTCCACATCCTTTGCCGGATCCACTGCCTCGATCACGCGCGCGGTATCGATCTGCTTCGGCAGCGGAAGCTGGACGAGAATGCCATCGACATTGTCGTCCGCGTTCAATTTCGCGACCAGTGCGAGCAGGTCCTTCTCGGACGTGTTCTCCGGCAGGCGATGCTCGAACGAAACCATGCCCGCTTCGGCGGTCGCCTTGCCCTTGCTCTTTACATAAGCCTGGCTCGCGGGATCGTCACCGACGAGAACGGCGGCGAGTCCCGGCTTGCGCCCGAGCTTCGCTGAAATATTCGCAGCCTCCTGCGCGACCTTTACACGGAGTTCATCAGCAATCACCTTGCCGTCGAGAATTTTCGCGCTCACGTTTCCGCTCTCGTGATTTCTTCCAGCGCCGAAGCGATTACTTTCGCGTCTCCGGCAATCCGGAACGTTTTAACACGCGAGGCACCGCCGCGTTCAAGCAATACGTTGGACTTCGGCAGCTTCAGCGCTTTGGCGACGAGTGCGGCAACCGCTTCATTCGCCTCGCCGCCGGTGGGCAGCGCGCGCACGCGCAATTTCAGAACCGCCTGCCCACTTGCGAGTTGCTCGATGCCTTCCATCGCATCGCGCCCACTCCTGGGTGTGACGCGAATGTCGAGAAGAACGCCGCCCGCAACCGAACGCCAGGGCAGGGCGGTAGATATCACCGACCGAAGATTTCCTTCAGCAGCATTTGGAAGAACATCAATGCCAAAATTAAAATTACCGGCGAAATATCGAGGCCGCCAAGATTCGGCAGCACGTTCCGGATCGGCCGCAACAGCGGCTCGGTCAGCTGATAAAGCGTACCGGAGATCGTGCGAACCACGTTGTTGTAGGGGTTCACCACATTGAAGGCGATCAGCCACGACAGCACCGCCGAGGCGATCAGCACCCAGATGTACAGATAGATAATTGTGTTGATGAGCCAGAGAACAGACTGCATTTGGGAAGCCCCTACAGAATCTGCCCCTAAATACCCGTGCCGCGCGCCGAAAGGAAGGTGCAGAAACCCCGCATGATGAACCGGTTCTTGACACCCCTCGGAGGCCCGCCCTAGATGCCGCCTCGCCGGATCGGGGCCGTAGCTCAGTTGGGAGAGCGCTGCAATCGCACTGCAGAGGTCAGGGGTTCAACTCCCCTCGGCTCCACCAGCCTTCGCACCTCAAGCCTTCGGCTTTCGGTGCTTCGGCCAGGCAAGCCAGCTTGAGGTGCGAAGGATGCCGCACCGAAGCGCAGCGAAGGCGGACAAGACTCAATTCCAATGACCCGTCTCCGCGCCGATCTGCTGCTCTTCGCCTGCGCCGCGATCTGGGGATTCGCTTTCCTGTTTCAGAAGTCGGCCATGGACCACATCGGTCCGTGCACCTTTGTCGGCACGCGCGCGCTGCTTGCGACGCTCGTACTCGCCCCGCTGGCCTGGCTCGAACACCGCCGCTACCCGGTGCCGGTAAGCGCCGCGTACCTGCGAACCGGGCTCTTCGCAGGACTGGCCTTCGTCACCGCCGCAGTGCTGCAACAGGCGGGACTGATCACGGCTTCGGTGACGAACACGGCCTTTCTGACCGCGCTTTACGTGGTGATCACACCCTTCATAAGTTTCGCACTGATCGGAAGACCGATTGCGCCGCTGATCTGGCTCGCGGTCGCGCTGTCCTTCATCGGCACATGGCTTCTGGGCGGCGGCACGCTCACGGGCTTCGGATTCGGCGACATGCTCGTCGCGCTGTCCGCCGGATTCTGGGCGCTGCATATGGTGATCGCGGGCATCGCGGCGCCCATGGGCCGCTCGGTGCTTTTTTCCGTCGTGCAGTTTTCGGTGGTGGCCGCGACGGCGCTGACCGGCGCGCTACTCTTCGAAACCATCACGCTCGATTCATTGCGCGCGGCAGCGCCGAGCATTCTCTATGTCGGCCTGCTTTCGACCGCGATGAGCTTTACGATCCTGACCTTCGCGCTGCGCGCGACTTCGCCGTCGGAAGCGGCGATCATCATCATGACCGAAACGCTGTTCGCGGCCTTCGGCGCATGGCTCGTCTTTAACGAAGGATTAACCGCCATCGGCGCGCTGGGTGCCGCCGCCATTCTTTCGGCGGCGATCCTCGTGCAGTTGCAGCAGGTGCGAAACGCGGGCCGGAAATGAGAGAGAGGCGGCAGCTGGGGTCTTAGCTGCCGCCCCCTTAGGTCACGATGAGACCGGCGACGCATTACCTGATGCCGGCTGCCATTCCTTCAGCAACGGCCTTGCCAAGATTTTTCGTTCGCATGCCACACAAGATGCGGGTGGGCGCATGCCGCCGATTCAATAGATTGATGTTCTTGGCGCGGACGCTTATCGCGGGCTTTCGCAATTTGCGGTGCTTTTTGCATTTTGCGAATCTTCGCCCGGCAAATTCATCAGCCCGGTCCAGTGCTCGAGGAAGCGGTCGAGCCACTCGCGGACCTTCGGAACGTGCTGGTAGCGCCCGTCGAAATGCTCGGCGCGGCTTTTCGCGCCCGGAAGTTCGAGCCGGTGCGCGGCAAGCGTGGTCCAGCGGCACATCATCTGGTGCGTCACTTCCGGGTGGAACTGCACGCCATAAACCGCGCGCCCGAAGCGGAACGCCTGATTCTCGAAGGTGTCGCTTTCCGCGAGCTTCACCGCGCCGGAAGGCATCGTGAAACCTTCCCGGTGCCACTGATAGATATGGTCGGGCCAGTCGAGGATTTCCCTGCCCGCGTCGGTCGCGCGCAGCGGGTAGTAGCCGATCTCGGTCAGGCCCTTTTCGTGATAGTCGATCTTCGCGCCGAGTTGCTTCGCCATCATCTGCGCGCCGAGACAGATTCCGAAGAACGGCTTGTCCTCTTTCAGCGGCACTTTGCACCAGTCGATCTCGCGTTTGATGCCGTCGTGATCGTCGTTCGCCGACATCGGCCCGCCGAAGATCATCGCACCGGCGTGGCCTTCCATCGTCGAAGGCAGTTCGTCGCCGAGGCAGGGCTTGCGGATATCGAGTGTGAAGCCGCGCTCGACGAGCAGCCGCCCGACCCTGCCGGGGGTCGAGCGTTCCTGATGCAGGATCGTGAGAATCTTTCTCGTCATCGCGCGAAGGCTAATCGGTCGCACGGAACGCGAAGGCGTTCAACCGGCGGAATGGAATGGCTGCCCGGATCAGCGCGCGATTTTGGAGGCGATCCACAAAACCAGCGCCTTGGGTGAAAGCGGGGCGAGGGTTGCGAAAATTTCGTTCATGACGCCGGGAACCACGACGCGTTGGCCGCGCTGGAAGCGCTCCCAGCCACGCGACGCCACGAACGCCAGCGACGTTGTCGAGAATTGCGCGAACCAGAGGCCCTTGCCCTTGCTGGCCCGCTCCTGGAACCCTGTCGGCACCGGACCCGGACAAAGACAGGTCACGCGTGCGCGCCCACGCAATTCGAACCAGATCGCTTCGGAGAACGAGAGCACATAGGCCTTGCTCGCGTAATAGACCGCCATGTTGGGGCCGGGCTGGAACGCAGCGGTGGAAGCGACGTTCAGAATCCCGCCCAAAGAACCGTCACTTCCTTCGATGATTTCCGGCAGAAAGCGGAGCGTCAGATCGGTGAGCGCGCGCATGTTGAGATCGACCATGCCGACCTGATCCGCGGCATCGAGCGCTTCGACCGGGCCCGCGAGCCCGTAACCCGCGTTGTTCACGAGTTCGAACACCTTGAGATTTTTCTGCCGGAGCGTTGCCGCGAGCGTCTCGCCGGACTTCGGATCGGAAAGATCGAGCGCAACGATCTCCGGTGCCGGCGCACCAAGCGCGACGATTTTCTCGGCAACGGCCTTCATCTTGTCGGCGGAGCGCGCGACCAGCACGAGCTTGCGGCCAGCCTTTGCCGCGCAATAGGCGAGCGCTTCCCCGATGCCGCCGGACGCGCCGGTGATGACGGTGACGGGAGTCACCCGCGATCTCCGATGCTCGCGCGAATGCGGCGGCGGATCTCGGTGCGGTCCTGTGCGGAAACATGCATCAGTTCGGAGGCGCGCCAGACGATGTTGTTCTCGAACTCGGTCAGCTTGCCGTCGGCGTAGCCGATGAGAAACAGGACCTCGACGAGCTTTCTCTTGCCTTCGCCGTCCAGCGCGCGGTTCACGAGGCTCGTGAACTGATAAAGATCGATCGCTTCGCGGTCGGCAGAGACGGCCGCCTCGATCAGCGCGTTGGCCTCTCCCGGATCGACATCGAAGCGTTGCGTCAGCGCGTCCAGGAGAACGCCGCGCTCCGCTTCGTCGAAGCTGTCGTCGGAAGCCGCGACATGGACGAGCAGCGCCGCCGCCGAAAGCCGGTAGTCGTTCTCGTTAAACGCCTTCGCTCCATCCTCGCCGGTGATCGACGCGATGAAATCGGTGAGAGACTGGAGCATGCCCTAAGGGTCCATTGGAAACGCAGCGAATGGGCAATAGCATAGGCGCCCCGCGTTCCGAAGCATCCCCGCAAGAAGGCGACACGCATGCTCGTTACACTGGCTCTGGGCGGCATGATGACCGTCATCGCCATCGTCGTTCATCTCACAGGCATTCTTCTTCTGCTGCATCTCTTGCGGCGGAACGCGCATGAGGCAATGGCGGCAAGGAACGGCCGCGATCTCGTGCGGCAGCTTGCGCTGATCGTCGCCGTTACGCTCGGCGTCTTCACCGTGCACGGCGTGGAGATCTGGCTCTATGCCTTCGCCTACGTTCTATCGGGCGCGTTGCCCGATCTGCCGACCGCGGTCTACTTCTCCGCGGTGTCGTATTCGACGCTCGGTTTCGGCGACATCGTGCTCGGGCCGGAGTGGCGCATCTTCGGCGCCTTCGAAGGCGTCACCGGCCTGATCCTGATCGGCTGGTCGAGCGCGTTCCTGCTTTCGGTGACGAGCCGCCTGCGGATGCTCGAACACGACTGGGAAGCCTACGCGGCCAAGGTCACGCGAAGGCGAAAAAGAAAACAAAGATGAGATTTCTAGTTGCCGGCTTGCCAGCCGAAGCTCCGGAGGAGCGTAGGCTGGTGCCGCAAACAGGATTCGAACCTGTGACCCCGTCATTACGAATGACGTGCTCTACCAGCTGAGCTATTGCGGCTTCGCCTTGTTCGGCTGGGCGCCCTGATAGCGGCAGGGGCCGGTCATTTCAAGCGGAACGCCCGAACCACCGCCCGATCACGGATTTCGAGGCTTCCGCGTCCTCGTCGTTCTCCGGTTCGGGCCCCGGATCGTCCGGTAGCGGCGGCTCTGCGATCACCGGCGCGATCGCAGGCTTCGGAACGGGACGCGGACGCGCATCTTCCGGAACCAGCAGAATGTCCTGCGAAGGCTTCGAGGCGACCGAAGGAGCCGCGGACTGCACGGGCGCGGGCACAGGCGCCGCCGCAGTTGCGGGCTTTGCAAACCCCTGCTCGACGACATGCTCGAGGATCGGCCCCGCGGGCGCGACCGGCGGCTCCTTCCACTCGAACGCATCGAGCCTGCCGGTAAGGGGCGAGGCCGGAAGCCAGCGCTCTGAAATATACCCGTCCGCGACCCAAGCGAGATCGCGCTTCGCCCGAACCGCGCGCGAAGTCCATTCCCGCGCCTTGCCGTGGTCGCCGTGCTCGAGCGATTCGATCTCGGCCATCATCAGGCACATCGCCTGCGTCGGCGCGGCGGAGAACGAAGACAGCGCCTCGCGCGCGGTGGCAAAGTCGCGCGCATCGATCGCCGCACGCGCGACCGCAATGGCGGCTTCGGGATGTTCGGGGTTCTTGCGCGCAAGCGATTGAACGCGGGAGAGCCGCTCCTTCGGGGTATCCTGCAAGCGCAGGCCTGCATAAGAGTCTGCAAGTTCGGGATGCGGCGCCATCGCCCAGGATTTTTCGATCACGCGCTGCGCACGCCGCAAGGATCCGGCTTTCGCTTCCAGCCGTCCTGCGAGTGCCGCGGCGGGCGCAAGCGAAGGTGCGAGCTTCGCCGCTTCGCGCGCGAGCATGAGCGCCTTCTCGGGATCGCTATGCTCGATCATAAGGCCTTGTGCGGCGAGCAGCACCGCGCGCCGCCGCTTCGCAGTCGGCTTGTCGATCGTTCCCGCCTTGGCTTCGCGCGCGACGGTGGCGAGCGCTTCGTCCCATTCGCCGCGGATGCTCTGGTATTCGAGCAGCGCTTCCGAGGCCCAAAGAATGCTGGCATCGGACTTCGAAGCTTCCTCGGCGGCATCGCGTGCGCCCGCATGATCGTTACGGCGCCGCGCCTCGAGATAGAGCCCGCGCAAACCAAGCAGCCGCGTTTCGGGGGAAGCCAGCATCGCGCGAAATTCCGCTTCCGCGCGCACGGCGTCGCCGTCGAGTTGCGCGGCCTGCGCCGACAAGAGCATCGCGAGCGGCTCGCTCCCCAGAATTTTCTGCGCTTCGTTTGCCGAACTGCGCGCGAGCGAAAGATTGCCGGCACCGGCCGCGATCATGCCGCGCGAGAGCGCACGCCAGCCGCGCTCTTCGCGCCGCGCCCGAAGAAAGAGCGATAGATTTCCCGGCGCCATCACGAAGAAGCGGAAGACCGACCAGGCAATAACCGTCACGACAAGCAGCGCCGCGAGTGCGACCAGCGCAACCGTCACGCTCGTCGAAATGCGCCAGCCCTGCCACGTGAGCACGATCTCGCCGGGGCGCTCGACGACCCACATCGCGCCGATCGCCAGCACCGTCACCGCAAGCAAGAAGAAGACGATGCGGATCACTGCTTCGGGGACTCCGTGGAAATTGCGGCAAGCGCCGCGTTGATCAGAGACTTGATTGTGGCATCGGCATCGCGCCGCTGTTCGGCGGCCTCGAACCAGTCCTTTGCCTGTTCGCGCGCGGATTGCGGCAGGGCTTTCGACTCTTCGAGCGCGCCGGAAAGATCGCCGCGCGCGAGTTTCGCTTCCATGCGGGCGACGACGGCGCCCGCGCCGGATCCCTTCGGCTCGCCGACAGGGCGCACCTCGACAAGCTTGCCCGCATTGTTCCAGAGCCGCGTGAACACACCGCTCTCGGGCGCAGGCTGCGTGCCGCTTGCGAGTTTCGAAGCGAGCGGCTCGAAACGGACGGCGAGTGCCGCAACCGTCGGCAAGCCTTCCTTCGCAAACTTATCGAGCGGCGCGAGCGATGCCGCGCGATCCTTCAGAAGCGCACGAACCGCGCTCAGTTCACCAACGAACGGCGCGCCCGTTGCCACGGCATCGCGCAACGCGCTGAGCGCGATCACCTCGGACGGCTGCGGGCCGCCCTTCGGCTCGGTTTTCGGAAGTGCTGCGAGCGTGCCGACCTTTTCCTCGATCTGCGCGAGCCTGTGGTTCACCGCGTTCAGTTCGGCGGCGGTCGGCGCATTGGCCTGCGCCTCCACAAGCTTCTTCACTTCCGCGAGTTCGCCGCGCAATTCGCCGGCTGCGGTTTCGAGCTTCGCGCTGCGCTCGTTGAGTGGGGTCAGGTCGGGCGGCGGCGCCGTCTTCGTTTCCTGCTGCGTCAGCCGCGAAGAAAGCTGCGCGATCGAATTGTTGATCGCGGAGCTGTCGGCAGACTGCGGAGTGCCTGCCGAGAACAGCCAGGCGCCGAACAGGCCCGCCGAGACCCCCGACAGCGCGGCAACTGCGATCACCGGAATCCCGGCTCGCCAGTCGAACGATCCCCGCGTGGCAGGCGATGGCTTTGCCTGCGCATCCGGCTTTGCATCCGGCTGCTTCGCCGCCGCGGAGTCCGCGGCAGCACTCTCGTTCGCGGAAGGAATCTCTTTGGCCTCGCCTTCGATCACGGTCGCGCGCTTTCGCGGCCGCGCCGCACCCGTCTCAAGCTTGCTTTCAGAATCGTCTGTCATCGGCGTCCCGGTGATGCGCCCCGCCACAGCATAAACCTCATTCGCATATCAGGCACGACAGGTCGATGATCCTGCCGCCGCATGACGGCTCTCCTGCTGCGCCCTTCCAACAAGCGGTAAATCTCCGTAAGAGAGCGCCAACCGGAAACCGCCGGAGCGGGTCCGGCAGGGGCACCATGCAGAAATACCTTTTGCCGATTCTGCGGCGAATTTTCGAACGCAAGCCGCTCAAGCTCCTGAACTTCCTTTCGTTCGGACGGTTTCCGATCCGTAAAGTGATCCATGTCGGCGCGCATCTCGGGCAGGAGCGGCGGCGCTACCGGAAAATGGGCGTCCGCGAAGTACTCTGGATCGAAGGCTCGCCCTCCATCCACAAGCAGTTGCTTGCATCGCTCGATTCGGATCGCACGGCAGGAAAACTTGCGGGCAGGCATGTCGCGGTGAATGCGTTGCTCACAGATAAGTCCGGCGCGAATGTCGTTCTGCATGGCTTCTCGAACGCCGGCGCTTCCAACTCGATCTTCCCGATGACCGACAAGCTGCGCGAGACCTGGCCGTCGGTACGCCAAACCGGCGAAGACGAAACAGTGGTTTCTTCGACGCTCGACGAGATTGCCGCGCGCGAAGGCTTCGAACATCCCGATCTCGTCGTGGTCGACGTGCAGGGCGCGGAACTCCTCGTGCTTCGCGGCGGCAAGCGGACGCTTGCCTCGGCAAAAGCCGTGGTCCGCGCATTTTCGACGGTGCCCTATTATGAAGGCGGCGTACTGTTCGAGGAGCTGAATGCGTTTCTCGAAAGTCAGGGATTCGCCGCGGCCGAGGAGCCGACCGCGCACGGAGACATCCTTTATCTGCGCAAGGAATTGCTCTGAGTGCGAACCGGCGCTCGGCTAGGTTCTGATAAGATCGAGTAGTGCGGCTTCCGACGGCGTGGACGCAGCCGTTGCCTGCGCGCCGAGTGAGGCGAGCGGCGAAGCAGCCGCAGGCGAGATGCAGTAGTGGCGGGCCTTGCGTGCAAATTCAGATAGCCCTGCCTTCTCGACGAGTCTCACGAAGTTCGCGGCACTTCGTTCCGAATAATGCAGCACCGCACCGATCCGGCCCTCTTTGAGCGCGCGGACGGTTTCCGGTTTCAGATTCTCCGAAGCGCCTGCGCGGTAAACAATTCTGGTTTCGACCGTTATTCCATTTCGGGACAAGAAGCCCGGCAAGTCTCCCGCGCGGTCCTCGCCCGCGAGATGCAGCACTTTCTGCCCGGCGGAGAGCTTCGCCGCGATCAGTTCGCCGAGCGTCTTCACGTCGCCTGCGGCAACACCGGCGATCGCAAAACCTGATTCCCCTGCGGCCTCGGCCGTGCGCTCGCCGACCGCAATGACCGGAACTTGCTTCAGCATGGCCTGCGCCGCCGCAACGCGAACGGCATTGGCGCTGGTAAAGACGAGCGCCGAAATTCCGGAAGCCGCAGCATCGAACGGCAGCGGTTCGATTTCGATTACGGGATCGATCAGCGCTTCATGCCCGCGCGCCGCGAGCTTTTCCGCCGTACGCGCGGCGTCGAAACGCGGGCGGGTTACGAGCACGCGCACCTTCGCCTACCCCGAAAGCGCGCCAGCCGGTGCGCGCGGAAGCAGATACTCGCCGGCTTCCCGGCCGATCTTCTCCGCATCGCGCGGGTCGCCTTCATGCGAGACGCCGGCGAAGCTGCGGCCGTCCTGCGTGATCACGAGGCCCTTGAATTGCAGCCGGCCTCGTTCGATCCGCGCATGACCCGCAATCGGCGCGCGGCAGGAGCCGTCGAGCGCAAGCAGGAACGCGCGCTCCGCAAGCAAGGCCGCATGGCTTTCAGCATGATCGATCTTCGCGAGCATCGCATGCGTCGTGCGGTCGCCGAGGCGCGTCTCGATCGCGATGATGCCCTGCGCCACCGCGGGCGGATATTTCATGGGGTCGAGCACTTGCGTGGCGTGCCCGGTCAGCCCGAGCCGTTGCAACCCGGCAAAAGCGAGAATGGTCGCGTCGCATTCGCCGGCTTTCATCTTGTCCATCCGCGTCTGCACGTTGCCGCGCAAAAGCGAAATCTGAAGATCGGGGCGGATGCGCAACGCGAGCGCCTGCCGCCGCACCGAGGCGGTGCCGAGCTTCGCGCCGCGCGGCAGCGCTTCCAGCGAATTTGCGCTCACGCTCAGGAAGGCATCGCGCGGATCGGCACGCGGCGGCGTTGCAGCGATTGCGAGCCCCTGCGGCAGGATCGTCTGCACGTCTTTTGCCGAATGCACGGCAAGATCCACACGGCCCGAAAGCAGAGCTTCGTCGATTTCTTTCGTGAAGATGCCCTTGCCTCCGGACTCGGCAAACGAGCGGTCGCGCGCGATGTCGCCCGTGGTCTTGAGCACGACGAGTTCGATGTCCTCCGGGTCCAGCCGCTCGGCAATCGCGATCGCCGCGCAGGCAGACGCGTCGCTGTCCGCATCTGGAACGG
>CAZFPR010000015.1:14099-17693 GCA_964521045.1 uncultured Hyphomicrobiales bacterium
CAGCCGCGCCTGGGCGAGCGCCAGCGGGCTTCCGCGCGTCCCGATCCGTATTCTCGTCATTGCGCCCTGTCTTCGATGCTTCGTGGCAAGCGGGATAGCACTATGGGCGGCCTCACGAAATCCTGCTATCTGCGCCTTATGCTCGTGCTCGGCATTGAGACCACCTGCGACGAAACCGCAGCCGCCGTCGTCCACCGCGGCGCGGATGGTATCGGCGATATCCGCTCCAATGTCGTCTATTCGCAGATCGCCGAACACAAAGAGTTTGGCGGCGTGGTGCCGGAGATCGCGGCGCGAGCGCATGTCGAAGTGCTCGACCGGGTGATCGGCAAGGCGCTCGCCGACGCACAGGCCCGCATTTCCGATTGCGACGCTATCGCCGCAGCCGCCGGCCCCGGTCTGATCGGCGGCGTCATCGTCGGGCTTACCCAGGCGAAAGCGATCGCACTCGCGGCAAAGAAGAAGTTCGTCGCGGTCAATCATCTCGAAGCGCATGCGCTCTCCGTGCGCCTGACCGGCCGCGTGGACTTTCCTTTTCTGCTGCTGCTCGCCTCCGGTGGACATACGCAACTCGTGCTGGTCGAGGATGTCGGCCGCTACCGCAAGATCGGCGGCACGGTCGACGACGCGATCGGCGAAGCCTTCGACAAAGCCGGCAAGATGCTCGGTCTCGGTTATCCGGGCGGGCCAGCAGTTGAGCAGCATGCGCTTGCGGGAGATCCGCAGCGCTTCGAGTTGCCGCGCCCGATGTTCGGCCGGGCCGAACCGGACTTCTCGCTCTCTGGCCTGAAGACCGCGCTTCGCATCGAGGCCGAGGCCATCGCACCGCTTTCCGAGCAGGACGTGAACGATCTCTGCGCGAGTTTCCAGGCCGCCGTGATCGACGTCATTGCAGACCGCACGCGCGTCGCACTCCGCAAGCTGCGCGATACCGTTTTCAAGCCGACGGCCTTTGTCGTCGCAGGCGGCGTCGCCGCGAACAAGGCGATCCGCGCGGCACTCGAGAGCGAAACGGCGCGGCTCGACACGCCGCTGATCGTGCCGCCGCAGGCGCTCTGCACCGACAACGGCGCCATGATCGCATGGGCCGCGGCGGAGCGGCTTGCGCGCGGCATGGAAGACAAGCTTGACGCGCCCCCGCGTGCGCGCTGGCCGCTCGCGGAAGAAAAGCTGCCCGCATGAAGCAGATCGGCGTAATCGGCGCAGGCGCCTGGGGTACTGCGCTCGCAAATGCCGCCGCCAAGGCCGGACGCGATGTCATCCTGCATGGCCGCGATCCCGCGCTGATCGATGCGATCGAGAAGACCCGCTCGAACGAGAAATATCTTCCCGGCATTCGTCTCGACGACAAGGTCTCCGCGACCACGGATCTTGCGCGCGTAGCCGGCGCGGACGCGATCCTCCTGGTGACGCCCACGCAGTCTCTTCGCGAAACCGCAATGTCGTTCGCGCCGCACTTGCGCGCAGGCACTCCATTGGTCGCATGCGCAAAGGGAATCGAAATCGGAACGAAAAAATTCGTGACCGAGGTGATTGCCGAAACGCTGCCGGACGCGCGTCCTGCGATCCTGTCCGGGCCCGGTTTCGCCGAAGATGTCGCCGCCGGACTGCCGACCGCGGTGACGCTCGCAGCGCACGACGAAGAGCTCGCACTTGCCCTCGCCACCGCGCTCAGCTCGCAGAGTTTCCGGCTCTATCACACGACCGACGTCAGTGGTGTCGAGATCGGCGGCGCCGCGAAGAACGTGCTCGCGATCGCGGCAGGCATTGTCGCGGGGCGAAAACTCGGCGCGAGCGCGCAAGCCGCGCTGACGACTCGCGGTTTCGCGGAACTCATGCGCTTCGCCCGCGCCTATGGCGCTAAGCCGGAGACTCTCACCGGCCTTTCCGGCCTTGGCGACCTCATCCTCACCTGCTCTTCGCCGCGGTCGCGGAACTTCGCTTTCGGGGTTTCGCTAGGCGGTTCCACTTCCGTTGACGTTCGCGGAAAGAAGCTGACGGAGGGTATGTATACGGCACCGGTTCTGGTCGAAGCCTCGCGCGCAATGGGTGTGGAAATGCCGATCGCAGAGGCCGTCGCCGCAATTCTTGCAGGCAAGATCGGCATCGACGATGCAATCGCCGGTTTGCTGTCGCGCCCGCTACGGCAAGAAGACTGAACATTTTGGTACGTTCGGCGCTGGTTAAAGATACGCGGCGATGATAGACGGCCCACGCATTTTGAGGACGGTCATGCATTTCGTTGCAATTTGTCTCGACAAGCCAAATAGCCTCGACTTGCGGCTCTCGAAGCGGGCCGCGCATCTCGAGTACCTGCGCAAGCACGCAGGCACGATCAGAACCTGCGGTCCTCTGCTCGACGACGACGGGGAAACCATGATCGGCTCGATGCTGATCCTCGATGTGCCGACGCGCGAAGCCGCCGAGGCGATTCTGGCGGAAGACCCCTACAAGCATGCGAAACTGTTCGCCAAGGTAGAGTTGCGGCCTTGGCGCTGGGTGATCGGAACGCCGAACTGAGATGGCGTACTGGCTGATCAAGAGCGAACCCGATACCTGGTCCTGGGACGAACAGGTCAAAGCCGGCGCCAAAGGCACCGCCTGGACCGGCGTTCGCAATCACGCAGCCAAACTCAATCTCATGCGCATGAAGAAGGGCGACCGCTGCTTCTTCTATCATTCGAATGAAGGCAAAGAGATTGTCGGCATCGCCGAGGTGATCAAGGAACATTTCATCGATCCGACCGACGAAACGCAGAAGTTCGTCGCGGTCGATGTGAAGGCGAAAGAGCCCTTGAAGACACCGGTGACGCTGGCAGCGGTGAAGCTCGAGCCGAAACTCAAGAACATGGCGCTGATAAAGCTCTCGCGTCTCTCCGTGCAGCCTGTTACCGACGCGGAATGGACCACTGTCTGCAAACTGGGCGGCGTGAAGCCCTAGACCTATCGGGCGCGGAGAACTTCATCCGCGAGAACACACGCCTTCGTCCGGTCCCGCACGTGCCCGAAATTTCGCTCTACGTCGCCGACGAAGCGGTGCCGCTCTGGCAGAAGACGGAAGAAGAACTCGGCGAGATGGGATTGCCGCCGCCGTTCTGGGCGTTCGCATGGGCCGGCGGACAGGCGCTCGCGCGATACATTCTCGATCACCCGGAAATCGTGCGCGGCAAGCGCGTGCTCGATCTCGCCTCCGGCTCGGGGCTCGTCGCCATCGCGGCGATGAAAGCAGGAGCCGCACATGCGGTTGCGAACGACATCGATCGCTTCGCAATTCCGGCTGTTGCGCTGAACGCGGCCGCGAACGGCGTGGACGTCGAAATGGAAACCACGGATCGCCTCGATCCGGCAACGGCGCTTGAACCGTTCGGCGCCGTGCTCGCAGGCGATATCTTCTACGAGCGCGACACCGCCGCTCGCGCGCTCGCGTTCCTGGAACGAATGAGAACGCAAGGCGCGAAAGTGCTCGTCGGCGACCCTGGCCGCTCCTACCTGCCGAAAGACAGGATGGCCGCGCTCGCCGAATACGAGGTTCCGGTGATCCGCGATCTCGAAGACGCCGAGATCAAGCGCACGCGAGTCTGGGCACTGGCAGAC
>CAZFPR010000015.1:17708-32883 GCA_964521045.1 uncultured Hyphomicrobiales bacterium
GCGTATCCGGCGCCAAAGCGCGCCGTTTCGCCCGGATTCCGGTGGTTTTCGGAAGCTGCCCTGACCAAAGTCGGTAGTGCCGCGCCTTGAAGCGCGCGTTCCGCCCGGCGCATAATGCAGCCAACAAAGAGGCGGGAGAAAAGCCCGTCCGCGCAAGGGGTAAGGGAGAAGTTCTATGTCCGACAAGATTTATGCCGTTTCTCCGGAATGGAAGAAACGCGCCTGGCTGGACGAAGCCAAATACAAGGAAATGTATGCCGCCTCGATCAAGGACCCGGAGAAATTCTGGGGCGAACAGGCGAAGCGCATTCACTGGATGAAGCCCTTCACGAAAGTGAAGAACACGTCCTTCGAAGGTGACGTCTCGATCAAGTGGTTCGAGGATGGCAAGACCAACATCTGCTACAACGCCGTCGATCGTCACCTCGACAAGCGCGGCGATCAGGTTGCGATCATCTGGGAAGGCGACGAGCCGACCGACGACAAGAAGATCACCTATAAAGAGCTTCACGCGGAAGTTTGCCGCTGGGCGAACGTCCTGAAGAAGCAGGGCGCCAAGAAGGGCGACCGCATCACGATCTATCTTCCGATGATTCCGGAAGCCGCTTACGCGATGCTCGCCTGCGCGCGCATCGGCGCGATTCATTCCGTCGTGTTCGGCGGCTTCTCTCCGGACAGTCTCGCGGGTCGTATCGAAGACTGCAAATCGAACATCGTGGTGACGGCGGACGAAGGCCTTCGCGGCGGTCGCAAGATTCCGCTGAAAGCCAACACCGATGCTGCCTGCGACAAGGCCGGCGGCGTTTCTTCCGTGATCGTCGTCAAGCGCACCAAAGCAGCGGTCGATATGAAGTCGGGCCGCGACGTCTTTTACGACGATGTCGCCAAGAGCGTTGCCGCCGACTGTCCGTGCGAAGAGATGAACGCGGAGGACCCGCTGTTCATTCTCTACACCTCGGGCTCGACCGGTAAGCCCAAGGGCGTCTTGCACACCACGGGCGGCTATTCGGTCTTCACGTCGATGACGCATCAATATGTCTTCGACTATCACGAAGGCGATATCTACTGGTGCACGGCCGACGTCGGCTGGGTCACGGGCCACAGCTACATCGTTTACGGCCCGCTCCAGAACGGCGCGGTGACCCTGATGTTCGAAGGCGTGCCCAACTACCCGTCGAACGCGCGCTTCTGGGAAGTGATCGACAAGCACAAGGTCAACATCTTCTACACCGCGCCGACCGCGATCCGCGCGCTGATGCAGGCGGGCGACGACCCGGTCAAGAAGACCTCGCGCAAGTCGCTGCGTCTCCTCGGCTCGGTCGGCGAGCCGATCAATCCGGAAGCCTGGGAATGGTACTATCGCGTGGTCGGCGAAAACCGCTGCCCGATCGTTGATACCTGGTGGCAGACGGAAACCGGCGGCATTTTGATTACGCCGCTTCCCGGCGCGATCGGACAGAAGCCGGGTTCGGCGACGCTGCCGTTCTTCGGCGTGCAGCCGCAGCTCGTAGACGCCGACGGAAAGGTGTTAGAGGGCGCCACCTCCGGAAACCTCTGCATCACCGATAGCTGGCCGGGCCAGATGCGCACGGTCTACGGCGATCACGAGCGCTTCGTGCAGACGTACTTCTCCACCTACAAGGGCAAGTACTTCACCGGCGACGGCTGCCGCCGCGACGAAGACGGCTACTACTGGATCACCGGCCGCGTCGACGACGTCATCAACGTCTCCGGCCACCGCATGGGCACCGCGGAAGTCGAAAGCGCGCTCGTCGCGCATCCGAAAGTTTCGGAAGCCGCGGTCGTGGGCTACCCGCACAACATCAAGGGTCAGGGCATCTACGCCTACGTGACGTTGATGGCGGGCGAGAACGGCTCCGAGGAGTTGCGGAAAGAGCTGGTCAACTGGGTGCGCAAGGAGATCGGCCCGATCGCATCGCCCGATCTCATCCAGTTCGCGCCGGGGCTGCCGAAGACGCGCTCGGGCAAGATCATGCGCCGAATCCTGCGCAAGATCGCGGAGGACGAATATCAGAGCCTCGGCGACACCTCGACGCTCGCGGATCCCGCAGTCGTCGACGATCTGGTGAACAACCGCCAGAACAAGAAGAGCGCATAAGTTAACTACGGAAATGCAGGTAAGCGCGGGCGAAAGCCCGCGCTTTACTTTTGCGTTCACGATAATTGGTTAATTTCCACCGCGCGCGCGGGCCTGCGGCTACAACCGCGGCCATGCAGAAACTGAAAGTCGCGCTCGTTCTGGTGTTCCTGTTCGGTATCGTGTTCGCGGCGAAAGCCCGCGAGGTCGTGCCGTTCGAGAACGCGCCTGCCGGCATCATCGTGATCGTGCACAGCGAACGCGCGTTGTACCTCACGCTCGGCAACGGCCGCGCGCTCCGCTATCCGGTCGCGGTCGCCAAGCGCGGCAAGCAGTGGTTCGGCACGCGGCATATCGACGGAAAATATGTGAACCCTGCCTGGTCGCCGCCGCCGGAAGTGCGCCGCGACTTTCCGACGATGAAAGTTGTCTACGAAGGCGGCGCGCCCGACAATCCGATGGGCGTCCGCGCGCTCACGCTGACGGGCGGAGAATTCGCGATCCACGGCACCAATCGTCCGAACTCGGTCGGCCGCTTCGCGTCCTATGGCTGCTTCCGGATGTTCAACGAAGACATCGTCGATCTTTACGAGCGCGTCGGCGTCGGCACGCCAGTGATCGTGACGCGATAAAAGTAACGCGCATTCGCCATCGCTAGAAATCGCTGGCGATGCCCTTCTTTTCCCAGTCGCCGTAACGAGACGGCTCCTTCTCGCGCTTCGCGCCCTTCTCGGGCGGAAGTGCTGCGGCTGCCGCATCGATCTCCCTGCGCCGGGCTTCGGCTTCGGCGAGCGCGCGTTTCGCGGCCTCGGTCTGCGGTCTCTTTTCGGTCATGGCTTTCAGGAACAACCTCCCGGCGCGAGCGTCAAGCTCCCGCAGAAACCCCGCCCTTGCGAAGGGGGTTCCGGCACCCCATTGTTTTCAGCCGGGCGAAGGCGGCGCTTTTTCGCGCCAGAAAGGGAAATCCTTCCATGAACTACATGAAAACCGCGATTCCGCCGGCCGGCATGACCGCGCTCTTCATGGGGATCGGCGCGCTGATCGGCGGCCAGCAGGGCATGCTGATCGCGCTTGTGATCGCCGCCGGCATGAACGTCTTCAGCTACTGGAATTCCGACAAGATGGTCTTGTCGATGCACGGCGCGCAGGAGGTCGACGAGCAGTCGGCACCCGAACTGGTGCGGATGGTGCGAGAGCTTTCGCAACGCGCGGACCTGCCGATGCCGAAGGTCTATCTCATGGACAACCCGCAGCCGAACGCATTTGCGACCGGCCGCAATCCGGAGAACGCGGCGGTCGCTGCGACCACCGGCCTGATGCAGATGCTGAACAAGGACGAGATCGCGGGCGTGATGGCGCACGAACTCGCGCACATCAAGAACCGCGACACGCTGATCATGACCATCACCGCCACTTTCGCCGGCGCGATCTCCATGCTCACGAATTTCGGCATGATGTTCGGCGGCAACCGCAACAACAACGGCATCGGTATGATCGGCACCATCGCGATGATGATTCTCGCGCCGCTCGCCGCCATGGTCGTACAGATGGCGATCTCGCGCACGCGCGAATACGCCGCCGACCGCATGGGCTCGGAAATCTCCGGTCAGCCGATGGCGCTGGCCTCCGCATTGAACAAGATCTCCGGCGCGGCGCATGAAATTCCGAACATGGACGCCGAACGCAATCCGGCGACCGCGCACATGTTCATCATCAACCCGCTGTCCGGCGAGCGCATGGACAATCTGTTCTCGACCCATCCGGCGGTCGAAAACCGGATCGCGCAGCTAGAGCAGATCGCGTCCGAGATGGGCGCGGGCTACGCGCCGTCCGGCCGTGTCTCCAGCGCGACCGGGCCGAAGGCGCGGCCCCGCGGGCCCTGGGGTTAAGGCGTTTGCCGAAGCGTCAGCCAGGCAAGGTTGAAGACGAAACGCCGGGCCTCACCGCCCGGCGCTTTGCTGCGGAAGCCCTGCTCGCGATTTTGCACGGCCGCCGCGCGCTGGAAGACGTTTTCGAACATGGCGAGACCGGCAAGCAGTTTCGCGCGCTGGATGAGCGCGACCGCGCGCTCGCACGCATGATCGTCGCGACCGCGCTGCGCCGTGCTGGCAGCCTGCAAGCTGTGCTCGAGCGCTTCCTGAGCGGAGGCTGGCCTGAAGACGTACGCGTACACGCGGTACTGCTCTCAGCAAGCGCGCAGATTCTTTTGCTTGAAGTCGCCAATCACGCCGCCGTCGATCTCGCGGTCGATCTCGCGAATGAGTTTCGCAACAAGCGCTACGCGGGACTTGTCAATGCAGTGCTGCGCAAGGTCGTCGCCGAAGGCCGCTCGGTTCTCGACGCCTTGCCGCCGGAAGCCGATACGCCGGAATGGATGCGCGAACGCTGGCGCAATACCTACGGCGAGGAAACGCTGCGTGAAATCTGTCTCGCGCATCGCATCGAGCCTGCGCTCGACATCACGCCGAAGCAGGATCCTTCGGCGCTCGCAAAACAACTCGAAGGCATCGTACTGCCTACCGGCAGCGTTCGCATCACCGGCAAAGGCGCAGTTACGCAAATTCCCGGCTACGGCGAAGGCGAATGGTGGGTACAGGACGCGGCCGCTGCGATCCCCGCGAAATTGCTTGGCGACATTCGCGGGCTTCGTGTCGCCGACCTTTGTGCGGCTCCGGGCGGCAAGACCCTTCAGCTCGCGAATGCAGGCGCGCTTGTCACCGCAGTCGACCGCTCGGCTTCGCGGCTCAAGCGGCTCACGCAGAATTTCGAGCGCACGAAACTGAAAGCCGAAACCGTCGTCGCCGATGCGGCGGCGTGGGAAGCCGAACCCTTCGACGCAATTCTGCTCGACGCGCCTTGCTCCGCCACCGGAACCATCCGCCGTCACCCGGACATTCTGTGGCAGAAGCAGCCGGAGGATCTCGAACAGGTCACGAAGTTGCAGGCACGGCTGCTCGACAACGCAGTGAAGCTGCTCAAGCCCCGCGGCCTGCTCGTCTATTCCACCTGCTCGCTGGAGCCTGAGGAAGGCGAGATGCAGATCAATGCCCTGCTCGCGCGAAATAAAGATCTGGAGCGCGTGCCGATCGGCCCCGAGGAAGCGGGTGATTCGCGCGCCGTGACCGCCCACGGCGATCTCCGGACGCTTCCCTTTCATCTTCCGCATAGCGACCCGCGGCTTTCGGGTTGCGACGGATTCTTCGCAAGCCGCCTGCGCCGGAAATCCTGACCTCCATTCAGTGGACAGAAGGACCGTCTCGGCTATCTTGGCCGCGGGATCTGGGGAGTTTGCGAAAAGCCGGGCGCGAACCGGCGAAGCGGAAGGCGACAACATCCGATGGCGGAGCGGCGGCGGCCTGCGCTGGGTGGTGGCGGATTGCGGGGCTGGTGGGCGCGGATCACCGCGAACCCGGCCTATCGCTGGCGTATCGGAGTGCCGATTCCGGAACGGCTCCTGATCGCGCCGCAGGACCTTCGCACCGGCGATCCGACGATTGCGACCGAAATTTATGGCGGCGTATTCGGCTTCGCCGGCAAGGCAGTATCGGCGGAGGGCCGCTCGCCGTTCGAAATCCTGCCGCCTTCGCGCGAATGGTCCGAGGAACTGCTCGGTTTCAGCTGGCTCCGGCATCTGCGCTCCGCCGGTCTCTCGCTGTCGAGCCAGAATGCCCGCGCGCTCGTCTCCGACTGGATCGCGCTGCACGGAGGCGCGCATCCCGTTTCCTGGGAGCCCGCGATCACCGCGCGGCGCGCGATCGCGTGGCTCACGCATTCGCCGCTCATCCTTCAGGATTCGGATCACGGATTTTACCGTTCCTACATGCGTTCACTGTCGCGGCAGGTTCGCTTTCTGAACAAGATCTATCCCGTTGCCGAAGACGGCTATCCGCGCTTGCTGGTGACGGTTGCGCTCACCTTTGCCGGACTCTGCATGGCCGGAGAACAACGCCTGTTGCAGCAGTCGGCGAAGCGGCTCATTCACGAATTGCGGCGTCAGATACTCCCGGACGGCGGGCACATAAGCCGCAATCCCCGTACGATCATCGAAATCCTGATCGATCTCCTGCCGCTCCGGCAGGCGTTCGAGGCGCGCAACATACCCGTGCCCGCCGCACTGGAGACCTCGATCGCGCGCATGATCCCGATGTTGCGGCTGCTTCGTCTCGGTGACGGCTCCATCGCGCAGTTCAACGGCATGGGCGCGACCCCCGCCGACATGCTCGCAGCCGTCCTTGCCTATGACGATATGCGAACGCAGCCGCTGTTCGACGGGCACCAGTCCGGATTTCAGCGGCTCGAGAACGGCGGCAGCGTGGTCGTGGCCGACACCGGCGCACCGCCGCCGGAGGACTTCAGCAACGAGGCTCATGCCGGTTGTCTTTCGTTCGAGTTCTCCGTGAAGCGGCATCGCGTCGTCATCAATTGCGGAATGCCTTCGCAGAACCGCGCCGGCTGGAGCGAGGCCGCTCGTGCGACCGCCGCGCATTCGACCGTCACCTGGCATGACACCTCTTCGTGCCGCTTCCGCGAAACGCGAGACGGCACGATCCGGATTGCGCAGGGGCCGCTGGACGTGAAGACCGCACGCGCAGGACGCGACGAGGCCGCCGTCGTGCGCGCCTCCCATGACGGATATGAGCGGCAGTTCGGCATCGTCCATCAGCGCTCGTGGCTGCTGTCTCCGGATGGCGACCGGCTCGACGGCGAAGATGTGTTCTCGGCGCCATCCGGCCGCGGCCTTCCGCCGGACCTTCCCGACGATTTCGTCATCCGCTTTCACCTGCATCCCTCCGTGAAGGCGAGCCGCGTGAAAGACGGGCGCACGGTGCTTCTGATCCTGCCGGGCCGCGAAAGCTGGCTGTTCACAGCGCCGAGCATGCTGGTCGAGCTCGAGGAAAGCATCTTCCTTTCGGCAAGCGAGGGGCCCCGGCGCACCAGCCAGATCGTGATTGCCGATAGCGCGCGCTCGTTCCCGCGCTTGGTGTGGACCTTCGCGCGCGCCGACGCCCCCGGACAACCGCGCCGCGAAACGGAGCCGGACCCGCTGCTTCCGATCTAGCCGAAGGTTGTGCTGGAAAAGACAGGCCCGCGCTTTTTCGAGGATAGGCCGCGTGCTATCGGCCTTTTCATGTCTGACCAGATCCGTCCCGTCCGCCGCGCGCTGCTGTCGGTTTCCGACAAGAGCGGGCTCGTCGATTTCGCAAAAGCGCTGGCGAAGCATGGCGCCGAACTCGTTTCCACCGGCGGCACCAAGCGCACGCTCGCGGATGCGGGGCTTAAGGTCGCGGACATTTCCGACCTCACCGGATTTCCGGAGATGATGGATGGCCGCGTGAAGACGCTGCACCCGAAAGTGCACGGCGGCATTCTCGCGATCCGCGAGAATGCGGAGCATGCGGCTTCGATGAAGGCGCACGCGATCCAGCCGATCGATCTCGTCGTCGTCAATCTCTACCCGTTCGAGGAAACCGTCGCGAAGGGCGCAGGCTACGACGATTGCATCGAGAACATCGACATCGGCGGGCCTGCGATGGTGCGCGCGGCCGCGAAGAACCACGGCGATGTCGCGATCGTCGTCGATCCCGCGGACTATGCCGAGCTTCTGAAGGAGATTGCCGCACACGGCGGTACCACGCTTTCGCTCCGCAAGCGCCTCGCCGCGAAGGCCTATGCCCGCACCGCGGCTTACGACTCCGCGATCTCGAACTGGTTCGCGAACGAATTAAAAGACGATGCGCCGGTGTTTCGCTCGTTCGGCGGCAGGCTTGTCGAGAAGCTCCGCTATGGCGAGAACCCGCACCAGCATGCTGCGTCTTACAAAGGCGGTGAGCCGCGTGCCGGCGTTCTTGCGGCGAAGCAGTTGCAGGGCAAGGAACTTTCCTACAACAACTTGAATGATACCGACGCCGCTTACGAATGCGTGGCGGAATTCGATGCGAAGCGCACCGCCGCGGTCGTGATCGTGAAGCACGCGAACCCCTGCGGTGTCGCGGAGGGCGAGACGCTGATCGACGCCTACCAGAAGGCGCTCGCCTGCGATCCGGTTTCGGCTTTCGGCGGCATCATTGCGACCAACCGTCCGCTCGACGCCGACGCGGCAAGAGCGATGGTCGAGATTTTCACCGAGGTCATCATCGCGCCGGGCGCGAGCGAAGAGGCGATCAAGATTGTCGGTGCGAAGAAAAACCTTCGTCTGCTCCTGACCGATGCGCTTCCCGACCCGCGCGCGAAGGGACTTACCTTTAAGTCGATCGCAGGCGGCATGCTCGTGCAGTCGCGCGACAACGCGGTCGCCGACGATCTCGATCTGAAAGTCGTCACCAAGCGCGCGCCCACCAAGCAGGAGCTCGACGACCTGCGTTTCGCGTTCCGGGTCGCGAAGCACGTGAAATCGAACACGATCATTTACGCCAAGGACCGTGCGACCGTCGGTATCGGCGCCGGGCAGATGAGCCGCGTGGACTCCGCCCGCATCGCCGCGCGCAAGGCGGAAGATGCCGCGAAGACGGCGGGCATCGACACGCCACTCACCAAAGGCTCAGTGGTGGCAAGCGACGCCTTCTTCCCGTTTGCGGACGGATTGCTGTCAGCGATCGAAGCCGGCACGACGGCTGTCATTCAGCCGGGCGGTTCCATTCGCGACGACGAAGTGATCGAAGCCGCCGACAAGGCGGGTATCGCGATGGTCTTCACGGGTGTCCGCCACTTCCGGCACTAGCCATTTTTTGTGGCGGGCGCGACGCGCAACAGCAGCAGCCCGCCGGCCACGAAGAACAGCACCAGCACCGAGACGCCGGCCTTCTGGTTCAGCGTGAGCGCGGTCACGGTCGCGACCAGAAACGGCCCCATGAACGAAGTCAGCTTTCCGGAGAGCGCAAACAACCCGAAGAACTGCGCGAGCTGCTCGCGCGGTGCCAGGCGAACCAGTAGCGCGCGCGAGGCGGCTTGCAACGGTCCTGCCGCGATCCCGATGAAGAGGCCGATCGCGACATAGAGTTTTTCCGGCGTGCTCGCGAACAGCCCCGCATGCGGGTCTACTGGCGTCACAGGAAAAAAGAAGAAAATCCGGTCGCGGTCGATGGAGAGGATCGCAATGACCGAAATGATCAGGATCACGAGCGAGCCCAGAATGACCGGCTTCGCGCCGAGTTTATCGTCGAGCCTGCCGCCGGCGAGCGCGCCCAGCGTGCCGGTGATCGTGAGCAGTATCCCGAAAATCCCGAGCTGGATCGCGCCCCAGCCGAAGGTGCCCGCCGCATAGATCCCGCCGAATGCAAACAGCGCGACCAGACCATCGGCATAGACCATGTTCGCAAGCAGGAACGTGCCGATGTTTTTGTGCTTCCTCGCTTCGCGGACGGTGTCGAGCGTCGTTCTGAAGCCATGCCGGATCGCGGGGCCGAGTTTCATCGCTCGCGCCTTGTCCGGCACGAACAGGAACATCGGGATCACGAACACGATGAACCACATCGCGGTGAGCGGGCCGATGAAGCGGTCGCCCTCGCGCGCCGTGGCGTCCAACCCGAATGCCGGCGGCGTGCCGATCAGCGTCAATCCCGTTTTCGGATTGGTCGAGAGAAAGAGAAGCGCGAAGGCAAGCGACACGAGCCCGCCGAGATAGCCGGTCGCCCAGCCGAGCCCCGAAAGCCAGCCGATTTTATTCGGCGGCACCAGCGACGGCATCATCGCGTTGTTGAACACGGTCGCGAATTCCATGCCGATGGTCAGCACCGCAAAGCAGACCAGCACCAAAAAAATCGTGCTCTGGTCGCCGGGCTTGCCGAACCAGAGACCGATCGAGCCGAACACGAGCAGCACGCCGAACGCAGCGATCCACGGCTTGCGCGGGCCCGTCGCATCCGCGATCGCACCGATGAACGGCGAGGTCATCGCGATCGCGATTCCCGCTGCCGCCGCAGCGAACCCCCACAGCGCCTGCCCTTCCGCCGGACTGTTTGCGACGGCGGATGCGAAATAGGGCGCGTAAATGAATGTCGTGACGAGGGTCGCAACCGGCTGACACGCCCAGTCGAACAGAACCCAGCCGAAGATCGCCCGGCGCGGTGCTTGCTGCATGAAAATCCTAGGATGCCAATTCGCTGATCAAATTCGCGGCCACTGCAAGTTTCGACAGGGTAAGCCCCGACTCCGCAATTTCCTGCACGCCGCGCCGTGCGCGGTCAACATTGCCGCCGTGCGCCGCAACCACGATCCGGCGCTGGCTCGCCGAAATACGCGCGAGCGCAAGATCGAACGCCAGCCGGTCGAAGTGATCGGTAAGCTTGATGCCGCCGCCCGCCGCAAGCACATCGTCGATACGGAAATAGTCCTGTGCCGCGAAGTAAGTTTCCGCGACCGCAAGCGTCGGCTGGCCGCTTTGGCCCGCGATCAGAACGATGTCGCTTGCCGTAATCAGGTCCGGAAGGAGCGCGATCTTCGCTGCAATCGCTTCCGGCACCTGTTTCTCGGCGATTGCTGCGGTGTGCGTATGTAGACGCTGCATTCTCTCCGCAGGCAGAAGCCGCCCGATATTCTGTTCGACCGCATCGATGCCGTCGCGGTAATGCGCAACGACCTGCGCCAGTCCCGGCGAGAGGTCCGCGTTGCGGACGAACCAGACCACGCGATCGAGCAGCAGGCTCTTCACCGCGTCGTAGAGTGCGAGTTGCACGGCACCCGGAACCCTGTTGTCGAGCGCATCGATCGCGCGATTGAGCTCGATCATCCGGTAACTGTCGCGAACGGCGGCATAGGCTTTCGCGATCATCGCAACCGAAGCGCTGGTTTCCTCGGAAACGCGGACGACGAAGGCCGGCCCGCCCCGATTGATCATCGAGTTCCCGAGCCGTGTCGCGACGATTTCGCGGCGCAGGCGATGCGCCTCCACCGCTTCCGGGAAGCGCTCCGGCACCGCGTCGGGAAAATAGCGCAGCAGTTCTTCGCGGAAATAGTCGTCGTCCGGAACATCCGACGCGATCAGGTCGTCGAACAGCGTAAGCTTCGCATAGGCGAGCATGACCGCGAGTTCGGGCCGCGTCAGCCCCTGCCCCTTCGATTGGCGCTCGACGATCGTCATGTCGGACGGAAGATATTCGACGCCGCGGTCCAGAAGCCCGCGCCGCTCGAGATTGCGCATGAGCTGCATCTCGAAGCCCGCGTCGTTCGCCCCCTCGCGCTCGACGAGCGAGATCGCGAGCGTCTGAAGATAGTTGTTGCGCAACACCAGCGAAGCGACATCGGGCGTCATTTCGGCAAGCAGCGCGTTACGATCTTCGAGCGAGAGTCTTCCTGCGCGCACCGGCATCGAGAGTGCGATCTTGAGATTAACTTCCACGTCGGAAGAATTCACACCCGCGGAATTGTCAATGGCGTCGGTATTGAGCCGCACGCCGCGTTGCGCGGCCTCGATCCGGCCGCGCTGGGTCATACCGAGATTCGCACCCTCGCCCACGACTTTCGCGGCGATTTCGCTCCCCGTAATGCGGATCGCGTCGTTCGCGCGGTCGCCTGCCATGGCGTCCGTTTCAGCCGAGGAGCGCACGTAAGTTCCGATGCCGCCGAACCACAGCAGATCGACCCGACTTTTCAGGATCGCGTTCATCACTTCGTTGGGCGCGGCTTCGCTTTTCGAAAGCGAAAGCAATTCCTGAATCTCTGGCGAAAGCGGAATGCTTTTCGCGCTGCGCGGGAAAATCCCGCCGCCTTTCGAGATTTTCGATTTGTCGTAGTCCTGCCAGCTCGAGCGCGGGAGTTCGAACATGCGCTTGCGTTCGGTAAAACTCGTTTCCGGATCGGGAGACGGATCGATGAAGATGTCGCGATGATCGAACGCCGCGACGAGTTTGATCGTGCGCTCGAGCAGCATGCCGTTGCCGAACACGTCGCCCGACATGTCGCCGACGCCCGCGACCGTGAAAAGCGTCTTCGAAATATCGGCGTCCATTTCGCGGAAATGACGCTTCACCGCCTCCCACGCGCCGCGCGCGGTGATGCCCATCTTCTTGTGATCGTAACCCGCAGAGCCGCCGCTCGCGAAAGCGTCGCCGAGCCAGAAGCCGTGCTCGACCGCGAGCGCATTCGCGGTATCGGAAAAAGTCGCGGTGCCTTTGTCGGCGGCAACGACGAGATAAGGATCGTCCGCGTCGTGCCGCACCGTATTCTCGGGCGGAACGACGTCGCCTTCCGCCGAAAGATTGTCGGTGATCTCGAGTAACGAGCGGATGAAGACCTTGTAGCAATCGGTTCCCTCCGCCATCACGATTTCGCGCGAGGCGCCGGAAGGCATCAGCTTCGGCACGAAACCGCCTTTCGCGCCTACCGGCACGATCACGGCGTTCTTCACCTGCTGCGCCTTGACGAGGCCCAGCACTTCGGTGCGGAAATCCTGCGGCCGGTCGGACCAGCGAATGCCGCCGCGCGCGACCTTGCCGAACCTCAGATGCACGCCTTCGATGCGCGGCGAGTAGACGAAAATCTCGAACAGAGGCCGCGGCAGCGGCAGTTCGTCGATCTTGCGGCTTTCGAACTTGATCGAGATCGTCGGGCGCGGGCCCCCGTCTTTCGCGATCTGATAGAAATTGGTGCGCACCGCGGCGGCGATCAGATTGTCGAGCCGCCTTAGGATCCGGTCTTCATCGAGGCTCTGCACCGAGGCGAGCGCGGCCTCGATCCGTGCACGAATTTCCTGCTCTTTCGCTTCGCGCGCCGGCCCGCTTTCGCGCGGATCGAAGCGTGCATGAAAGAGCGCCACGAGATCGCGCGAGATTTGCGCGTGCTTGTTCGCGGTCGTCCATAAATAGTCCTGGCTGTAGGGGATCGCTGCCTGCCGCAGATAGCGCGCGAGCGTGCGCACGAGCGTCACATCGCGCCACGGCAGGCCCGCGTTCAGCACGAGCGCGTTGAAACCGTCGTTCTCGGCGCGGCCCTGCAAGACCGCCATCATCGCGGCCTCGAGCCGCGCGTCGAGAACCTCCGCCTCGATCGCGCGTCCGTCCGCGCGGACGAGCGTCATGTCGTGCAGCCAGACCGTGCCGCCGGCAATCGCATCGCGTTCGATGACATAGGTGCGCTCGTCGATGACGGAAAAGCCCATGTTCTCCAGAAGCGGCACGCGCTCGGACAACGGCAAAGGCCGCTCGCAATTCCAGACCTTCAGATTGATCGAACTGTTGCCGGCATCTTCCACGCGATAGAAGTTGATCGCGAGCGGCTTTTCCTTCGAGAGATTCTCGATAACGCGGATATCGGCGACCGCAGTCTTCGCGGAGAACGCCTCGCGGTAGGCTGCGGAAAGTGCGCCGCTATAGTTCTCCAGGATCGCGCGCGCGCGCATAGGATCGAACGCCGCCGGAAGTTCCTGCGCAAATTCGTCCTGCCAGCTTCGCACGATCGCGCTGACGCCGGCTTCGAGTTCCGAGCGCGGCGGGTTGGGCGTCTCGCCCGAATCCCGCCCGATGATGAAATGCACGCGCGTAAGCGGGCCGTCGGGAAAATAGGGATAGAACGCCGACAGCCGTCCTTGGTAAACCTGTGCGAGGTAAGCGCCTATCCTAGCGCGGATCGCGCTGTCGTAGCGCTCGCGCGGAACGAATACGATTACGGATACGAAGCGGTTGAAGCGGTCGGGCCGCGACAACACGCGGACGCGCGGACGTTCTTCGAGTTGCAGTATGGATTGCGAAAACTGCAACAGCGTCTCGCGGCTCACCTGAAACAGGTCGTCGCGCGGATAGGTTTCGAGCACGTTCGCGAGCGCCTTGCCGGAATGGCTCTCCGGCGCGAAGCCAGCGTGATCGAGCACGAAGGCCGCTTTGCGCCTGAGATAGGGAATCTTGAACACCGACTCGCGGTAGACCGGCGACGTGAACAACCCGACGATTCGCCGTTCGCCGGTGAGTTTGCCGTTTTTGTCGAAGCGCTTGATGCCGATGTAGTCCATGTGCGCGCGCCGGTGCACGCGCGAGCGCAGGTTCGCCTTGGTAACGATCAGAGGCAGCGGCAGATTCATGAACTCGCGCAACTCGGCGCTGGCCGCGACCGGTTCGCCGGCGCGGCTCAACACGCGGATGTCGCGGCTGCGGAGAATGCCGAGGCCGGTCTCATATTGCGGCTCCAGCGTGAAGTTTTCCCCGCTGCCCATCGCAATGTTGTCCCGGCAGCCGAGCAGCGTGAACTGGCCGTCGCGCAGCCACTTCATAAAGGCGATGGCTTCTTCGAGTTCCTCTTCCGCAAGCGGGTGAGATTTCTTCTGCAACCCGTTGATGACTTCATCGGCATATTCCAGCATCGCCGGCCAGTCGGCGACACAGACGCGCACATCTTCGAGCGTTTCGCGCAATGCTTCCGCAATCTTTGCATGACGCGTCTCGTCGATGCGCTCGACATGAATGTGAATGAAGCTTTCGCGGCGCTTCTTCTTCCCGTCTTTTGCGAGCCCGCGCCATTCCTCGAGCGCGCCATTGTCGTTGCGCTCGATCGAGAAGATCGGATGGACGGCAAGGCGGATCGAAAGACCTTGCGCACCAAGTTCGCCCGCGACCGAATCGAGCAGGAACGGCATGTCGTCGTTCTCGATCTCGATCACCGTGATCGCGCCGAGGCCGCGGCCGCCTCCCGCTGGCGCAGGATTGTAAATCTGGATGTCGGCCTTTCCGGGCGGGCGCATCGCGAGATGCGCGAAGCTTTGCTTCGCGAGCGCGGCGATCTCTTCTGCGCTGTAGAGCGAGAGATCCTCGGGCGAAGCCGCGCCGAACAGCGCTGCGACGAAATCCTGCGGCAGCTTCGCGGCGGCTGCGATCTTTGCCGCCTCCCCGATCGCCGCTTCCGCGGCCGGATTGTCGCTCCCAGCAATCTTTTCAGCGATGTTCATAAAGACCGCCCTCCCTGCTTCCCCCGCAGGACCGGCCGGTCTTTTTCTGCGATTCGCAGCGCCGGTTTCATTCAGTCTCCGCTTCCGTCCATCCGCTGTCGAGGCCGATGTTTCGGCCACGGCCTCCGGCTGTTAGGCTTTCCCTACACGCCAAAAAGGACACGACCATGAAGGCCGCAAACAATCCCTCGTCCGCCGCGCGTCATGAA
>CAZFPR010000015.1:32893-38205 GCA_964521045.1 uncultured Hyphomicrobiales bacterium
CTCCCGCCGAACTCGACGAGGCGATGAAAGCGTATTTCGCGAAGTGCCAGGAGAAGCTCGGCTTCATTCCGAACGTGCTCAGGGCTTATTCGTTCGATCTTGCGAAGCTGAAAGCTTTTATCGCGATGTCGGACGACCTGATGCTCGGGAAATCCGGCCTCTCGAAGATCGAGCGCGAGATGATCGCAGTCGTGGTTTCCTGTGCCAACCATTGCCATTACTGTCTGGTCGCACACGGTGCGGTACTGCGGAAACTTACCAGTGATCCGATGCTCGCAGAGACGATGGTCGCGAACTATCGCGCCGCGGCGCTCGACGCACGCACGCGCGCGATGCTCGATTTTTCCTGGAAGCTTACCAAGACGCCGTGGGAAGTCGGCGAGGAAGACCGCGCGAACCTTCGCAAAGCTGGATTCTCGGATCGCGATATCTGGGACATCTCAGCTGTGGCTAGCTTCTTCAACATGTCGAACCGCATGGCGACGGCTTCCGGCAACGAACCGAATGCGGAATACTATTCGATGGCGCGCTAGCTACAGAAGGACGAGCTTGTTCGGCAGTTCGTCCTTGTTCACCGCACCGGGCGGGAAATGCTCGGCGAGCACCTTGCCGCAAATGCCGATCGCCTCGATGAAGCCGTTGCCGAGTTCGTCGCGCTTGATTGCGTCAAGCAGAGCTTTCACGGCTTCGTCCCATACCTCGTCCGTCACCTTCTCGCTGATGCCGGTGTCGGCGACCACTTCGACGTAGCGCTCCGCCAGCGACACGAAGATCAGGACTCCGGTGCGGCTCTGCGTTTGGTGCAGCCCGTGGGCCGCGAACTGATTCTGCGCTTCCGCATGCGCGCGGTCGTGCTTCACGCGCTTCGGCACGATACCGAAGCGGAACGCGCGGTGATTGAAGACGAGCGCAAGCACAAGCGCCGTTCCGAGCTGCGCGGAGTAGATCGCAATCGCGCTCGTGAAGGTGAGATAAATCAGCGGCAGCGGCACCAGAAGCGCGAGCAGGAATGCGATGACCAGCGGATAGGCGCGGTAGCTGCCCGATGCGCGGGCAAGAACGCAGAAGACTTCGCCCGAAGTCGCAGTTTCTGTGCGCCGGATCGCTTCCGCGATTCTTTCCATGTCGCCTTGATCGAAGTGCAGACGCATCACCAGTTCCCCGAACTCCCGCCGCCGCCATACGAACCGCCGCCGCCCTTGCCGGCGCCTGACGATCCGCTATCGCGTTTCGAAGTTGTACTGACATTCGACACGACACGCGAAAGCCAGAACATAACGCTCCGAAGTTTTCCTTTTGCGGGCACAAGTCCGACCACAATCAGAATCTGGCAAAGGAAGGAAACAACGATCAGAGCGGCGAGGAGCAGAAAGAAAGATATCCCGATCGAGGTCCAGATCGAGATTTGCTCGACCGGCGGTTCGTTCGTCTGCGCTGCAAGCGGACTCATCGCGAAAACAAAAGCGGCTGTTGCAGATATGCGCATCACCAGCTCCCCGACGAACCGCCGCCGCCAAACGAACCGCCGCCGCCCGAATATCCGCCCGATGACGACGAAGACCAGGACGACGAGGAAGAAGACGAACTCCACGACGAGGAACCCGAGCTGGATCCGCTGTTCGCCCATTCCCAGAAGGTCTGCTGCTTCTTGCCCTTCTTCTTCGGATCGTTACTCACGCTGCGCGAGATCGAGCGCACCGTCAGCCACGTAATGAGGATCGCAAGAAAGATCGGGCCGAAGGTGAAAAGGATAATCAGAAGCGTGATCACCCAGTCCGGAATCTGTTGTCCTTGCTGCTGCGGGCGCTTCCACTCCTCGCCGCCGCCGGACAACACCTTGATGATCTCGTCCGCGCCCGCGACGATCCCGCCGGCGTAATCGTTCGCGCGGAATTTCGGAATGATGACGCGCTGGATGATGAGCGACGACACGGCATCAGGCATGATCCCTTCCGCGCCGTAGCCGACTTCGATCCTGACCTTGCGTTCGTTCGGCGCGACGATCAGCAACACGCCGTTGTTCGTCGTCTTCTGTCCGATGCCCCAGTGTCGGCCGAGCTGATAGCCGTATTCCTCGATGGTGCGGCCAGACAGCGAAGTGAGCGTGACGACGACGAACTGCGCGGTGGTCTTGCTCTCAAGTTCCTCGAGTTTGCCGGTAAGCTTCGCGCGCTGCGCCTCGCTCAGAAGAGCGGCGCGATCGACTACGCGGCCCGTCAATTCCGGAAACTGGAGCGGCTCCGAAGTCTGGGCAAAGGCGGCAAGCGGCGCAAGAAGAAGCGCCAGCGCGGCAAGCGTCCGCGCCCAGCGTTTCCCCGCCACGGCGAAGCGCATGGAGATTTACTTCGTGAACTTCACGTTCGGCACGCGCATCTGCTCTTCGGGAATCGTGAAGGTCGCGAGCGTCTTGGCGTCGCGATAGAGCGTGGAGGCCCAGAGAATGCCGGGGAAGGCGCGAAGCTCGGTGTTATAGATGCGCACGGCTTCGATGTAGTCGCGGCGTGCGACCGCGATCCGGTTCTCGGTGCCTTCGAGCTGCGCCTGCAAGGTGAGGAAGTTCTGGCTCGACTTCAGGTCGGGATAGGCTTCGGCAACCGCGAGCAGGCGCCCGATCGCGCCGGAAAGCTGCTGCTGCGCGTCCTGAAAGCGCTTGAGCGCTTCGGGGTCGGTGATCTGGCTCGCATCGATCCTGATCTGCGTCGCCTTCGCACGCGCTTCGACCACCGCCGTCAGCACGTCCTTTTCCTGCTGCGCGAAGCCTTTCACGGTCTCGACGAGATTCGGGATGAGGTCTGAGCGGCGCTGATACTGGTTCTGCACTTCGCCCCATCTCGCCTTGGCTTGCTCATCGTAAGTCGGGATTGCGTTGACCCCGCAGCCGGCGGTGAAGAGCGCGAGCAGCGCAACAAGCCCGAGCGAGCGAATGCGTGCGGTGTTTGCAAAAAAGAAATTTGCGGCATGGGCGGCCATTATTCTGCTCCCGTTTCGAAGAGACGCTTGAGGTAAGACCCCGCCGGAACTCGCGTCAAGCGGGGACAAGCTGCTAATAAGGTCTCGTCATGAACGCGATTGCTTCCCTCGCTTCCAGCCGCCTCTCGACCGTCGTCGCGCTCTTCTTCGCGCTCGGCACGCAGGCGATCCCGCAACCCGCAAGCGACCCCGCCACCGACATCGTCCTGCTTGCGAAGACGGCAAAGCCCGTCGTCGCAAAACACGGCATGGTGACCACACAGGACGCCATCGCAACAAAGATCGGTGTGGAGGTACTTGAGAAGGGCGGCAACGCCGTCGATGCCGCGGTGGCGGTCGGCTTCGCGCTTGCTGTGACCCATCCCCGCGCGGGCAACCTCGGCGGCGGCGGTTTCTTTGTAATATGGCTCGCGGAGAAGAAGCAGGCCGTCGCGCTCGACTTCCGCGAGATGGCCCCGGCCGCGATCAACGCGAAAAGCTTTCTCGACGAGAACGGCAAGCCGGACATTGCGAAGACGCTTCGCACCGGACTCGGCGTGGGCGTTCCCGGCAGCGTTTCCGGACTTGCCACTGCGCTCGAGAAATTCGGCTCCGGCAAGTTCACGCTTGCCGATCTGATCGCGCCGGCGCTCAGGCTCGCGCGCGACGGCGTCCCGGTCGAAAGCGATCTCAAGAGTTCGCTCGCATTCTTTCAGAATACGCTCCTGCGCTGGCCGTCCTCGGCAAAAGTTTTTGCGCGCGACGGCAAGATTTTGCAGGATGGCGTGCTCATACAGCGCGACCTCGCGAATACGCTCGAAGCCATCGCGAAGAACGGACCTGCCGCCTTCTACAAGGGAGAGATCGCGGAGAAGATCGCGCTTGCCGTCCGCGGAGCCGGCGGCGTCATGACCGCGGACGACCTCGCGCGATACAAGACCGAAGTGCTCGAGGCCGTGCGCGGCAGCTATCGCGGCTACGACGTGCTCTCGATGCCGCCGCCCTCATCGGGCGGCGCGCTTCTGATTCAGATCCTGAACATTCTCGAAGGCTATAAACTCAAAGACGGGCCGAATGCGCCGCATACGTTGCATCTGATGGTCGAGGCGATGAAGCGCGCCTATGCCGACCGCGCCGAATTCTTCGGGGATCCCGCCTTCGTCAAGGTTCCGCTCACGCACCTGATTTCGAAAGATTACGCCGCGCGCATCCGCAAAAGCATCGACGAAACCAGAGCGATTCCTTCCGCCTTCATCAAGACAGGCGTCACGCCGAAGAAGGAAGGCGAGAACACCACGCATTATTCGATCGTCGACCGGCACGGGAACGCGGTCGCAGCCACCGTCACGCTCAACCTGAATTTCGGTCTCGGTCTCGTCGCCGACGGCACCGGCGTTCTCTTGAATAACGAACTCGACGACTTCGCGCTCGCGCCGGGCGTGCCGAATGCCTACGGCCTCGTGGGAGGTGCCGCCAACGCGCCGGGGCCGAACAAGAAGCCGCTGTCCTCGATGTCGCCGACGATCCTCTTGAAAGACGGCAAGGTTTTTCTCGTCACGGGCTCGCCGGGAGGCTCGACCATCATCACGACCGTCCTGCGCGTGATCTCCGGCGTGATCGACCATCGGCTAGACATCGCGCAGGCCGTGCTCCTGCCGCGTATCCATCACCAATGGATGCCGGACGAAGTGCGGCCCGAACGCGCAATCGAGCGCGTGATGCCGCCCGCGCAATGGATCGCTTTTGAGACCTACGGACACAAGGTGAGGTTTTTCCCTTTCAACCTCGGCGCGGCAAATTCGATTCTGGTGACGCCGGAAGGCATCACCGGGGTTTCCGACCCGCGTTATCTGGGAACGCTCGCGGCAGGACACTGAAGCAGGACACTGAACATGCGGCAGGCAACACACACCCTCGCCATGCAGACCAAGGGCCGCGGGCTCTATGAGTTCACGCACGAAGTGTTGCGCTGGCTGGCAACGGAAAAATTCTCAGCCGGGCTGCTCACGGTCTATTGCCGCCATACGTCGGCATCGCTTCTGATTCAGGAAAACGCCGATCCCGACGTGCAGACGGATTTGCAGAATTACTTCGAAGAGATCGCGCCGGAGTCGGATCGCTACATTCATTCCGCCGAAGGCCCGGACGACATGCCCGCGCACCTGCGCGCAGCGCTTACGCAGACGAGCCTCTCGATCCCGATCGTGAACGGACGGCTCGTGCTCGGCACCTGGCAGGGCATTTATCTGTTCGAGCACCGCACGCGCCCGCACGACCGCGAGATCGTGCTGCATGTGATGGGCGATTGATTGATCGAGAAAACTGGAGCGGGCGAAGGGATTCGAACCCTCGACCCCGACCTT
>CAZFPR010000016.1:0-14943 GCA_964521045.1 uncultured Hyphomicrobiales bacterium
ACGATGATGAACGCCAATTCGAAGAAGTCGAGGAAGAACGCAAGGATGAAGACCATCGCGTTCACGAAGAGCAGGAAGCCGATCTGTCCGCCCGGAAGCGAAACCAGCAATTCCTCGACCCACTTGTGACCGTCGACGCCATAGAAGGTCAGCGAGAACACGCGGGCACCGATCAGGATGAAGAGGACGAACGCTGAAAGCTTCGCGGTCGACTCGGTCGCCTGCTTGACCAGCGAGAAGTTCAGCCTCCGCTTCATGATCGCGAGAATAACGGCGCCGGCAGCGCCCATCGCGCCGCCTTCGGTCGGTGTCGCAAGGCCGATGAAGATCGTCCCGAGCACCAGAAAGATCAGTGCGAGCGGCGGCACCATAACGGCCGTGACCTGACGGGACATCTCCGACAGCAGCGGCTCGCGCAGGAAGGGTACAGCGCCCAGAACCACAGCAATAGCGAAGTAGCTGATGGCACCGGCGGCAACAGCGGCGAGCAAACGGAACAGCGGCTCGAACGTGGCAAGCATGCCGGTTGCGATCGGGAGCGGATGGTAAACGTAGACGTAGGACGCCACTCCCATCGCGAAGATCGCACCAACAACGCCGGCGAATCCGCGATGGCGGTCGCCGACCGACACCAGGAACGCAAAGATGATTGCGATGAACATGGTCAGCACGACGAAGTCCGCGCCGCGATAGGTCGTGAGACGCATGACCATGATGCCGACGAGTGCGCTGACCAGTGCGAGCAAGGTCAGGTTGGCGTGAGGGCGCGATGCGAAATCGCGCGAGCGCACGCCGAGATAGAGAGCGTAGAGGCCGAACAGCACGCCGCCGGCTTCGATGCCGTAATCGCGAACGATCTGTGGCATCTTCAGCGCTGCGCCGACATCGGTGCCGATCAGACCGGAAACAGCGAGGAAAATTACACTCAGGACTGCGCTGGTGAGCACGAATACGAGCAGCGGGATGGCCGCCACCACGCCGATCAGGTTTGTCAGCGTGCGCAAGGGGCGGTTTTTGCCGTCCTCTTTCAGCGTCTGCGCCTCCGGCGGAAGTCCCGGAGCGCGGTTCGGATAGATCATCGTGATCATGAAAACGTAGCCGGCATAGAGCGCCGAAAGGACCAAGCCGGGCACGAAGGCGCCCTCATACATATCGCCGACCGAGCGGCCGAGCTGGTCGGCCATGACGATCAGAACGAGCGACGGAGGGATGATCTGGGCGAGCGTGCCGGAGGCGGCGATCACGCCGGAAGCGAGCCGGCGGTCGTAGCCGTAACGGAGCATGATCGGCAGCGAAATCAGGCCCATCGAGATCACGGATGCCGCGACAACCCCCGTGGTCGCTGCGAGCAGTGCGCCGACGAAGATCACCGCATAGGCGAGGCCGCCGCGGATAGGGCCGAACACCTGCCCGATGGTATCGAGCAGGTCTTCCGCCATGCCGCTTCGTTCGAGGATCAGTCCCATGAACGTAAAGAACGGGATCGCGAGCAGCGTGTCGTTGTTCATCGTGCCGTAGACGCGCTCGGGCATCGCTTGCAGGAAGTTGGGCGCGAACAGCCCCAGTTCGATGCCGACAACGCCGAACACGAGGCCGACGGCCGCGAGCGTGAAGGCTGCGGGATAACCGATCAACAGGCACACGACGAGAGTCGCGAACATGATCGGCGCCATGTTGTGAATGATAAAGGCGATCATCTGATTATGCTCCGGACGCGCGCTGACTCAGGACTTCTTCTCGATCGCCTCAAGCAACCGTTTGGCTTCAGCCTCCGCGGCGTGCACCTGCGGGCCGTCGTAGGGATCGGGTATCGCACCGCGAATGACGCCGATCCGTTTAATGATCTCAGAGATGGCCTGGATAAGCAGGACCGTGAATGCGAGCGGGACCAATCCCTTCGCGATCCATTGCGGCAACCCGCCGGCCGCGAAGGACGTTTCGTTGAGCCGGTAAGAGGTCAGGAAAAACGGCACCGACGTCCAGACCATGATGATGCAGAAGGGCAGAAGCGCAAATGTATGCCCGATCAGATCGATCCAGTTGCGAGCCCGTCTGGAGAACAGGTTGTTCACGATGTCGATGCGGATGTGCTCGTTCGCAATCAGCGTCCAGGCCGCGCAAAACAGGAACACCGCGCCGAACAGATACCACTGCAATTCGAGCCAGGCGTTGGAAGACTGATTGAGCAGCTTTCTGATGATTGCGTTGGTCGTGGAGACGACGACGGCAAGAACCAGAAGCCAGGAAATGTACTTGCCGAGTTTCGTATTGACGGCGTCAATCGCTCGGCTGATTGCGAGTAAGCTACGCAAGTTATTCCCCCCGGGCACTACGGTCGGTTCCGGGCTGTTCCAGCCCTGCCAACCCCTTCCTTACGGGCACCATAGACATTTGGACTAATCGATCAAGCGGCGGGACGATAGGAAAGCCGCGCAAATAGATGCGCTGGAAACCATCGGAAACGTTACGGAAATCGGGTTTTTACGGAACCGTTATTTGGTGCCGATTGTCGCATCGTGAGTGCGACGCGCCTCGCGATGCAACATGTAGATGCCGGCACAGATCATCAGCGCCATGCCTGCGAAAGACCAAAGATCGGGCAGTTCGCTGAAAATGACAAAGCCGTAAAGCACACCGAACACCACGATCGAGTAACGGAACGGCGCAACAGCGGAAAGTTCGGTGCCGCGATAAGCCAGCACGATGAAGTATTGTGCGAGCACAAGGCAGACGCCCGAGCAAAAGCAACTGACAAGGGTCAGCAAATCCGGTGTCTGCCATTGCTGAAGTAACGAGCCCGCCGCTCCGACCAGGATGCCGGCGAGGATCGAGCCGAGCGCTACGACGAAAGCGGGCACGCGCGCGCCGATCGAGCGCGCGAGCATATCGCGAAGCAGGATCGTGAACGTGGCCGCAAGCGCGAAGAGAGATGCGGCATCGAACGCGCCGGTCGCGGGTTTCACCACGAACAGGACGCCGGCAAAGCCTGCCCCGACCACGAGCCAGCGCCTCCAGCCGACTTTTTCTCCGAGCGATGCGGCGCCGATGATCGTCATGATGAACGGCACGAGTTGAATGATCGTGATCACGTTGCCGAGCGGGATCAGTGCGAGCGCGGAGATCAGGAGCACGCCGGTTGCCGCCTCCGCCAGTCCGCGGAGGCTTACCTGCCAGTCCAGAACTTTGGGGGAGTCGCGCAGTTCGCCCCGCCACCACAGGATCAGTGCGAGAAAGATCAGCGCCAGTCCGCCCCGGATGACGAGAACCTCGGAAACCGGAATCGTCCTGACCGCGAATTTCGTGCCTGCGTCGTTCGCGGCAAACAGCGCCATCGCAAGCACCATGAAGATCATGCCGCGGCGATTGGCGGCGCGCGTGTCGGTCATGATCCTTCCGCCTGCGTTGTTGCAGCCGATTTGTGCCCGGCGCGCAGCCGCTCGCGGTGCAGGAGATAAATGCCGGCTGCAACGATGAGCGCCATCCCAACTAGCGAAAGCAGATCCGGAATTTCCAGAAAGACGACGATCCCGCCGATCACTGCGAAGAAGAGATAGAAATACCGGAACGGCGCCACGACCGACATGTCGCCGGAGCGGAACGCGAGAAACGAGAAGGTGTTGGCGAGCACCATGAGAAATCCGGCCAGACAGCACAATCCGAACGTGGCGAGATCGGGCCAGATCCAGGGTCCCCATGCCCTGATTCCGAGCGGCTGGATCAGCGGCGTGAGGAGGAGCGCGATCGCCGTTCCTGAAAGCGAAGTGGCGAGGGAAACGACGAAGGGCGGCGCGGCGTTTCCGATCCGGCGCGACTGAATATCCCTGCCGACGCCGACCGCTGCGATCAGAATGACAACGAGTGCGACCGGCTGAAATGCCTCCGCGCCGGGCTTTACGATCAGGAGCACGCCAAGGAATGCAATGATCGCCGCGCACCAGCGCCGCCAGCCTACGGACTCCCTGAAAAGGTAGATCCCCGCGATCATCCCGAGAAACGGTCCCACCTGCATCACCGCGGTCACGGTCGCGAGCGGCAGGAATGCGTAGCAGGTGATGATCATCGGCCCGACTGAGCCCTCGAACACGCTGCGCCAGATGACGTTCCTGTTCGCGAGCTTCTTCAGCTGCGAGATGCCGTAGAGAAAACAGACGAGTGCGAACGCAAAGACGAAAGCGGTCGCGCCGCGAATGAAGATGATCTCCGGCGCCGGAAGAAACCGGACTGCAATCTTGGTGCAGATATCGTTCGACGCGAACGATGCCGACGCGAGCATCATGAAGAAGATGCTGCGCAGATTGGCAGACAACGCTCCTGCGGCGGGATTGAATGACACCAGTGGAAACTTTGCGATAACCGGCGTCAGCCGCCGGTCAGACTCATATGGCGTCCGACCGCGGGCTGACTGGTGCGGCGGTCGATGACGAAGTCGTGGCCCTTGGGCTTGCGTGCGATCGCTTCGTCCATGGCGGTGTAGAGCAGATCGTTCGAGGCGGACGCGCGCATGGGGCCGCGCAGGTCGGCGGCGTCTTCCTGCCCGAGGCACATATAGAGCGTGCCGGTGCAGGTGAGGCGTACGCGGTTGCAGCCCTCACAGAAATTATGCGTAAGCGGCGTGATGAAGCCGAGCTTGCCGCCGGTTTCCTTCACGCTGACATAGCGGGCTGGGCCGCCGGTGCGGAAGTCGATGTCTTCGAGCGTGTATTTTTCCGCGAGCCGCGCACGCACGAGCGACAGCGGCAGATACTGATCGACGCGCTCGGTGCCGACGTCGCCGAGCGGCATGACTTCGATCAGCGCGAGGTCCATGCCGCGGCCATGCGCCCATTCCATCAACGATGCGATCTCGTTCTCGTTGTCGTCTTTCAGTGCGACCGCATTGATCTTGATATGAATGCCGGCTTCCTGCGCGGCGTCGATGCCGGCAAGGACCTTTGAAAGATCGCCCCAGCGCGTGAGCGCCTTGAATTTCTCCGGATCGAGCGTGTCGAGCGAGACGTTGATGCGCTTGACGCCGTAGCCCGCGAGCTCCTTTGCGAAACGCGTGAGCTGCGAGCCGTTGGTCGTGACGGTCAGTTCCTTGAGTACGCCGCTATCGAGATGCCGCGAGAGCGAGCGGAACAGCGTCATGATATCCCGCCGCACCAAGGGCTCCCCGCCGGTGATGCGAAGCTTCTCGACGCCGCGCGACACGAATGCCGTGCAGAGGCGGTCGAGTTCTTCGAGCGTCAAAAGGTCCGGCTTCGGCAGGAAGGTCATGTGTTCGGACATGCAGTAGACGCAGCGGAAGTCGCAGCGGTCGGTGACCGACACGCGCAGGTAGCTGATCGACCGGCCGAACGGGTCGATCAGGGCCGGCGAGGCCGCGGTACTTCCGGGAATCGGACGAATTTCATTCATCTGGCGTCTATTCTGGCCTGTTCTCGCCTATTTTGGGTCTTTCACGCCGATATAAAAGGACTTTGGCCAAGAAAGCCGGGCAGGTAAAGCGGCGTTGCCGCATGGCTTGTCCGGTGCAGGTGCGTGTCGGTAGTTTCCCGGCTGGAGGACGAAATGGCGCAAGAGAATGCTCCCTGGCCGACCGAGATCCGGGTCTTAAGCAATCGCAGCGCGATGGAGGTCGCCTTTGAGGACGGCACCCGGTTTACGCTGCCTGCCGAGTATCTGCGGGTCGAGAGCCCGAGCGCCGAGGTGCAGGGGCACAGCCCCGAAGAGAGGAAGACCGTTCCGGGCAAGCGAAACGTAATGATCCTCGAGGTTCAACCCGTCGGCAATTATGCGGTTCGTCTGGTGTTCGACGACATGCACTCGACCGGAATCTATTCTTGGCCGTATTTGCATGAACTCGGCCGCGATCGGGAAGCCCGCTTTCAGCGCTACCTCGACGAATTGGCTGCGAAGGGACTGTCCCGCGATGCCGCGACACGTCACTGACGAAAGCGCGGAGAGCGGCCGGGTCCGACGAACCGCGCAGTTCGCGTCATGACGGCGAGAGCAACGAAATATTCGCAGGAAAGCGTTCTGCGGAAGCTGCTTTTGATCGCAGCGATCTGGATCGCTTCCGACATCGGCTATTACTTCGTACTCCCGCAACTCGGGGTCAAATCGAGTTACAATGCCGGCTCGGTCGCGATTGCGCTCTATTATATATTCTGGATCGGCATCGCGATCATCACATTCTGGGACCTCTATCGGGACTGGATTCGCTTCGACAACCGGATCGCAGCCTATGCCGTCTGGCTCGTTGCGTTCGGCGGGTGCACGCTGTTTGCAGCGTATGTATTGCCGCGCCTGCCCGCGGCCAACTGGACGCAATCTTGGTCGGCTCCGGATGTCGTGCTTGCGACCGAGTGGTACTTTCTTCCGAAGTCGGTCGATATTCTTTTCCAGCAACTGCTTGTTCTGGCGATGGTGCTGTCGCTCGCTGCCGGACGGCTCGAATTGCGCCGGATTTCCTTGTATTGCGCGCTATTGTTCGGTGCGATCCACGTCCTGTTGGCATTCGGCGGCTTGCCGATCGGCTACGTCATTCGCTTTATGATCTTTGCTTCGGCTTTCGGGGCGATCTTCCCGGTTCTTATTCTGCGCGTACCTAACGGGCTCGGCTACTCCTACATGCTGCACTGGTTCTACTACGCAGTCACAGTGCTGATGCCGCGCTTTTTCTCTACGCCGCTGTCTTGAAGGCAAAAAAAGAAAGGCCGGTAGAGATACCGACCTTTCTGAATTCTGTCTGAGAGATATGCGTCAGTTGATGACGTAAACCGTCGCGCCGACCGCAACCCGCTCGTAGAGATCGATCACATCCGAGTTGTGCATGCGGAAGCAGCCGGAAGAGTCCGCCTGTCCGATCGAGTCCGGATCGTTCGAGCCGTGGATGCGATAGAGCGTCGAGCCGAGATAGATCGCGCGCGCGCCGAGCGGATTGTCTTCGCCGCCCTTCATCTGTTTCGGCAAACCGCGCTGCCGCGCATGCATCTGCGCGGGCGGGGTCCAGGTCGGCCATTCCTTCTTCCCCGAGACCTTGTGCGTGCCCGACCAGGTGAAGCCGGCGCGGCCGATGCCGATGTTGTATTCGAGCGCGGAACCTGGAGCGGTCACATAATAGAGCTTCTTCTTCTTCGTTATGATGACGATGCTGCCCGGCGCGTACTTGGTATCGACCGAGGCCGTGCCGCCGAAGACCGAGAAGATGCCGGTCATCCGCGGCGGCGCGGCGTTCGGATTGCTGCCCCGGCCGGAGATCCACTGGCCGGTCACGGGATCGCGCATGTCCTGCGCCATCGCCCCGGGAACGAGGATGATTGCCGCCAATACGGCGAATAGAAGTGCCTTCAGTCGCATCTTTATCCCTTTGTTTTTGTCGGTTTGCCGCCCCGGCATCGCTCTTTGAACGCCATATATTCAGGGCTACCGCAACGGTGCAAATCGGCACAGCGTAATCTTACGCGGGTGCAGCATCAGGCCCCGCAAGGGCCAAGGATTCTCGCTATAATTCAATTGCTTCGCGCGAATGACAGGCAGATATTTCGCGCTCGCCGCGAAATCCGCGGAAGGCCTTGCATGAGTGCAGACAGAAACACGTTGCGTATTGCATTGATCGGGTTCGGCGAAGTCGGCCGGCGCTTCGCCGACGACATGCTGGGCCACCCGGCACTTGCGCTGTCGACCTATGACATTCTGCGCGAAGACGGCGCGAAACGCGCCGGCTATGAACGCGCGGCTTCTGAGCGCAACGTCGAAGCACGTGAGAGCGCTCGCGCCGCGTGCGAAGGCGCGCATCTGGTATTCTCCGCCGTCACCGCCGCGAACACGGAGAAGGTCGCAGCGGAAGCGGCGGGCTTCCTGAAGAGCGGGCAGATTTTCTTCGACATCAATTCCGCGGCACCCGGCACGAAGCAACGCGCCAGCGAGCACCTCGCGAAGGCGGGTGCCGATTATGTCGAAGGCGCCGTCATGGCCCCTGTGAAGAAGCCCGGCATCCGGGTTCCGATCCTTGCGGGCGGGAAACGCGCCGACGAAACCGCAGAACGCCTGAACGCGCTCGGCTTCAACATCAAGGCGATTTCGCCGGAAATCGGACACGCCTCCGCGACCAAGCTTTGCCGCAGCATCATCATCAAGGGGCTGGAGGCGCTGCTGGTCGATTGCACGAAGGCTTCCGCGCATGCGGGCGTGCAGGAGAATGTGTTCGCGAGCCTGCATGAGACGTTTCCATCGATCGACTGGCTTGCACTCGCCGAAGACATGAAGGAGCGCGTTGCGACGCACGGCATGCGCCGCTCGGAAGAAATGCGCGAAGCGGGCGAGATGCTCGCCGATTTCGGCTTCGATCCGGAACTCGCGATTGCTGTGGCGAGCGCGCAGGCAAAGGGAGCGAAACCCCGTGGCTGATCGCGCCATCGATTGCATGATGTTTCGCGGCGGCACCTCGAAGGGTGCGTATTTTCTTGCGGACGATCTGCCGGCGGATGTAGCGGAGCGCGACCGCGTGCTGCTCTCGGTGATGGGCTCGCCCGATCCGCGTCAGGTGGACGGTATCGGCGGCGCGCACCCGCTCACCAGCAAGGTCGCGATCGTCTCGAAGTCGAAGGACAAGGATTGCGATATCGATTTCCTGTTCTGTCAGGTCGGCATCGACAAGCCGATGGTCGATACCACGCCGAATTGCGGAAACATTCTCTCCGGTGTCGCGCCTTTCGCGATCGAGCGCGGACTTATCAAGGCAAAAGACGGCGTGACCCCGGTGAAGGTCCGTACGGTGAACACGGGCACGATTGCTGAGTTGCTGATCGAAACGCCCGGCGGCGTCGTGAACTACGGAGGCGATGCGCGGATCGACGGCGTGCCCGGAACGGCAGCCCCTGTCGTCATCAATTTTTTGGATGCCGCAGGCTCGGTCTGCGGGTCGCTGCTGCCGACCGGCAATGTGAAGGACAAGGTTGCGGGGATCGAGGTGACGCTCATCGATAACGGCATGCCTTGCGTCGTGCTGCGCGCCGCCGATGTCGGCAGGACCGGCTACGAGCCGCGCGATCAGCTCGACAAGGATGCGGAATTAAAGAAGCGCCTCGAAGAAATCCGCATTCCCGCGGGCAAGCTCATGAATCTCGGCGACGTGATCGGCAAGGTCGTGCCGAAGATGATCCTCGTGGCGAGGCCGAAACAGGGCGGCCACATATCGACGCGCTCCTTCATCCCGCACGAGTGTCACGCATCGATCGGCGTGTTCGCGGCGGTGACGGTGGCAACGGCATGCGTGCTGCCGGGTTCGGTGGCGGAAGGCATCGCGATCGTTCCGCCCGGCCGCGACAAGTCGATGTCGGTGGAGCATCCGACCGGCGAGTTTACGGTGAACCTCACCGTGGGCGGCACGAAAGAAAAGCCGGTGATCGAGCGTGCGGGGCTCCTGCGTACCGCGCGCAAACTCTTCGAGGGAAAAACTTTCGCGCATGAAAGCGCCAGGGTGGCGGCGCCGAAACAGGCCGCCGAGTAACTTTAGAGAGTAAGTGGAAAGAGAAATGTCAGGAAAGACCGGACTCGTGATTACCGCCCATCCGGGCGACTTCGTCTGGCGCGCAGGCGGAGCCATCGCGCTGCATGCGGACAAAGGCTACCGCATGAAAATCCTTTGTCTCGCCTTCGGCGAGCGCGGCGAAAGCCAGTGGGCATGGAAGACCGCGGGCATGAAGCTCGAGGACGTGAAGGCGCAGCGCAAGGAAGAGGCGATGCGCGCGGCGGAAACGCTCGGCGCGGAAATCGAGTTCTTCGACGCCAGCGACTATCCGCTGCGCACGACAGAGAAGATGCTGGATCGCGCAATCGACGTCTATCGCGAGATGAAGCCATCGTTCGTGCTGACGCACTCGCTCGAAGACCCGTACAACGTCGATCACCCCGAGGCGACACGCTTCGCGCAGGAAGCGCGCATCATCGCGCAGGCGGCGGGCCACAAGCCCGATCCGTCGCGCGCCTATGCGGCACCGCCGGTATTCCTGTTCGAACCGCATCAGCCGGAGATGTGCAACTTCAAGCCGAACGTGATCCTGAACATCGACTCCGTATGGGAGAAAAAGAAGAAGGCGTTCGAAATTCTCGCCGCGCAGAAACATCTCTGGGAGTACTACACGCGCGTTGCGCTCAATCGCGGCATGCAGGGCGGCCGCAACTCCGGCAAGCCGATGACCTATGGCGAAGCCTATCAGCGCCTGTTCCCCGATGTCGTGGAGACGCTCTCGTGACCTTTCAGCCCGTCGTTGTCCGTAAAGTCGAACGCGCCGCCAAGGCGACCGTCGAAGCGCTCGGCAAGCTCGGCGTCTCGACCGTTCATGAAGCCATGGGCCGCGTCGGCTTAGCTAAAAATTACATGCGTCCGGTGTGGCAGGGCGCGGAAGCTTCCGGCTCCGCGATCACGGTGCTTGCGCAGCCCGGCGACAACTGGATGATCCACGTCGCCGCCGAACAGTGTCAGCCCGGCGACATGATGGTGGTCGCCTGCACCACGGACAACGAAGACGGCATGTTCGGCGAACTGCTCGCGACTTCGCTGAAAGCACGCGGTGTCACGGGCCTCATCATCGATGCCGGGTGCCGTGACGTGCGTCCGCTCCGCGAGATGAAATTTCCGGTCTGGTCGCGCGCGATCTCGGCGAAGGGAACGGTGAAGGCGACACTCGGCGCGGTGAACATTCCGGTGGTCTGCGCGGGTGCCGCCGTCAGTCCCGGCGATGTCGTCGTCGCCGACGAAGACGGCGTTGTGTTCGTGCCACGCGCCGACGCGGAGATGGTGCTGAAGGCCGCGCAGGTGCGGCTCGCCAACGAAGACGAAAAGCGCACGCGTCTCGGCAAGGGCGAACTCGGCCTCGATATGTATAAAATGCGGGAGGGTCTCGAGAAGGCCGGTCTCAAATATATCGACAGCCTCGACGACCTGAAAAAGTGAGACAAGAAAAATGAACAGCGAGCCGTGTTTCGATATCGCGCATCTCGGTCACGTCGAGATGCTCACGAACAAGCCGCAGGAGAGCCTCGACTTCTTCGTGAACGTCCTCGGCCTTACCGAGAGCGGCCGCGAAGGCGACAGCGTCTATCTGCGCGCCTATGACGACTACGAATTCCACTCGCTGAAGCTGACCGCGTCGAACACCACCGGCGTCGCGCATATCGGCTATCGCGCATCGAGCGAGCAGGGGCTCGCGCGCCGTGTGGCCGCGATCCAGAAAATGGGTTGCGGCATCGGCTGGACGGAAGGGGACCTCGGCCACGGCAAATCCTACCGCTTCCACGATCCGGACAACCACATCTTTGAAATCTATTTCGACACGAAAAAGTATCAGGCGCCGCAGGCGGAGAAGCCCGCGCTGAAAAACCAGGCGCAGCGCTATCACGGCCGCGGCGTCGGCGTGCGGCGGATCGATCATCTCAATCTGCTGGCGCAGGATGTCGCCAAGATCCGTGAATTCATGCCCGCGGCGCTCGGCAGCCGCGTCACCGAGGAAATCCAGCTCAACGACGGCACCTATGGCGGCTGCTGGTTCACCGTGAACAACAAGAGCTACGATGTCGCCTATACCCGCGATCACACGAAGGCGCGCGGACGCTTTCATCACGTGACCTACGCGGTCGATCAGCGCGAACATGTATTGCGCGCCGCGGATGTTTTTCTAGAAAACGGCGTTTTCATCGAAACCGGGCCGCATAAGCACGCGATCCAGCAGACCTTCTTCCTCTACGTTTATGAACCTGCCGGCAATCGCGTCGAGGTGGCGAATGCCGGTGCGCGCCTCATCATCGATCCCGACTGGAAAACCGTTACCTGGACCGAGACCGAGCGAAAGAAGGGCCAGGCCTGGGGCTTGAAGACGATCGAAAGCTTCCACACGCACGGCACGCCGCCGGCGGAATGAGTTCGATAAAATTGTAAGCAAATTTTCGCGAAAAGTTTCAGCTTTCCGGCTTCGTTGCTAACCATTTGAATTAAGCGCTCATTAGCGGCTTTGCGGCTAGTAAGTGCTTATGAAATTCACGCTTGCCCTCATGTCCGAACTCGAGGATGCGCTGCATAGCGGCGCGCCCGAGCGCCGCGTCGTCCTGCTCCGTCGCATCACGGATCTTTTCCTCAGCGATGCCGTCCGCCTGAACGAAGAACAGGTCGGCGTGTTCGACGAGATTCTCACGCATCTCGCCCGGCGCATCGAAGAGCGCGTGCTCGCGCAGATCAGCCTCAAGTTTGCGCCGGTGAGGAACGCTCCGCGCAACATGATTTCGCTGCTCGCGAACGACGACAATATCGCAGTCGCCGGCCCGGTGCTGTCGCAGTCGGATCGTATCGACGAGAACGACCTCATCGAAATCGCAAAATCGAAGAGCCAGACGCATCTGCTTGCGATCGCAATCCGCGAACAGCTGAGCGAAGCGATCACCGATATTCTGATCGAGCGCGGCGACCCGCATGTGGTCGGCAAGCTCGCCCGCAACGGCGGCGCGCGCTTCTCCGACAAGGGCTACAAGAGCATCGTGGCCAAGGCCGACGGCGACGACGAAATTTCGGAGAACCTCGGCCTGCGGATCGACATCCCGCTTCCCCTTTTGAAGCAGCTTCTGATGCGCGCGAGCAATCTCGTGCGCTCGCGGCTGCTCGCGGCCGCCGATCCGGACCAGCAAAAGAAGATTCAGGAAGCGATGATGTCGGTTGCCGAGGAACTCGGCCTCGGCGCTTTCGGGTATCGCGATCTCGCGGCGGCGGAAGGTGTCGTGAAACGCCTCAACCGCGACGGCAAACTGAACGAGCGCGTGCTGCTCGGTTTCGCGCAGCAGAAGAAATTCGACGAGGTCTCGGCTACGCTCGCGCTGTTCTGCCGGGCGCCGGTGGATTTCGTCGCGACCCTTTTGCAGGACGATCATCACGTTGGCCTGCTGGTCGCCTGCAAGGCTGCGAAGGTGAGCTGGCCGACGGTCTCGGCCATCCTCGCGGCAGGTTTCTCGAAGCACGGTCTTTCCGGCGCCGCGCTCGACGAAGCCGAGAAATCCTATCTCCTGTGCTCCGAACTTTGCGCACAGCAAAAGTTGCATGTCATGATTTCGCGTCTGACCGACAAGAGAGCGAGTTAACGGCTCGAAGTAGTGCAATGGAGAAGAGAGTAAGCAAGCGGAAGAGGGTGCGGCGGCCTGCCAGGATTTACTGGCCGGATTTGCAGCCGATCTGTACCTGCACCGTGCGCGATCTCTCCGATACCGGCGCGCGGCTCATGTTGTCGCCGGGAGAAGATTCGCTCGAGAACATTCCTTCGGAATTCGTTCTGTCTTTCACGCCGGATCAGGACCCGCGCAACAAGCGCCGCAGCGTCACGCGCAAATGCCGCGTGGTCTGGGTGAACGACGGTCAGCTCGGCGCACATTTCCCCGGCAGGCGAAGATTTTCTTGACGCCGGGAAGCGCGTGCTTCCGAAGCTTGCCGTTACCTGCACCGGAATTTGAAAATGGTGGGCGCGACAGGGATTGAACCTGTGACCCCTCCCGTGTGAAGGGAGTGCTCTACCGCTGAGCTACGCGCCCGCCTTGGCAGGCTGTGTAGGGAACGCCCCGACAGGGTGTCAAGCAAGCGGTCGTTTGGCCAGAAGGTCCATCGTCGCCTCGGTCAATTCTTCATATTTATGGATCAGCCGGTCGGCACCGAGGGCGGCAGGCGGGATTTCCGTGTATCCGAACGAAACCGCGATCACTGGAATCTCCGCGGCTTTCGCCGTAATCACGTCCGTCTCGGAGTCGCCGACGAGCACCGCGCGATCCGGGTTGCCACCGGCACCCTCGATCGCCCCGATCAGGTGCCGCGGGTCCGGCTTTTTGAATTCGAAGGTGTCTCCCCCGGCGATATAGGCGAAGCGATCCGCGAGGTTGAGTTCGCGCAGGAGTTTCACCGCATAGCGCTCGATCTTGTTGGTGCAGACCGCAAGCACGGCGCCTTCGTCCGCGAGCCGGGAGAGCGCGGTCTCGAGGCCGGCGAACGGGCGGGAATGATCGGCGATGTGCTCCTCGTAATGCACGAGAAACTGGCGAAACAGCCCGTCGACCTTTTCCTTGGTGAACTTCACCTGCGTGTGCGCCAGCGCCCGCTCGATCATGGCTCGTGCGCCTCCGCCGATGAAGTTGCGGGCGTCGTGATCTTCGGGCGGATTCAGGCCTTCGCGTTCGAGCGCGAAGTCCAGCGCCCGCAGAAGATCGGGCGCGGTATCGACGAGTGTGCCATCGAGGTCGAATACGACGGTGGGGCGCATGGAAAACTGGGTAGCGCAAAGCGTTGCCGGTGGCGAGTGCGTACCGGCGCTGCTACAAGCTTTGCACGAAACTCCCGTGACGAGAGCTTTCATGAATGCCGATGCGCTGAAGCGCGAATCAGCCCGCCGCGCGCTCGACTATGTGATGCCGGGGATGAAGCTCGGTCTCGGCACCGGATCGACGGCGGCGCACTTCGTCGATCTCCTTGCGGAAAAAATGCGGCAAGGCCTTCAGGTCGTGGGCGTGCCTACCTCGGAAGCGACGCGGAAGCAGGCGGAGGCGCTAGGTATCCCGCTGACGACGCTGGACCAGACGCCGGAGCTCGACCTCACCATCGACGGGGCCGACGAACTCGACGCTTCGCTGCAACTCATCAAGGGCGGCGGCGGTGCTCTGTTAAGAGAGAAGATCGTGGCCAGCGCCTCGCGGGAGATGATCGTGGTTGCGGACGAAAGCAAGGCCGTGAAGGAGCTTGGCCGCTTTCCACTGCCGATCGAGGTGGTCGACTTCGGCCTGGAGGCAACCCGGCGGGCCATCGCGGCGGTTTCGGCCGAAGCGGGCTGCCGCGGCGACCTGAAGCTGCGCAAAAAGGCCGACGGCCATGTTTTCGTCACGGATCAGGGACACGTGATCCTGGACGGACATTTCGGCCGAATCCCCGATGCTGCCGCA
>CAZFPR010000016.1:14953-21804 GCA_964521045.1 uncultured Hyphomicrobiales bacterium
TGCCGCACTTGCCAGAGGACTTGCGCAAGTGCCCGGCGTCGTGGAACACGGCCTGTTCATCGGGCTCGCGACACGGGCCATCCTCGCGGGAAGCGAGGGCATCCGTGTCATAGAACGGCCCTAGGAATTCACGGGAAGGAGTTGGAGATGTTTTCTTACGCAATCCGCGCCGCGAGGGCGGGCGTAGTGCTTGCTGCCCTGTTCGGGCTTGGTTCGGCGGCGCAGGCGCAGGCCCCGAGCGCGAGCCAGCTGAAGCTGGCGCAGCAGGTCGTCGAGATTCAGGGTGCGGAACGGTCTTTCGAAGGCGCGATCCCGACCATCCTGAACCAGATCTACGCTCAGTTCGTTCAGCAGAATCCGGATCTCGACAAGGATATCTCGGGTGCGCTGCGCGGCATGCTGCCCGAATTCGAAAAGCGCAAGGCTGAAATCAGCGCAATCCTCGCGCGGGTCTACGCCGAGAAATTCTCGGAAGCCGAGCTGAAGGAAATCATTGCCTTCTACGAAAGCCCGACGGGCAAGAAGTTTGTCGGAGCGACTGCCGACATCGGCAAGCAGACCATGGGCAGGCTTCAGGAATGGAGCGGCAAGGTAAGCAAGGACGCCACCGACCGCCTCAAGGCGGAGATGAAGAAGAAGGGTCACAATCTCTAAGCGCGATCTCCTTCTTGTGATTTTCGAGCCGGGCGGACAGTGTTCCGCCCGGCTTTTTTTGCCGCTACAACACGCACGCAATTGCAGAGGGATGGCCGGCGGTGGCTGATTTCGACTTCGATCTCTTTGTCATCGGCGGCGGTTCGGGCGGCGTTCGGGCGGCCAGGATCGCGGCGACCCACGGTGCGAAAGTCGCGATCGCCGAAGAGTACCGCATGGGCGGCACCTGCGTGATCCGGGGCTGCGTGCCGAAGAAGCTCTTCGTCTATGCGAGCCGCTTCGCGCACGAGTTCGAGGACGCTGCGGGCTTCGGCTGGACCGTCGAAGGCGCGAAGTTCGACTGGCCCACGCTGATCGCAAACAAGGACAAGGAAATCGCCCGCCTCGAAGCGGCGTACCGCAAGAACGTAGGCGGCGCGGGCGCAGAGATCATCGACAGCCGCGCGGTGATCGAGGACGCGAACACCGTCCGCATCCTGAAGTCAGGCGCGCGGGTCCGCGCGAAATATATTCTGGTTGCGACGGGCGGGCACCCGTCGCTGCTCGATATCCCGGGCAAGGAACTCGCGATCACTTCGAACGAGGCGTTTCATCTCGAGGAATTGCCGCGCCGGATCGTCATTCAGGGCGGCGGCTTCATCGCCGTCGAATTTGCCTGCCTGTTTGCGGCGCTCGGCAGCAAGGTGACCCTCGTGCATCGCGGAGACGAGATTCTCCGCGGCTTCGACGACGATGTACGCGCGCATGTGCGCGGCGAAATGGTCGCGCGCGGCATCGATGTGCGGCTGAACGATACGATCAAGAAGATCAAGGATCACAAGTCGCATCGCTGCGCGTATCTCTCGGATGGCGCCGCCATCGAGGCGGACCAGGTCATGCTTGCGATCGGCCGCGTGCCGAATACGCAGAACATAGGCCTCGAAGCGGTGGGTGTGAAACTGAACGCCGCCGGAGCCGTGGCCGTTGACGAGACTTCGCGTTCCAGCGTTCCTTCGATCTATGCGATCGGCGACGTCACGGCGCGCATCGCGCTGACCCCCGTCGCGATACGCGAGGGGCATGCGGTGGCCGATACGCTGTTCGGCAACAACCCCTGGAATGCGGATCACGCGAACGTGCCGAGCGCGGTGTTCTCGGAGCCCGAAATCGGAACGGTGGGATTGACCGAAGCTGCCGCGAAAGCCGCGGGCAAGGCGCTCGACATCTACCGCACCCGCTTCAAGCCGATGAAGGCGACGCTTTCCGGACGGGATACCGCGATCCTGATGAAGCTCGTGGTCGAGCAAAAAACGCAGAAGGTGATCGGCGTCCACATCGTCGGCGAGGGTGCCGCTGAAATGGTCCAGCTCGCGGCCATTGCCGTGAAGATGGGCGCGACAAAGCGCGACTTCGATAATACTGTCGCGCTGCATCCGACCGCCGCGGAAGAACTGGTGACGCTTCGGAATAAAGTGCAGGTCTAGATAATGCTTCAGGGGATAGGCAAATGAATTTCCGCAATCCGTCACGCCGCGATTTTATCGCAGGCCTCGGCGCAACGGCGTTCACGCCGTTCGCAAGCAACATTTCCTTTGCGCAGGGGATTCCCGCGAACCCGGACGTGGCGATTGTAGGCTCCGGTCCCGCTGGCCTTTCCGCGGCGCGTACGCTTGCCGCGGCCGGAAAAACGTTCGTGGTGCTGGAGGCCGACGACCGCAGGGGTGGGCGCGCGAATACCGACACCACGACATTCCCCGGCATTCCGTTCGACCGCGGCTGTGCGTGGATTCACTCGGCCGACCGCAATCCGATGCTTCCGGTCGCGAAAGCGAACGGTTTCACTTTGCATCAGCACCACGACAGCATCGATCACGTCTGGTACGGCCGCGAGAAATTTTCGGATGCGCAGGTAAAGAGCGTAAAGCGAATTCAGGACGAAATCGTCAAGGCAAATTCCCGGGCCGCGAAAGCGCGCGACGGCGCGGTTTCCGAAATCCGGCCGATCCGCTCGAAGGAAGAGCAGGCCACGGCGACCCTGATGGGGCCGATGGACATGGCGGTCGACTTTCACAGCCTCTCGATCCGCGACTACGACGACCAGGCGGAGCTCGAACCGAATTTTCTTGTGAAGGAAGGCTTCGGCGCGGTGGTCGCCAAATTCGGAGAGAGCGTTCCGGTTTCGCTGGAAACGCCGGTGCAGAAAATCAAATACAGCGGGCCGGGCGTGCAGCTCGAAACTTCGAAGGGAACGGTCAACGCGAAATATGCGATCGTGACGTGCTCCACCGGCGCGTTGCAATCGGGTTACATCAAGTGGGATCCGATCCTTCCGGAGTGGAAGGAAAGCGCGATCCACAATATCCCGATGGCGCTGCTCGCGAAGATTCCGCTCCTGCTCGACGGCGAACGCTTCGGGCTGAAGCCGTTCGAAGACGTTCTGTTCGAAATGCCCGGCAAGCAGGACATCTATTTCATCGCCCATCCATTCGAATTTCCGATGATGATCGGTTTCGTCGGCGGCGACTTCGCGTGGAATCTTTCCTCGCAGGGCCGGGAGGCGGCGATCGATTTTGCGACCCAGTCCTTGCAGCGCATCTTCGGCGAGAAGGCGGGCAAGCACATTCTGAAGGCCGACTTTACACAGTGGCCGCGCAATCCGTGGGTGCGCGGTGCGTACTCGGCGGCGCTGCCGGGGCAGTTCGCATCGCGCGCAGCGTTGAAGCGTCCGCTCGCGGATAAGGTTTACTTCGCAGGGGAAGCGGTCGCAGGCGAGTTCACGCAGACCTGCGGCGGCGCGGTGCTTGTCGGCGCCGAAGTCGCGAATACGATCATCAAGCGGCTGAAGTAATTCAACCGCGTCCGAGCCACTCCGCTGCCTCGCGCCACAGTGGCTCGCGCGATTGTTCGCGGAAATAGCCGAAGTGGCCGATCTTTTTCACGCCGGCCGCTTCCGGCGTGACGGTGATGTGCTCGGGCTTGGTACCGGTGTAACCGGCGAGCAATCCGGCGACAGTGACCGGCGGCGCCCAGTCGTCGTCCGACATGCCGACCGCGCGCAGTGCGCCTTTGTAGTTCGGGAAATACTTCCGCGCCTCCAGCGTCTTGTCGTCGTAGAGGTAGCGCGGATTCATGCACCAGCCGGCCCATTCGCGAAAAACGCCTTTCGGCAAATCTTCGCCCATGCCCATTTTCCCCGGGACGTAACCGAAGATCGTGTAGGCGAGGGGTCCGAGTACGCGGAGCGAGAGCCACACGCGATACTTCTCGGGCGCCGGAAACAGTTTCCAGTAGCCGATCTGCGAGGCGGCAAAGAGCGCGCGGCTCACTTTGTGATTGTTCGGTAGCTGCCCGAGCGCCTGGCCGCCGAACGAGTGGCCGACATAGACGAGCGGCTTTCCGCCGGCGACACTTTCGGCGTAATCGACTGCGGCGACGAGATCGAGCGAGGCCCAGTCGCGCATCTTGGCCGGAAACCCGCGCAGGCCGCCCTTCGGCTTGGAGCCGCCGATGCCGCGATAATCGAAGGTGATCGCTTTGAATCCCTGTTCCGCGAGAAAGCGCGCGAACTTCGCGTAGTAGCCGCGCGGCACCGCGGTCGCCGATGCAATCAGCACGGCCCCGCGATGTGGCGGCGCAGGCTCGAAGACCGTTGCCGCGAGCCGGTAGCCGTCTGCGGCGGCAAATTCGGTGTGATTTTCGCGCGTAGGGTTCGTCATTGCGTATCCTTGGCGCGGCATTCTCCATGCGAAACCACCCCGTTCAAGTGCGTTAACTTTGCAGCTACGGGCCGCTACGTAAGTTTGACTGGCCTCAAGGCCGCCCCGGCTGCAAAACTGGCATCGGCTGGCCACCCCCGCTATAACCCCCGGCCTTAAGCGGGCGCACCCGCCGGTGGAGTATGTGTGATGAAAGAGCGTTGGAGCCCGGATAGCTGGCGCAAGAAGCCGATCGTCCAGGTGCCGGATTACCCGGATCAGAAGGCCCTCGAGAACGTCGAGAAGCAGCTCGCTTCCTTTCCGCCGCTCGTTTTTGCAGGCGAGGCGCGGGCGCTGAAGCGCGCGCTTAGCTCCGTGGCATCCGGAGACGCTTTTCTCTTACAGGGCGGCGATTGCGCCGAGAGCTTCGCCGAGCACCGCGCGGATAACATCCGCGACTTCTTCCGCGTCTTCCTCCAGATGGCGGTGGTGCTGACTTTCGCCGCCGCTTCGCCGGTCGTGAAAGTCGGCCGCATCGCCGGCCAGTTCGCGAAGCCGCGCTCGTCGCCGATGGAGAAGCAGGGCGGCAAGGAACTGCCGAGCTATCGCGGCGACATCATCAACGGGCCGGAGTTCACCGACGAAGCGCGTATTCCCGATCCGAAGCGTCAGTTAGAGGCGTATCGTCAGTCGGCGGCGACGCTGAACCTTCTGCGCGCGTTCGCGACCGGCGGCTACGCCAACATTTCGAACGCGCATCAGTGGATGCTCGGCTTCGTGAAGGACAGCCCGCAGTCGAACCGCTACGAAGCGCTCGCCTCGCGTCTGACCGAGACGCTCGACTTCATGCGCGCCTGCGGCATCGATCCGGAAGTGCATCCGGAAATGCGCACGACCGATTTCTATACGTCGCACGAGGCGCTGCTCTTGGGCTACGAGCAGGCGATGACGCGCGTCGATTCCACCTCCGGCGACTGGTACGACACTTCCGGTCATATGGTCTGGATCGGCGACCGCACGCGCCAGCCGGATCACGCGCATGTCGAGTTCTGCCGCGGCATCAAAAATCCGATCGGCATCAAGACCGGCCCTTCGACCACGCCGGAAGGCCTGCTCAAGCTGCTCGACATCCTCGATGCAGACCGCGAGCCGGGCCGCATCACCCTGATCGCGCGCTTCGGCGCGGGCAAAGTGAACGAGCACTTGCCGCGCCTGATCCGCGCGGTGAAAGCCGACGGCCGCAAGGTGGTCTGGTCCTGCGACCCGATGCACGGCAACACCGTCAGCGCGGGCGGCTACAAGACCCGGCCGTTCGATCTGATCTTGCAGGAAGTGCGCGAGTTCTTTGCCGTGCACTCCGCGGAAGGCACGCATGCGGGCGGCATCCATCTCGAGATGACCGGCCAGAACGTCACCGAATGTACCGGCGGCGCGCGCGCGATCTCCGACACCGATCTGAAGGACCGCTATCACACGCATTGCGACCCGCGCCTCAACGCGGAGCAGGCGATCGAGATGGCGTTTCTGGTTGCCGACCTTCTCAAGAAGGAGCGCGTCGAGCGCGCACGGCCGATCTCGGCGGTCGCGGGCTTTTAGCCCATCGTCATGGCCGGGCTTGTCCCGGCCATCCACGCCTTCGCCGCATTGAATGTTGCTAAGACGTGGATGCCCGGCACAAGGCCGGGCATGACGAAGTCATCGAAATATTCTTCCTCGGAATTATTCCGGTCTTGGCCTGAACGCGAGCGCGTAACCGACGATACCGGCGACACCTGCCTGCCAGACGACGAACAGCGGCGCGAGCCCGTGGATCGGGCCGCTGCTCTGCATGAAATAGAGCAGCGTACCCGCGGCCGCGCCAAACAGAACCGTTTTCACGATGCTGAGGTTCTGACGAAAATCCTCGCTCGCGATCCACAGCGATATGGAAGTGATCAGCGCGCCGACAAAACCGGAAACCGCGCCGATCCAGAGCAGCGCGGTTTTGTTTTTCTCGTCATGAAGCGTGACCGCAAGGCGATAGGCGCACCACCAGCCTATCACGACGCCTGCGAACACGATCAGCATGGGGATCGGATTGTGCGACTCCCAGGAATAGATGCCGAGTGCGATCACGATGCCGAAGAAAAGCGCCGGCAGCATCGGCACCCCGAACAGTTCGGCGCCGTCGAGCGTCGCGTAGTTCGAGAGCAGTCCCGAGATCACGCCACAGACCGCGAGGATGATTCCGGCTTCCCGACGGGTCTGGTATTTGCGTTTCGCCATTGCCGCACGCCTCCCTGATTTGGCGCGCATATTAGCGCAACGGTGGCTTGACGGAAGCTGGCATTGCCGCCCGTTCCGCGCGGCGCTAGACGGATGACATGAGTGTAAAAGACCGCCTGGTCCTCGCAATTGCGCAGCTAAATCCCGCCGTCGGCGATATTTCCGGCAATGCGGAGAAGGCTCGCGCCGCGCGTGCCATTGCTGCCAAGGGCGGCGCCGACCTGCTCGTTCTTTCCGAACTGTTCATCGCGGGCTACC
>CAZFPR010000016.1:21814-26659 GCA_964521045.1 uncultured Hyphomicrobiales bacterium
GGTCTTCATCACCGATCCTGAGGCCCACGTGGTCATCGCCTACGACGGCGCGGGCTACCCGCCGGAAGACCTCGTGCTGAAGCCCGCGTTTCAGGCGGCATGCCGCTCGGCGGTCGAGGCGCTCGCGAGGGAAACCGCGGACGGCGGTCCAGCGGTCCTGATCGGCACGCCGTGGGTCGAAGACCGCAAACTCTATAACGCCGTGTGCCTGCTCGACGGCGGCAGGATTTCGGCGGTGCGTTTCAAGGTCGATCTGCCGAACTATGGCGTGTTCGATGAAAAGCGCGTGTTCGTTGCGGGGCCGATGCCGGGCCCGATGGATTTTCGCGGCATTCGCATAGGGAGCCCGGTCTGCGAAGACATCTGGACGCCGGATGTCGTCGAGTGTCTCTCCGAAACCGGCGCGGAAATCCTGATCGTGACGAACGGTTCGCCCTACGACCGTACCAAGCAGGATGTGCGCCTTTCGCATGCCGTCGCGCGCGTGACCGAAAGCGGCCTGCCGTTCATTTACGTCAATCAGGTTTGCGGACAGGACGAGCTTGTCTTCGATGGCACATCGTTTGCGCTGCATGCAGACCGCTCGCTCGCGTTCCAGCTTCCGTCGTTTCAGGAAAGCGTGGTGCTCACCACATGGAAGCGCGAAGGCGGCGCCTGGCGCTGCAACGACGGGCTGATCGTTCCCGACATCGAAGGCGATGCCGCGGATTACTCCGCCTGCGTGCTGGGCCTGCGCGATTACGTGAACAAGAACGGCTTCAAGGGCGTCGTGCTCGGGCTCTCGGGTGGCATCGATTCCGCGCTGTGCGCGGCAATGGCGGTCGATGCGCTGGGCGCAGACCGCGTGCACTGCGTGATGATGCCTTATCGCTATACTTCGGAAGACTCGCTCAAAGACGCGAAGGCTTGTGCGGCCGCGTTAGGCGTGCGCTACGACATCGTGCCGATCGCGGACGCGGTGGAAGGGCTGGAGCAATCGCTCGCCGGTCTGTTCAAGGGCACCAATCGCGACATCACGGAAGAAAATCTCCAATCGCGTGCGCGCGGCACGATTCTCATGTCGATCTCGAACAAGTTCGGGCCGATGGTGGTGACGACCGGCAACAAGTCGGAAATGTCGGTCGGATACGCGACGCTCTATGGCGACATGAACGGCGGCTACAATCCGGTCAAGGATCTCTACAAGACGGAGGTCTATCGGATCTCCGCGCTTCGCAACCGCTGGAAGCCGGTTGATGCAAAAGGCCCGGACGGCGTCGTGATCCCGGAAAACATTCTGACGAAAGCGCCGACCGCGGAGTTGCGCGAGAACCAGAAGGATCAGGACTCGCTGCCGCCATACGACATTCTCGACGGCATTCTGGAGCGGCTTGTCGAGCGCGAGGAGCCGGTGGCGCAGATCGTCGAAGCAGGTTTCGAGAAGGAGACCGTGCTGAAAGTCGCGCGCCTGCTCGACATTGCCGAATACAAGCGCAGGCAGGCGGCTCCGGGCGTGAAAGTGACGCTGAAAAATTTCGGCCGCGACCGCCGCTACCCGATCACCAACCGCTTCCGCGATCCGGGCACCAAGCCCGCGGAGCCGGATCGGAGTTTGTCGAAGGGTGCTGTGGCGGCAAGAACGGAAGTGATTGATTTTTGATGACAAAAGTAACCCTTGAAAAGATTGAAGCTCTTTTGAAGGGTGATATTCGAGCGATTGAGTTTCAGTTCAAGTTACTTGGCTTGTTATTGATATACTTTGAGATGCTGAAAGACGAGATTGTCGAACGCACAAAAAGCTTCTTGTCTGATGATTTTAAGATAGATGAAAAAGGTGAATTAATAACTATCCCAAGTGAGAAGTACTTAGAAAGAATAAAGAACAAGAGCGAGTTTAGAGCGTGTCGAGATTTTCATCTAGAGATTGGGGCGATTACGAAAGACGAGGACGAATTACTAGACAAAATTATTGAGGAGAGAAATAGAGCGGCGCATGAAGGGATGCATATCCTGCTCAACGACAAAGCAAAAGAAATTGACTTCGAATTGGTTTTCAAGGCAGTCGGACTCTACAATAAGATTGATAATTGGTGGATCGTAAACTTTGAGCTTGCCATCGATCCTGACGCCATACCGCCAGATGTAGATCGAGAGGAAGCTGAAGCTGGCGCAGCAGGATTTCCAGCAATCCTTATGAGTATGCTGATACGAAAACTATTTGGATTGCCGGATTCGGGAAATGAAGAACCCAAGCCTGAAAGGGCGTAGGTCGTAGTCTATTTCACCAGCGCAGCACCGTCGCAGCGCACGCCGTTCACCCAGACATCCGCCTCGCCGAGCCCGATCCCGAGCGTCTTCAGCGCATTGTTCAACACGCCGTCGATGGCAGGTGCTGCCGGCGTCAGGATCGAGCGGATCAGCGCGATCAGCACGGCATTCGGCGTCAGCGAAAGCAGGCCGCCCGCATTCACGTTCAAGGTCAGGCTGCCGAGCAGGCTTGCCGTCAGAGAATGCGTGAAATCGTTAGTATTCACGTTCTTCGCGGAGAGACTTGTAATGTCCGCGTAACGGAACACGACATTCGTATCGTTCATGTTGGTGATCGCGGCATTCGCCATGCCGGTCGCGGTGATCAGTCCCGCGACATTCGCGATCGTCGCATTCGTCATGTTCGGCGGGCTGCCGAGCGATTTCCAGCCGGAGAGTGTGACGGGCTCCGCGATCCATGCGTTCACGAGAGACGGCTTCACCGCAAGCGTGACCCGCATATCGTTTACGGGGTTGGCGCCGCAGGAAACATCGGCGAGGCGCGCGCGCGCGGCTGCGATATCGAGATAGAGTGGCAGGCGCAGCGTGACCGCGGAAAGCAAGCCGGAACCGCCGACCTGTGCGATCAGCCGCACCCGCGTCTGCGCGGTATAGACTTCGACACCTGCGGTGCCGAAACGGATCCACGGAGAAGATTGCGGGCGTTCGCCGATCGTAATCCCGAGTTGCGCGCCCATGAGCCCCGGCACGGCGAGGTTCGCTGTCACATCGGCCTGGTTGTTGCCGTTCGCGACTTCGGCTGCCGCCTGGATGATCGAAAGCGCCGATGCTTTCGCCTGCAAGGCGGCGGCGCCCTGACCGAAAGCGAGCGGGCTGCTCTGCCCGAAGTCGAACAGTTCGTTGACGAAGAACTTCACGTTGTTTGCATCGGAGGAATTCTTGAGTCCGCGTAACGCGAAATCCACCTGCGCGCCGCCGCCGTTCGCATTGGCAACGCCGATGAGCGCGTCGAGCAACTGACCCACGGAAATTTTCGTGGCCGCGAGTTGCTCATAGGTGCCGGTCTGGCCGACCACCGAAGTGCCGAGCGCGTTCGAGAACTTGAACAGATCGACGTTGTATCCGGCGAGCGCGTTGTAATCCATGACGGTCAGCGCGACATTCCCGCCGAGCAGGCCATTGAGCAGCGCGTTCAGAATGCCTCCGTCGAGTGACAGAAGCCGCGAGCCGACCGTGAAGGCGGCCTGCGCGGTTGCAACGGCCGTTGCCCGCGTTGCGACGTCCATAGTGCCGCCGGGAAGAAAGCTCTTGCCGAAATAGGCCTGCGCGCGGCTCTCGAGTTCCACCATCACGGCGTTGACCGGCGTGCCGTTCGGCACGAAGCGCAGGTTCGCCGGGATCGCTGGGTTCGCGACGTAGGAGCCCTTGGTAATACGAATGTCGCGAACCCCCGAAACGCCGTTGTCGTTTACGGTTGCGGTCGCGGCGAGCAGCGCCTTGTCCGGATCGCGGGCGGCTGCAATCGCTGCGAGATCGACCGCGCTTTGCGCGCGTCTGCGCTCGACGAATACGGATGCGACATCGACACCGATCGCAAGCGCGCCGATCCCGCAGATCGCGAACGCAGCGGCCATGATCGCGATGCCGCCGCGCTCGTCGCGTAAAAATGCGCGCGTGGATGCAAGGAGAGAGAGCCGGCGGAGCATCACGTCAGTAACCGCCCCGCCGGACCACGGCGCTCCGCGCGATCGTTTTCGGCGGCATGGGGATCAGGCCTTCGAAAGCAAACACGATCGAGCGCGAGGCGTCGTAGCTGATGGAAACATTGAAAAGATTGGCGTCGTTCGGCGAAGCCGCAGCCGACACCGTGAGATAATTCGGGTCGATCAGCGGATAGCTGCCGACGATGTTCGCAACTTGCGTTTTCGCGAGTTCGGTGCGTTCCGCCTCAGACAGGCCCTGCACGGTCGCGCGGGCGGCTTCGGCGGCGAGTTGCTGCACCGAATGCACGGTGCCGAAGTACATCGCGAAGATGAGAACGCCGAGCAGCACCATGAAAAATAGCGGCCCGACGATGGCGAACTCGATGGCGGCGACCCCTGAGCGGTCGCGAAGCCAGCGAGGCAGCTTCCGCTGCAAGAAGCGCCATGCCGGGAGCCGCCAAGGTTTCGCAGAGGGCCTCTTCTGAAGCTCAGGCACGTTCCACACCCGTATGATGGAGTTGGACTGGGAGGAACGATAACCGGAGGAACTATCGTCTGGGTTAAATGAAGTCTTATTCTCAACCTATGAGAGTATTTCCATCGGGGATACGATAAGGCCGCTTTTCGGTTGGCCTATCAGGCCCTTGCTGGCCTAGAGCATAGGCAGAAACGCGATTCCGAGAGCTAGAGAGCATGTCAGGGCCCGTCGTCCGCTTTGCGCCGTCTCCGACCGGCCTCATCCACATCGGCAACGCCCGTACGGCGCTTCTGAACGCGCTGTGGGCGCGGAAGAACGGCGGCACCTTCATCCTGCGGCTCGACGACACGGATCGCGCCCGCTCGGAAGAGCGCTTTGCAGAGGCGATCAAGGCGGATCTTTCCTGGCTCGGTATTG
>CAZFPR010000016.1:26669-37269 GCA_964521045.1 uncultured Hyphomicrobiales bacterium
GAGCGGCAGTCCGCCCGCATGACGCGCTACGAGGAGACGCTCGCGAAGCTGCGCGAGATTGGCCGCGTCTATGCCTGTTACGAAACCGAGGAAGAACTCGACCGCAAGCGCAAGCGCCAGCTCGGGCGCGGCCTGCCGCCGGCCTACGACCGCGCAGCACTTGCCATGAGCGATGACGACCGCGCGAAGTTCGAGTCGGAAGGCCGCAAGCCGTACTGGCGCTTCAGGCTCGATCATCGCACCGATCTCGTGCGCGGGGAGATTGCGATCGACACGGCATCCCTTTCCGACCCCGTGATCTGCCGCGCGGACGGCACCTGGCTTTATTCGCTCGCGTCCGTCGTCGACGACATCGACATGAAGGTGACGCACGTCGTCCGCGGTGAGGATCACATCACCAACACGGCCGCGCAGCTCGACATGTTCGCGGCACTCGGCGCAAGCGCGCCAACCTTCGCGCATCACAATCTCTTGACGCTGCCGGGCGGCGAGGGGCTGTCCAAGCGTTTCGGTTCGCTCTCGATCCAGTCGTTGCGCGAGGCAGGCCACGAAGCGCTCGCGGTCGCGGCGGTCGCGGTTCTGACCGGCACTTCGTTAGCCGTCGAACCTGCCGAAAGTCTCGATGCACTTGCAGCGAAGATCGACTTCGGGAAGATCTCGCACGGACCCGCGCGTTTCGATCCGGCCGATCTCGACGTGCTGACGGCGAAGACGTTGCACGCGGCGTCTTTTGCGGCGGTCGCGGATCGGCTCGGCGCATTGAAAGTTGGCGGCGGCGAAAAGTTCTGGATCGCGGTGCGCGGCAATCTTGCGAAGCTTGCCGAAGCAGCAGAGTGGTGGGAAGTCGTTTCAACGCCGCTCGCGACGAAGATCGCGGATGCCGACCGGGAATTTTGCAGGCTCGCGGAGACGCTGCTGCCGCAGGAGCCATGGAGCGATAAGGTCTGGGACGAGTGGCTTGCGGCGATCAAACCGGCCGCGAACCGCAAGGGCCGCGAACTCTTTCATCCGCTACGCATAGCGCTGACCGCCCGCGAGAATGGCCCCGAGCTTCGTGCGCTTCTTCCGTTGATCGGCCGCGCCCGTGCTTCCGCGCGTCTTCGCGGCGAAACCGCGTAGCGTCTATCGAACCGGATAGAACTGCGGGCCGACGACGCGAACCTTGCGGTTGGTATCCGGCTTCTCCGGCGGCGGCGGCGTTTCGGAGATCGAAGGCGTCGGCGTCGGCGGCTCGAACACGGGCGTGTTCGGATTTTTCGACTGCTGCTTGGGTTGCGCAAGCGGGCCGATCTTCGGCTGCGAAAGCTGCTTCGAACGCTGCTCGGTCACGATGATATCGCCGCGCTGGATGGTCTGGTCCTGACCGAGCGCGTCGGCCCAGCTCTGGCCCGGCCCGCGGCACGAGCAGCCCGGATTGAACTCAGTGCGGTATTTGAAGGCGTTCGGCAGCGACGAATAATATTCGCCGGAAACCGATACGGCCTGTTCGATGTCCTGCCCGGGATTGCTGTACATGTAGAGCGCGACTTCGGCCGCCGGGCACTGGCGCTTGCAGATCGACTCGTCTTCGCCGAAGCGCGACTGCACGGTCGCGAAGCTGATCGGGAAGAAGAAGCCGTCGCAAAGGCGCACGCAAACCGTGCGGAAGCCGGATCCTTCCGGCATTTCGTTCGGCGTCACGTCGGGGTTCTCGTCGTTGTTGCCGAACAGGCGGTCGAGGAAACCGCGCGGGCGCGCCGGGGGAACGGCCACGTTGCGATACTGCGGCCCGCAATTGTTCTGGTTGAGCGAAACGAGCAGCTGCCGGCGTTGCAGATCGCGGGTGTAGTTCGCATCGGCGCCGCCGCCGCGGATCTGGGAAACCTCTTGCTGCATGCGGTCGAGGTTCGCGCGCATGCGGTCGATCTGCGGCTCGAGCTGGTTGCACTGCTCGGGACGCTGGCTGCCGCCGAAAATAAAGAAGCCGCGGCGGTCGCAGCCGAGCCGCCGCGCGGTGCCGATCGCCTGGTCGAGTTCCTGGCGCTGCTTGACGATCGCGTCCTCGTAACGCGAGAGAGTTTCGCTGTTGCCGCCGGAAGCGCCGCGGTTCAATTCGGCAAGAGATGCCTCAAGGCGCTGACAGATTGCGCTCGAATTGGTGGGGAACTGTTGCGGCCGCGGCTGGTAATTGGGCGAAGGCGGCGGGGCGTTCGGAATGTTGGCGGGCGGCAAGGGCTGCGCGCCCGCCGCGCCCATCAGCGCTACGAGAATCGCGATCGCCAGGCCGTTTCGCCGCTCCAGAGCCATGAATCGTGCCGCTTTACCGAAGGATTCGCCGCTAAAACACAGAATAACGTGACCGAATGATGGTGACGAGATTCGGTGTCGATTTCGTTTATTCGGCGTCAGGCTGGACCGCGGGTGCCGCGGCGGCGAAGGCCGGGTGTTTCTGGCAGGCGGCGTCCGCGGCTGAGATCTTCGGGAACTTCGCCATGTCCACCTTGTAGCGCCGCGCGTTGAAAACCTGCGGCACCAGAAAGATGTCCGCGAGTGTAGGCTGTGCGCCGAAGCAGTAGGGCGCGGGCGAGATCATGCGCTCGATCACGGCGAACCCTTTCTCGATCCAGTGCCGTGTCCAGGAGTCCACGGTTTCGAGGTCGAGGTTGAGCTGTTTCAGGAGATAGTTGCGCGGACCCGTATTGCCGAGCGGGTGAACGTCCATCGCGATGATGTGCGTGACCGCGCGGACACGGGCGCGCTCCCGCGAGTCGTCCGGCAATAGCGGCGGCACAGGATAATTCTCGTCGAGCCATTCGATGATGGCGAGCGACTGGGTCAGCACATCGCCATCATCGAGTTGTAGCGCCGGCACACGCGCCTGCGGGTTCACGGCGGCGAAGCGTTCGTCAAGATGTTCGCCCTTCACCAGATGAACGGGCACTGTCTCGTAAGCGAGCCCCTTCAGCGCGAGCGCGATGCGGACTCGATAGCTCGCAGACGAACGGAAGTAGGAATAAAGCTGCATGTGCGTTTCATCGCACAAACCGCGCGGGACTCAAACGGCGGGCAGCCGCAAGACTGCGTACTGCGCGTAGCCCCGGAACGGGCGTGCGAAGTGCAGTGCGGCACGCTCCCGTGCCGCGAGCGAGCGCAACTCGGATTCGAGTGCTTCCCGCTGCGTGACGTGAAAAATGTGCAGCCAGCGTGTGAGCGCGCGGGCAAAGAAGCCTGGCAGGCCGCGCTGATCCCCGAAGTCGACGATGTGCAACTCGCCGCCATGGGCGAGCGCGGCGACGGCGCGCTCCAGCACCGCGCGCCATACCGGGATCATCGACAGGCTGTAGGAGATGAAAATTCGTTCGAAACGCTCTACCCCGAAAAGTGATCTCCCGTCGAAGTTCGTGGCGTCGGCACTGGCCACTTCGATGGCATCGTCGAGCTTTTCGCGCGCGATGTTCTCGCGGGCCGTCCTCAGTATTTCATCGGAAATGTCGAGGCCGAAGAAGTCCGCGTCCGGGAACCGTTTCGCTGCGGCAATCAGATTGCGTGCGGTACCGCAGCCGATCTCCAGAACGTGCGTGTCGGGCGCGGGCTTGAGCCCGCGAATGAGATCGTCGCGGCCGAGCAGATAGAATTTGCGCGTTAGATCGTAGATGCGCCGCTGGTGCCGGTACATCCGGTCCATGTTCGCGGCGGCAATCGCGCTCTCGTCGCGGGTCAGCATTTCAGAATGTAGAGGTGAAAGCCGCCGTAGATCGCCGAGCGGTCGCGAGCGGTGAAGGCGAGCGACTCCGCTTCGCGATAATCCCAACGATCCAGAATTTCGTTCGCCACGCGGCCGTGGAGCAGCGAAGGTTTCGCGGCTGTCCGGAAAATGACACGTGCGCCGGGCTTTGCTGTGCGCGTGATCTCTTTCCACAACGAATTCAGTTGCTGATCGCTCATCCAGTCCTGCGCGTCGAGCAGGATGTAGCGATCCCGCGAAGCGTCTTCCTGCGCTTCGAGATACTCGGTGAACGAACGGTTCAGGACTTCCACGCGATCCGCACGTGCTTTGACGATCTCGAAGTTCTCCCGCCGCAGGTAGGGCGGCAGCGGGCCGCTCGCTTCGTCCGCGTATCCACGGCCGAAGGCCTGCCACGCAAAATAGTTGTCTTCGATGCGGAAGCCGCAGGAGAGCCGCTCCAGTCGCTCGTAAACGACCGCGGCCATGTTGCCGTTTCCGGCGCTGGCAAGCGCTTCGTATTGCGCGGGCGGAATCCCGAGGCCGAAGAGCGAGAACTGCCGCGCCAATGCCCAGCGGATGAGTTTCCGGTCGAACAACGGCGCGAGCGCCGTCGCGAAGTAACTTTTCTGTTCCTCGAGCGAACGCGCCCGCAGGAGGTCGCGCGGGTTCACGCCATAGGCGCGGGCGACCAGATGCCCGAGCCCAATGAAGCGGCCGAGCAATCCGAAGCGGTAAAAATTGTTCGCGAAGACGCCGATGCGCCGTTCGCCGAGCCCGAAGCGACGGCGCTCCCAATAGGAGCGTGTTTTCTCGTCGAGGTGGCTCGCGAGCCAGCGGTCGTAGGCTGCGATGTTCGCTTTTTCGTTGGCGCCGCCGAAGAAGCGATAAAACTCGTTCCACGAGGGAAGCTTCGCGGCTGCCGCGAGCTTGAGCTTGTTCAGCGCGACATGAGTCGGGTTGAGGTCGAGTGCCGTAATGCGCGCGGGGTTTGCCGTGAGATAGGAGAGAATGTTGCAGCCGCCGGATGCGATCGCGACGACATGGCTGTCAGGCGCAATCTCGAGCGCCTCCATGTCCACTTCCGGGTCTTCCCAGATCTGCGGATAGACGAGACCCTTGAACAGCGAAGCGAACACCGCGTTCAGAAGATTCGTGGCGCCAAGCGAACGGCGATAGCCGACGGCGCTTCGCAGCCGCGCGGAAACGGTGATTTCAGACAAGTGATGTCCCTCACGGAATCGGTTTTTTCTTTTCCGTGTAGCGGAGCGGCTATGTCAGTTTGACGACAGCTAACGCGTGGACTTGGACTTGCGCATGCTATCCGCGACTTCGCGGTCGCCCGCGCGTCCGGAAGCAGAGAGGGCGGAGGCGACACCTTCCTGATCGGCCGTGCTGCGGTTCTGGCTCAGCTTCGCCTTGCCTTCGAGCGCTTCGATATGCAGCCGGACGCCGACGATGCCCTTGATCTGCCGCGCGATGTAATCTTCCGGCGCGTCGGAAACTTCCCACGGCTCGGCGAAGCCCGCTTCGAAGCGCCGGGTCAGCGTCTCCACCTGCGCAAGCAGCGCGTCTGCATCCTCGAAAATTTCGAGCCGTCCCCGCGCTACGATCATCGAGTAGTTCCAGGTCGGCACGACCTTGCCGTGCTCTTTCTTCGTCTCGTACCACCCCGGCGAAACATAAGCGTCCGCGCCCATGAAAAGCGCGAGTGCGGGCTTCGTGAGGTCGCTCTCGCGCCATTGCGGATTGCCGCGTGCGAGATGCCCTGCGATGGTTCCCTGCGGCCCGGCCTGCGGATCGAACACGATCGGCAGGTTGCTCACGATAGGTCCGTGCGCACCGACCGAAATCAGCGTCGTGAGTCCCGAGGCCGCGATCTGCGCCTGCATCGCGGCGAGATCCGTTTCGCGGAAAGCGGGTGGATTGTAGAGCATGTCAGTCTGGCAGTTCCGCGCCGGTATCGGCGAGCACGGCTGCGCGCGCCGTCACCGTATCCAGCACGCGCTCGAAAGCCGCGCGGTCTTCCGCCGACACTTCCCCGAACATGCGCTGGGAAAGCGCCTGCGCCGCGGGTGCAATCGATTCGTACACTTCGAGTCCGATCGGGCTCAGCGACAGAAACGCCTCGCGCTTGTCGTCACGGTTCGCGCGCTTGGCCAGCATCTTCTTGCGCGTCAATGTCGCCACCGCGCGCGAAACCTTGGTCTTGTGCATGTGGCTGCGCTCGCCGATCTGCTTAGCGGTCATGGTGTTGAATTCGCCAAGCTGCGCGATCACGCGCCATTCGGCGATGCCGATCCCGTATTTCGTGGAATAGGTGCGCGCGGTCGCCTGACTGACGAGGCTCGCTGCCACCACCAGCCGGTAGGGCAGGAAATTCTCGAGCCGAAGCACGAAACCTTCGTTGTTTGACATTGGTTTCATTTGTAACTACTTTGCATGAAACCGCCGTACGAAGCAATAGGGCGGACAATAGTCGAATGACTGAGGCGAGCAATCGCCGGAGAAATCGATAGGGAGAACGCCATGGCAAGCGATCGCAGAAGCGCACCCGCGGAAAGCCGCAGGCCCGCCGACATCGAAAGCGCGATCTTGCCCGAATACATGTCGGGCTTCGGCAACTCGTTCGAAACCGAAGCGCTGCCCGGCGCGCTGCCGATCGGCCGCAACTCTCCCCAGAAATGTAATTACGGCCTCTACGCGGAGCAGCTTTCCGGCTCGCCATTCACCGCGCCGCAGGCGACCAACCAGCGCTCGTGGCTTTACCGGATTCGTCCCGGCGTGAAGCACACCACGCGCTTCAAACCCATCGATCGCGGCCACATCCGCACCGCGCCGGAGCGCGACGAAACCGAAATGCCGATCGGCCAGTTGCGCTGGTCGCCGATGGAAATGCCGAAAGAGAAGACCACCTTCGTCAACGGCCTGCACACGATCACTGTCGCGGGCGACTGCGAGGCGATGAGCGGCATGGCGGCGCACATGCTGTTCGTGAACGCATCGATGGAGCGCGAGCACTTCTTCAATGGCGACGGCGAGTTCCTGATCGTCGCGCAGGAAAATTCGCTCCGTTTCCGCACCGAATTCGGCGTGATCGACATCGGCCCAGGCGAAATCTGTATCATTCCGCGCGGCGTGATTTTCCGCGTCGAACTCGTGAACGGGCCCGCGCGGGCCTATGTCTGCGAGAATTACGGCGGCGGCTTCACGCTTCCCGACCGCGGGCCGATCGGCGCGAACTGCCTCGCCAATCCGCGCGACTTCCATACGCCGGTAGCACACTACGAAGATGTCGAGGGCAAGCACACGCTCTATGTGAAGTGGGGCGGGGAAATGTACCGCACCGAAACCGGTCATTCGCCGCTCGATGTCGTGGCATGGCACGGCAACTACTATCCGTACAAATATGACCTGCGGCATTTCTCGCCGGTCGGCGCGATCCTGTTCGATCACCCCGATCCGTCGATCTTCACCGTGCTGACTTCACCCTCGGAAACGCCGGGCACCGCGAACATCGACTTCGTGATTTTCCCCTAGCGCTGGGGTGTTGCGGAGAACACCTTCCGTCCGCCGTGGTATCACCGCAACATCATGTCGGAGTTCATGGGCAACGTTTACGGCGTCTACGACGCCAAGCCCGAAGGCTTCACGCCCGGCGGCATCAGCCTGCATAACACGATGCTTCCGCACGGACCCGACGTCGATGCGTTCGAGCACAACAGCAACGTCGAACTGAAACCTGTGAAACTCAAGAACACGCTCGCCTTCATGTTCGAGACCCGCTTCCGCCAGCGCGTCACGAAATACGCGGCGCAGTCGCCCGCCTTGCAGGACAATTACATCGACTGTTGGGTCGGGCTGAAGAAACACTTCGATCCGAACCGGCGCGAGCCGAAATAATGAAGCTGGCGTCTCTACGCGAAGGCCGCGACGGTCGGCTCGTCGTGGTATCGCGCGATCTCACGCGCTATGCCGCCGCCGCGGCATCGCTGCAAGTTGCGCTCGAGCACTGGGACGAAGCGGAGCCGGAGCTTCGCGCGATCGCGGAAGCGCTCGAAGCCGGCAAGATCGATCATCGGCCTTTCAATTCCGAGGATTGCGCGGCTCCTTTGCCGCGCTCGTTCGGCTGGGCCGACGGCTCGGCTTACGTCAATCACGTCGAGCTTGTCCGTAAGGCGCGGAACGCCGAGATGCCACAGAGCTTCTGGACCGATGCCCTGATGTATCGCGGAGGCTCCGATCGCTTCCTTGGTCCGCGCGAGCCGTCGAAATTCGCGGATGTCGCCTGGGGCATCGACTTCGAGGCGGAAGTCGCGGTCATCGTCGATGACGTGCCTATGGGCGTGTCCGCGGAGGAAGCGCGAAAGAAGATCCTGCTTGTGCTGCTCGTGAATGACGTGAGTCTGCGCAATCTCATCCCCGGCGAACTCGCCAAGGGCTTCGGTTTCTTCCAGTCGAAAGCGCCGACTGCGTTCTCGCCGGTTGCGGTAACACCGGACGAACTGGGCAACGCATGGGACGGCGGCATGCTGAACCTGCCGCTTTATTCCTATGTGAACGGCAAGTTGTTCGGAAAGCCGAACGCAAAGACCGATATGACCTTCGACTTCGGCAAGCTGATCGCGCATGCCGCGCGAACCAGGCCGCTTTCCGCCGGCATGATCGTCGGCTCCGGTACGGTATCCAACAAAGATGCGGACGGCGGGCCGGGCAGGACCATCGAAGAGGGCGGTGTCGGCTATTCCTGCATCGCGGAAATCCGCGCGGTGGAAACGATCCGCACCGGCAAGCCCTCGACGCCGTTCCTTTCCTTCGGCGACAGCATAAAAATCGAAATGCTCGACGCAGCCGGAAAATCCATCTTCGGCGCGATCGATCACAAAGTGGAAAAGGCGTGATGGCGACATTTGCTTCGACCGGCGATCTCTCGGAAAAGAAAGTCACCTTCGAGGAGATCGGCCACGATCTCTATGCCTTCACAGCGGAGGGCGATCCGAACTCCGGCATCATCGTCGGAGACGAAGGCGTCATGGTGATCGACGCGCAGGCAACGCCGGTCATGGCGCAGGACGTGATCGCGCGCGTGAAAAAGGTCACCGACAAGCCGATCACGCATGTGCTGCTCACGCACTATCACGCCGTCCGCGTGCTCGGCGCCTCCGCCTATAACGCGAAGGCGATTCTCGCGTCGGACGCGACCCGCGATCTGATCGTCGAGCGCGGCCAGCAGGACATGGATTCGGAGATCGGGCGGTTCCCCCGCCTGTTCCGGTCGCAAGAATCAATTCCCGGTCTGACCTGGCCCACGATCACGTTTCCGCGCGAAATCACCGTCTGGCTCGGCAAACGCGAGGTGAAAATCCGGCATCTCGGCAGGGGGCATACGGCGGGAGACGTGGTGGCCTACGTCCCGGACGCAAACGTGGTTTTTTCGGGCGATCTCGTCGAATATCACTCGGCCTGTTACTGCGGCGACGCGCACCTCAAGGATTGGCCTAACACCCTGAATAAGCTTGCCGAATTTGGCTCGTCCGCGCTGGTGCCGGGCCGTGGTGCGGCCCTGAAAAGTGCCGCTCAGGTGAAGGCCGGCATCGAACTGACCAAAGCCTTCCTCGCCGACCTTTACGGCAGCATCTTACCGGTGGCGGCGAAAGGCGGCAGCCTGAAAGACGCCTGGAATGCAGCCCGTTCGGCCATGGACACAAAATACGCAACATTCGCGATCTACGAGCACTGTATGCCATTTAACGTATCGCGGGCCTACGACGAGTCGCGGGGGATCGACCATCCGGTGATCTGGACCGCCGACCGGGACCGCGAAATGTGGAAGGCGCTACAGGGATAGGAACCATTTCCATGCGGACGTTTATCGCGCTCATTCTTTTGTTCTCGGCCGCCGGGCTAGCGGCGGCCCAGACCGGCGCACAGAAAAAGGTCGAGCCGCCGAAGACGCGGGAAGAACTCATGCAGCGCGTGCTGCTGACCGCGTTGGCGAACATCGAGAAGATCCGTTGCGCCGACGACAAAGCCTGCGCGCCCGCGACGGACGCCGAGAAAAAGAATCCGCCGCTGACGCTTTCGGAGACCAGTCAGGTTTTCGGGCGCGGGATTCTCAGCGGCGGCGCCGCCTACTGCGAGATGGACTGGAACAAGCGCAATTATCTGCCGATGATGGTGCACTGGCGCGAGCAGTTGAAAAAGAACGACCGCCAGCTCGCGCTGGTCTCGCTGGTCCATGACATTGCGAAGGATCAACTCATCGCGGAATTCTGGGGCAAGGGAAAATGCCCCGACGAGATGAAAAAGGACATCGAGTCCAAGCTGAATTTCAAGCCGTAGTCTCGAGAGTGGCGGTGCGATGGGGGAGCGGAAGTCTGTTTTTCAGTTCGGCTATCGCCGCAGCGCCGATCAGGCCACGGAGCAACCGGTTCGCCGTCCTGTCGTCATCGTCGGCGCCGGACCCGTCGGACTGACCGCGGCGATCGATCTCGCACAGCGCGGGATCGCATCCGTCATCCTCGATGATGCCGACCGCATCGGCGAGGGCTCGCGCGCGATCTGTTTCTCCAAGCGCACGCTCGAGATCATGGACCGGCTGGGGCTTGGCGACCGGCTGGTCGAAAAAGGCGTCACCTGGAAAGTCGGGAAGGTTTTTCTCGGCGAGCATCAGGTTTATTCGTTCGATCTCCTTCCCGAGGCCGGCCACAGGATGCCGGCCTTCATCAATCTCCAGCAGTATTATCTCGAAGGCTATCTGGTCGAGCGCGCAGCCGAACTGCCGCAGATCGATCTTCGCTGGCGGAACCGGGTCGCGGCGGTCGAGCGTCATGCCGGGTTCGTGCGGGTCACGTTCGAAACGCCGGACGGCACGTATCAACTCGATGCGGACTGGCT
>CAZFPR010000017.1:0-2165 GCA_964521045.1 uncultured Hyphomicrobiales bacterium
GCGCGCAATCTACGAGTTCGGCAGCCGGGGACCGATCCTGCGCGCGAAGGCGCCCGCCAAATTCGAGGATCGGTCGGGCCCCAACGCGCGGAGTAAGGCAACAAAGGTGCGGACGATCAACCAGACGAAGAAATCGCGCACACGCGAATAGGGCGTCACGACATAATGCCAGAAATAATTTCCGGCCCGGGTGTGTTTCACCCAGTAGTAGAATTTTACCTTGAAGGGCAGGCCCATCGTCAGAAGCGCACGACGATCTTGCCGAACACGCGGCGGCTTTCGAGGCGCTCGAGCCCCTTCTCGAATTCCGCGAGCGGAAGTTCGGTGTCGATCACGGGCGAAATACCGCCCGCGATCTTGCCGAGCGCATCGCGGACATTCTTCATCGTGAAGCCGAACGAACCGAAGATCTTGTACTGCTGCTGGAATAGCTGCATCAGGTTCATCTGCACCGTCGGACCCGAAGTAGACCCGCAGGTGACGAGGCGGCCGCCCTTTTTCATCGAGAGCAGCGAGCCGTTCCAGGTCTCGGCGCCGGTGTGTTCGAACACGACATCCACGCCTTTTTTCTTGGTGAGCTTGCGCACCACGCCTTCGAAGCGGTCCTTGCGGTAGTTGATGACTTCGTCGGCGCCGAGCGCTTTTGCCTTTGCGGCCTTCTCGTCGTCGCCGACCGTGGTGTAGACCGTGCAGCCGATCGCTTTCGCGAGCTTGATCGCAGCAGAGCCGATGCCGGAGCCGCCCGCCTGCACCAGCACCACTTCTCCGCTCTCCAGTTTTGCATTGTCGAAGAACATGTGTTCGACGGTCGCAAACGTCAGCGGTGCACAGGATGCGTCCGAAGGCGAGACTCCGTTCGGCACCTTGATCGTGAGGCGCGCGGGCCAGTTGTAGAGGTCCTGCGCATAGCCATCGACGTGGAAACCCGCGAGGCCCTGCACATTTTCGCAGAGGTTATCGCGACCCTTTTGGCAATTCTTGCAATGGCCGCAGGTGAGGGCGCCGTAGGGCACGACCGGGTCGCCGACCTTGAAGCCGGTAACACCTTCGCCGATCGCCGCGATCTCGCCGGAGGCTTCCGCGCCGACAACCATCGGCATCTTGCGCTTGGCGAAGGCCATGCCGCGCCAGCCCCATACGTCGATGTGGTTCAGCGCGACCGCATGCGTCCTGATCTGTACTTCGCCGGGGCCCGGCGCCGCGGGTGCATCGACCTCGGAAATTTCGAGCTTGCGGTCACCAAGCAAACGCAACGCGCGCATGAGCGATTCCAGTCCGGATGAGTTGGTTGAATTAGCGCTGGACGCCTAGGCCAGCAGAGAGCCCGCCGTCAACCGGCAGCACCGCGCCGGTGATATAGGCGGCACCCGGCGACATCAGGAAGGTGACGAGGCCTGCGACATCCGCGGGCTTGCCGAGGCGTCCGGCGGGGATGCCGCCTTCCAGCTTGTCGCGGTACTGCGCATAAGGCGCGAGCATTTCGGTATCGAGAAAGCCGGGCGCGATGTAGTTCACGGTTACGCCGCGCCGCGCGGTTTCGGTCGCCAGCGTGCGCGCGAAGGCGAAGAGTGCGGCTTTCGACGCGCCATATGCTCCATTGCCGACATTGGCATGAAGTGCAGCGAGCGATCCGATCACCACGATGCGGCCGTCGCGGGCCCGCGTCATCGGGCGGATCATGGATTGCGACAGGCGCACGAACGACCAGAAGTTCACGCGCATGACCTTCTCGGCTTCGGAAATCTTCATCAGCGCCGCGAGCGCGTCGTAGCTCATGCCCGCGTTGTGCACGAAGCCGGAGAGCGGCGCCTCGTTCTCGATCCAGCCGGCGAAGTCCTCGACCGACTTTTCGTCCGCGAGGTCGAGCGCCTTGGCCGATACTTTCTTGCCGGCGAGTTCTTTTACGAGCGCGTCGGCTTCGGCACTCGCGCTGCGATACGTGAACACGACCTCATGCCCCGCCTGCGCGAGCTCTCGCACGATCTCGGCGCCGAGCCCGCGGCCGCCGCCGGTGACCAGCACACGGCGCGATGCAGGGGCCTTGCTCAACCCGGTTCTCCCGCAAGCACGAGGCTGACGTTCTGTCCGCCGAAGCCGAAGGAGTTGGAAATCACCGTGCGGACCTTTGCGTCGCGTGCCTTGTTACCGACAACGTCGAGCGGAAT
>CAZFPR010000017.1:2175-7981 GCA_964521045.1 uncultured Hyphomicrobiales bacterium
CCGGCGTGTTGTAGTTGATCGTGGGCGGAATGCGCTGGTGCTGGATCGTGAGCAGCGAAACGACAGCTTCGATCGCGCCCGCCGCCGTCAGCGTGTGCCCGATCATAGACTTGTTCGACGTGATCGGAATCTGCTTTGCGCGTTCGCCGAATACAGCCATCACGCAATTCGTTTCCATCTTGTCGTTTTCCGGGGTCGAGGTGCCGTGCGCGTTGATGTGGTCGATGTCCTCGGCCTGCTTGCCGGAGTCCGCAAGCGCGTGCTGCATGCAGGTAATCACCGGCTTTCCGTCCGGGCTCGATCGCGTGCGGTGGAAACTGTCGGCGACTTCGCCGCAGCCGGCCACGACGCCGAGAATTTTCGCCCCGCGCGAAACCGCATGCTCGAGGCTTTCGAGCACGAGCGCGCCCGCGCCTTCGCCCATGACAAAGCCGTCGCGATTCTTTGAGAACGGCTTGGATGCCTGTTCCGGCGGATTGTTCTGTGTCGACAATGCGGACAGCAACGAGAAACGGATCAACGCTTCCGCATACACCGAACTGTCCGTGCCGACGGTGAGAGCGGCATCGCAATCGCCGCGCCGGATCGCCTCTAACCCGAGCTGAATTGCCGTGCCGCCCGATGCGCAAGCGGTCGAGAGCGAGATCGGCATGCCTTTGGTGCCGAATTTGTCAGCGAGATGATCCGCGACCGTGCCGTACAGGAAAAGCTCGTGCCAGTCGGGGTGCTTGCCGAGCGCCGACATCTCAAGCGCGACTTCAGGCGTATAGGGCTTGGCCGGATCGGCTTCCGCCGCGAGCGCGCGGCGCTGCGTCCACTCCATCTCTACAGGAGGTACTGCGCAGAAGAGGGGGCCGGGGAAATTTCCCTTCAAGCCGATTCCGGACTGCGCGATCGCTTCTTCCACGGCGAGCGTGCCGAGACGCTCGGAGAGTTCGGGCGCGCTCACCGGTTTTTCGAAAAGAAAATCGATGCTGCCTGCGATCGTGGTTTTCAGGTGATCGAGCGGAAAGCGGTCGATGCGGCGGATACCGGACTGGCCTGCCGTCAACTTCTTCCAGTTGTCTTCCTTGCCCTGGCCGAGCGAGCTGACGACGCCCATGCCGGTCACGACGACGATGGGACGGCCCGCCGAATCCTTGAATCCGTTGTTCGCCATGACTTACCTCGTTAGATCGCTTCGACGATGCCGATGCCTTCGCCGCGCCAGTGGCCGACAGTGGAAACGATGATCGACTTTACGCCATCCGCGCCTGTGCTTTCGAGCGGTACATTCGGCATGGCTGCCGCGAGTTTGCCGCTGGACAAGGCGAGCGCCGCGAATGCGAAACCGAACGGAAACATCGATTCGAAGGTCTGACCCACACGGCTCACGACCGAACGTATCGGCAGGTTCGCGGCTTTCAGCGCTTCCGCTTCTTCGCCGGTCGCAGGCTCGACACCGGTGGCGCTGGTGTAGATCGCGCCCGCGTTCGGAGCCTTCTTCTTTGCGTTATCGAGGAGCGAACTTACGGATGCGCGAACGCTGCCTGCCGCATCGCGTTTGGCACGGGCGGATTCGACATACGTGATTTTCGCAATCGGCTTTGCGCCGCGCGCTTCGGCGTGCTCGCGCGACTCTAAAACGAGGAAGCAGCTTCCCGTTCCCGTCGCCATGCCGGGTTTGCGTCCCGGCGCGAAGACCGGCTTGAACTCGTCGCGATAGTGCATCTTCGCGAATTCCCACAGACCCAGCATGTCGGGTCGCGCCGCATTGTAGGCGCCGCCGACGAGCGCGATATCGCTTTGCCCGGCGCGGATGCGCGCGTGCGCGGTCTGTACCGCCTGCACGCCCGAGCCTTCTTCGCCCATGAAGGTACGCGAGGAGCCCACGACGCCATGCACAATCGAGATATTGCCTGCGAGCAGATTCGAAAGCTGCGCAAGAAAGAGAGTGGGGCGGAGTTCGCTTTGCAGCCGCTCGTTCAGCCGCACTTCCGGGTTGTTATGATTGCGCAGTTCATCCGCGACAGACGCATCGACATTGATGTCGCGCTCGCCGCCGGCGGCCGCAACGATCATGTCCATCCGCTTCAGAAGATCCTGATTGCCGGCGACGCCGGCATCCGTCAGCGCGAGACCGGCGGTGTAGGTGCCGATGCGCTGCCACAGCTCCATCTGGCGCTGGTCGCCTTTCTTCGGAATCTGCTTGTCGAAGTCGACCGGCCCGAGCGGATGAAACAGAAACGTCGGGTAGGTCTGGAAATCCGTGACCGGCACGTCGCCCGAATTCAGGCGCGAGACATGCGTGTCGATGCCTTCGCCGAGCGACGAGAGCAGGCCGATACCGGTGATCCAGGTTTCGCGGTTCGTATCCATTGCTTACGCCGGAATGGTGAAACCGACCTGCCGCGCGCGGGCGCGCATTGCGTCGGAGAATTCGGGTGAGGGGAACGGCATGATGCGCAGCGTGATGGTCGCGTCGGCGACCGCGGTGCCGTCTTCTTTCTTCACTTTGCAGTTCGTGATGCCGTAGCCCGAGCCTTCGTGCTCGATGACGGCTTCGGCGAAAAGCGGCGTGTTCGGGGTCACGAATGTGCGCATCTTCGCCTCCTTCACGGAGGCGAGGAACGCCATGCGCTCGAAATTGAGCTTGCCGAGCAGAAGCCAGCCCGAAGCCTGCGCCATGAATTCGACGAACAGCACGCCGGGCACCAGCGGGTGGCCGGGAAAGTGACCCTCGAAGACGGGGCTCGCCGCGGGGACATTGCCTCGCACGAGAATGCGGCCGGTTGCGAGATTCAGCTCTTCGATCTTGTCGACGAGCTCGAAATATTCGAGCCGCATGGGTCGCGCCTTACGCGCCCTTGGCGGCGACGAGTCCGTCGATGCGCTCGGCGAGGTTCTTGAGAACGAAGTATTGCTCGGTCGTGGCCTTGCCGTCGTTCACTTCGGCCGTCCACTGCTCGAGCGGCAGCTTGATCCCGAAGGCCTTGTCGATCGCGAACGCGATATCGAGGAAGTCGAGGCTGTCGATTCCGAGGTCGTCGATAGCGTGACTTTCCGGCGTGATCTGCTCGCGCGGGATGTCGCAGGTTTCGGCGATGATGTTGGCGACCGTATCGAAGGTCGAGGAGGCCATGTTGCAGTGCTCCGCTCGGTGCCGGATCGGCGGTGGAAAGGGAAAAAGAGCCGCCGTCAAAGGCTTGCCGGCACTCTAATGTGTGGCGGTTCGTATAGCGAACGAGCCGGGGCCTTTCAATGCCGCGAAAGCGTGCCGGAACACGAAAAATCCTGCAAATCAGTGGGTTCTTGGGGTTGAGGCCGGTCTGGACGCTGCGTCCACAAGCGCCTCGCAGGGGGCGGCAAGGTCGTCTAAAGCTGGTTTATGCACATGCGCCGCCCGGTTCGCACTTTCCTCGCCCTGCTCGTCGCTTACGCGATCGTACTGGGTGGCGTTGTGGGTCCGGTCCTCGGACACGGGTTCGACCCGTCCCGGCAGCTATGCAGTCAGGGAGCCCAAGACAGCCCGGGCATCGATCCTGTTTCCGGCGACCCGCGACCGCAGAACGCTCACGACTGCTGCCCCGCGCTTTGTGGCTCAGTGTCGATCCTGCCTCCGGCGGTAGATACGGCACGGGTGGTAGTCCAAGCGGCCGTCGTCCACCCGCTCGCCGCCGTTGAAGCCGCAAAATCGCAGGGCCGGCACAACCGCTCCGCGAGGGCTCCGCCACTGGGCTGACAACCACGAAGTTTCCCAGTCAGTCCATGTTCCGCGTTCAGCGCGGAACGCAATCTTGCGGAGTTATCCAGATGCGAATCCTTTCGCTCGCTTTCGTCATGTTCATCGCTGCTTTCGCGGCCAATCCTGCTGCCGCTCACGACATCACCAAGGGCGATCTCGTGATCTCGGCGCCGTGGTCGCGCGCAACGCCCGCCGGCGCTTCGGTCGCGGCCGGTTATCTCGCCGTCACCAACAAGGGCCTGTCGGCCGATCGTCTTTTGTCGTTCACGACCGATCTTGCGGGCCAGCCCGAGGTGCATGAGATGTCCAACGAGGGCGGGGTCATGAAGATGCGCCCGCTCGCGAAGGGCCTCGCCATTCCGGCCGGCGCGACTGTGAAGCTCGAGCCCGGCGGCTATCACCTGATGCTGATGCAGTTGAAGAAGCCGCTCGCCGCGGGTCAGCGCTACAAGGCCGTACTCGTATTCGAGAAGGCGGGGTCCGTGGAAGTCGAGTTCGAAGTGCGCGCCATGGGCGCTGGTCCGGCAAAGGGCCACGGCCACAACCACTAAAAATAGCCTCGAATCCCGCAGAAGGTTCGAGACGAACCGTTCGTCCTTTCACATAATGTGAAATCATCGACAGGGCCGGGCGGCGGGAAACCGCCTCCCGGCCCTAATACGGACCGCAACCCGAAGCGCCAATGCTCGACCAGCTAAAAGACGCGAACCTCTTCATCCTGATCGGCGCGGCGCTCGCCGTTCTCGGCGTCTTTTCGAGCCTGGTGGCGTCCCGGATTGGCGCTCCACTGCTCCTGATCTTCCTCCTCGTCGGCTTGCTCGCGGGAGAAGAGGGCCCCGGCGGGATAAAGTTCGACGATTTCTTCTCAACCTATCTCGTAGGCTCGGCGGCGCTGGCGATCGTGCTTTTCGATGGCGGTCTGCGCACTCGCTTTGCGGCATTCCGCGGCGCGTTTTATCCGGCAATCTCGCTTGCAACCTTGGGTGTGATCGTTACCGCGGCACTGGTCGGGGTGCTCGCATCCTTTCTGCTGAACCTGACTTTGATCGAAGGCCTTCTCGTCGGATCGATTGTCGCTTCTACCGACGCGGCGGCGGTGTTCTTCCTGTTGCGTGCCGGTGGACAGCAGTTGAAGCGGCGCGTCGGCGCAACGCTCGAAATGGAGTCCGGGACGAACGATCCGGTCGCGGTTTTCATGACCATCCTGCTCGCGCAAATGGTCATGGCAAGCATCGAGACAAGCGCTGGCGCGCTCATTTTCGCAGTGCTTCGCGAGACGATCCTCGGCTTTATCGTCGGGATCGGCGGCGGTCTTGCCATATCGCTCGCCTTGAACCGGATTTCGCTTCCGTCAGGAATGCATCCGCTGCTTGTCGTCGCGAGCGCATTGTTCATTTACGCACTGGCGGTGGCAGTCGGCGGCGCCGGATTTATTGCGGTCTATCTCGCTGGCATCGTGCTCGGCAATCGTCCGGTGCGCGCCTTCGCATCGATCACGACCTTCCACGATACGCTGACCTGGCTCTGCCAGATCGCGATGTTCATCATGCTGGGATTGCTGGTGACGCCTTCGAAACTATTTCCGGCATTCTGGGCGGCGCTGGCGATTGCGTTCTTCCTGATCGTGGTCGCGCGGCCGATTGCGGTCTGGCTCTGTCTCGCTCCGTTCGGATTTCAGCCTTCCGAAAAAGCGTTCATGTCCTGGGTCGGGCTGCGTGGCGCCGTTTCCATTTTTCTGGCGGCGATTCCGACCTTGATGCAGGTGCCGAACGCCAACACCTATTTCACCGTCGCATTTGTCGTCGTCGTCGTGTCGCTGATCGTACAGGGCTGGTCGCTGACGACGGTCGGCCGCAGACTGGGCGTTGCGCTCGACGATCCGGCGCCGTCCGTCAAGCGCATTGAAATCGACTTGCCCGGACAGCTGGACGAAGAACTCGTCGGCTATCCGAGTGTCGAAGGCAGCCCGGTGGTCGGTCACGGCACCTGGCCCGCCTGGGCGAAGCCGGTACTCATCATCCGGAACGAAGCGGTGCTCTCCCCACAGGAGGCCGGAGCATTGCGCGTCGGCGATTACGGATA
>CAZFPR010000017.1:7991-17529 GCA_964521045.1 uncultured Hyphomicrobiales bacterium
GTGGAGCGGCTCGACCGGCTGTTCGCGCCGAACGAGGGCTATATCGACGAAGAAACCTCGGCCGCGTTCCCGTTCAAGGGCGACGTTCGCATAGGTGCGATCGCCGATATGTACGATTTGAAGGTGGAACCGGCAGAGCGCGACATGACGGTGGCTGAACTCTTCAATCAGCGGTTCGAGGATAATCCGCGGCCCGGCAACCGGATCGATTTCGGTCATGCGCGCCTTGTGGTGCGAGATATTGACGACGACAACGTCTCCGAAGCGCGGCTCGACTTCGTGCAGGAACCGCGCGGCGGCTTTGCGCCGATACGCTCGAAATCTTTCCGCAGGCTGCTAGGGTATCCGAAACGGCTTGCGCGGCTGGTCCCGTGGAAGCAAAAAGACTGACGAAAACGGCAACGAGAGAACAAGCAAGAAGGGAAACCAAGATGAAAAGCTACGCCAGCGCCCATTGGGAAGGCTCGCCGAAGGACGGCACCGGCACGATTTCGACCAAGACCGGCGTACTCAAAAATACGCCCTACAGCTCAAAGGCCCGCTTCGAGGGCGGCACTTCGCAGACCACGCCGGAAGAACTGATCGGCGCGGCACATGCGGGCTGCTACACGATGGCGCTCGGCTTCGCGCTGATGCGCGCCGGCATCAACCAGAAATCGATCAGCACCGATGCCGAAGTCGAGGTGATCCTCGGCGAGAAGGGTGCGAACATCACCGGCATCAAGCTGAAAACCGTCGTCGAAGCGCCGGGCGCTGACGCAGCGAAAATCAAGGAAGCCGCCGAAGGCGCCAAGGTCGGCTGTCCGGTTTCCAAGGCGCTCTCGGCTGTGCCGATCAGCCTCGAAGTCGAAACCAAAGTCTGAGCTGTCTCGCGACAGCGTAGCTGCGTAACATCCCTCGATGCATCCCGTATTCGCCAACCTGCCGACCACGGTCTTCGAGGTGATGTCGCGGCTCGCACGCGAGCACAACGCGATCAATCTGGGGCAGGGTTTTCCGGACGATCCCGGCCCGGAAGATGTACGCCGGAAAGCGGCGGAAGCCGTTATCTCCGGCTGGAACCAGTACCCGCCGATGATGGGGCTGCCTGAGCTACGCGCGGCGGTCGCCAAGCACTACGCGCATTGGCAGGACGTTTCGCTCGATCCTGAATCCGAAGTGATGATCACTTCAGGCGCGACCGAGGCGCTGACCGGCGCAATCCTCACGCTGATCGAGCCGGGCGACGAGGTCGTTCTTTTCCAGCCGCTTTATGACTCCTATCTGCCGATGGTGAAGCGGGCAGGCGGTATCCCGAAGCTCGTGAGACTCGAGCCGCCGCACTGGCGCATCACGGAAGACGCCTTGAAGAAGGTCTTCTCGAAGAAGACCAAAGCGGTGCTGTTCAATAATCCGCATAATCCCGCGGGTATCGTCTATTCGATGGACGATCTGAACCTGCTCGCGCGCTTCTGCGAGGAGTTCGACGCCGTCGCGATCTGCGACGAGGTCTGGGAGCACGTCGTGTTCGACGGCCGCAAGCATATCTCCATGCTCAGCGTGCCGGGGATGCGCGAGCGAACCGTCAAGATTGGTTCTGCCGGAAAAATCTTTTGCCTGACGGGATGGAAGGTCGGTTTCGTCTGCGCCTCGCCCGCGCTGATGCGCGGGCTTTCGAAGGCGCACCAGTTCATCACCTTTACGACACCGCCGAACTTGCAGGCGGCGGTGGCCTACGGCCTCGGCAAGGCGGATGACTACTTTCTGGGGACGCGCTCGACGCTTGCGCGGTCCCGCGACCGCTTTGCCGGCGGCCTCAAGCAGCTTGGGTTCGATCCACTGGAGAGCCAGGGCACGTATTTCATGAACGTCGATCTCGCAGCACTCGGGATCAACGAGCGGGACAGCGACTTTTGCCAGCGGCTGGTCACCGAGAACAAGGTTGCGGCGATCCCTGTCTCGGCCTTTTACGCGGAAGATCCTGTCACGAGCGTCGTGCGCTTCTGCTTTGCGAAGCACGACGCGACCCTGGATGGCGCGATCGAGCGGATGGCAAATCTTCGGCGTTAGGCCCTGCCTGCTATCGTGGCACGAAGGCTGCCTATTTTTTATACAGTCAAATACGTGCAGCCTAATTAATAATCACATGCTCAAAAGAGGTCCGTCTTTATTGGCGGATTCGCCTGTAACGGCGGCTGGCATGTGCGTTGCAATACCTCTCCCCGGCGTAAGCGTCCGCCAATGTTCGCGCGCCTTCGATCCAATCCGGCTCGAACCTCATGGGGAGCTTTCATGTTCAATATCTTCAAAAAGCTTTGCGCCGCGGCTGGAGCCGCTGCCCTGGCTGTTTCGATCTCGGCGGCACCCGCCGCCGCGCAGGACACCATCAAGGTCGGCGTCTTGCACTCGCTGTCGGGAACGATGGCGATCTCCGAGACCACGTTGAAAGACGTGATGCTCATGCTCATCGAAGAGCAGAACAAGAAGGGCGGCGTGCTCGGCAAGAAGCTCGAAGCCGTCGTCGTCGATCCTGCTTCGAACTGGCCGCTGTTCGCCGAAAAGGCGCGCGAGCTGATCAACAAGGATAAGGTTTCGGTCGTGTTCGGCTGCTGGACCTCGGTGTCCCGCAAGTCGGTGCTGCCGGTGTTCAAGGAACTGAACTCGATCCTGTTCTATCCGGTGCAGTACGAAGGCGAGGAATCCGAGCGCAACGTGTTCTACACGGGTGCCGCGCCGAACCAGCAGGCGATCCCTGCGGTCGACTACCTCGCCAAGGAATACAAGGTCGAGCGCTGGGTGCTCGCGGGTACCGACTACGTCTATCCGCGCACCACGAACAAAATCCTTGAAGCCTATCTGAAGTCGAAGGGCGTCAAGGACGAAGACATCATGATCAACTACACGCCGTTCGGTCACTCCGACTGGCAGACGATCGTAGCTTCGATCAAGAAGTTCGGCACCGCCGGCAAGAAAACCGCCGTGGTCTCCACCATCAACGGCGACGCCAACGTGCCGTTCTACAAGGAACTGGCCAATCTCGGCGTCAAGGCCGACCAGATCCCGGTCGTGGCGTTCTCGGTCGGCGAAGAAGAACTCGCCGGCATCGACACTGCGAACCTCGTCGGCCATCTCGCCGCCTGGAACTACTTCCAGTCGATCGAGAACGCGGACAACAAGGAATTCATCGCGAAGTGGAAGACCTTCACGAAGAATCCGAAGCGCGTCACCAACGACCCGATGGAAGCTCACGTCGTAGGCTTCGCCATGTGGGTGAAGGCTGTCGAGAAGGCCAAGTCGTTCGATCCCGACAAGGTCATCGAGGCGCTGCCGGGCATCAAGGCGAAGAACCTCACGGGCGGCGAGTCGGAAATGCTCGCGAACCACCACATCACCAAGCCGGTCTTCATCGGCGAAATCCGCGCGGACGGTCAGTTCGACGTCGTGTGGAAGACCGACGGCCTCGTTCCGGGTGCTGCGTGGTCGCCGTACCTCGAAGGTTCGAAGGACCTCGTTGCCGACTGGGTCAAGCTCAAGTGCGGCAACTACAACACCAAGACGAAGAAGTGCGGTTCGTAATCCGCGCTTGATTTCGAGACGAAACGGGCGGGAGTTATGCTCCCGCCCGGATCTCCCACCCAGGAAGGCCCGCAGTCATGACCTCAATACGTGCGATTACTCGCAAGCTCGCGGCTGCCTCCGCTCTCCTCATTGCGCTTTTATGCGTGCATCCCGCTGCCGCCGGCCCGTTCGAAGACGCGTTACCGAAGCTGGCTGCCGACTCCTTTGCCGATACCGCCGATGCAATCACGGCGATCGCTGCGAGCGGCCATGCGGACGCGGAGGCCGTGATCTCCGGAATTTCCGCGGGCCGAGTCCTGTTCGACCCGGCTACCAAGAACGTCTACCTGCGCGCCGCTGACGGCAGCGCGAAGAATCTCGCAACCGGCGCTGCCGAGTCCGTGCCAGCTTCGGCGCGCGCGGTGCGCCAGAACAATCGTATTCGCACTACGATCGATGCGACACTCGGCACGCTGCGGCTGATGTCGCCGGATCCGCAGAAGCGTCTCGCCGCCGCAGGCGCGGTCTTCAAGTCCCGCGACGCATCCTCGCTGAAGCTCCTCGACGAGGCGCTTGCGAAGGAAACCGATCCGCGCGTCAAGAAGGTGCTCGCCGAAGCGCGCGCGGCAATCCTGATCGTCGCCGCGAACGCCTCGGAGAAGGACCGGATCGCCGCGATCCAGATCATCGCGGCGAAGGGCGACAACGACGCGCTTTCGCTGCTACGTGCGGTTCCCGCAAACGCATCTCCTGATGTGAAGGCGGCGGCGGCTTCGGCGATTTCCGCGGTCGAGCGCTCGCTTGCGTTATGGGAAGTCAGCCAGAACGTCTGGTACGGGCTTTCGCTCGGTTCGATATTGCTGCTTGCCGCGATCGGTCTCGCCATCACCTTCGGCGTGATGGGTGTCATCAACATGGCGCACGGCGAGATGGTGATGATCGGCGCCTATGTCACCTTCGTGGTGCAGGAAGTGATCCGGCAGAACTATCCCGGCCTGTTCGATTACTCGCTTGCGATCGCGCTGCCGCTTGCGTTTCTGATTGCGGGCTTTGTGGGCGTGCTGATCGAGCGCGGCATCATCCGTTTCCTCTATGGCCGGCCGCTCGAGACGCTGCTTGCCACCTGGGGCCTTTCGCTGATCCTCCAGCAGGCGATACGCACCGCGTTCGGCTCATCCAACCGCGAAGTTGGCGCGCCGAGCTGGATGTCGGGCGCATTCGAACTCGGCGGTCTCTCGATCACTTACAACCGTCTCTGGATCATCGTGTTCTCGATGGCGGTTTTCGCGACGCTTCTTTTCGTCCTGCGCTTCACGCGCTTCGGGCTGGAAATGCGCGCGGTGACGCAGAACCGCCGCATGGCATCCTCGATGGGGATCAAGACCAGCTACGTCGATGCGCTGACCTTCGGTCTCGGCTCGGGCATTGCGGGCATCGCTGGCGTCGCAATCTCGCAGATCGATAACGTTTCGCCGAACCTCGGCCAAGGCTACATCATCGATAGCTTCCTCGTCGTCGTGTTCGGCGGCGTCGGAAACCTTTTCGGTACCCTGATCGCGGCACTCTCGCTCGGCATCGCAAACAAGTTCCTCGAGCCCTTTGCGGGCGCAGTGCTCGGCAAGATCTTGATCCTGGTGCTGATCATCGTCTTCATTCAGAAGAAGCCGCGCGGATTGTTCGCGCTCAAGGGCAGGGCGGTGGAAGCGTGATGCAACAGCCGCTCATTCTTCGCCTGCTCGACGGCCGCGGGAAGATTTTCGTCGGCGCGGTGCTCGCCATGGCCATCGTCGTGCCGCTGCTCAACCTGCTGCCGCCGACGAACCCGTTCCATATCCCGACCTATGTCATGGTGCTGCTCGGCAAGTATCTTTGCTACGCGCTCCTGGCGCTCTCGGTCGATCTCGTCTGGGGCTATGCCGGCATTCTCTCGCTCGGTCACGGCGCATTCTTCGCGCTCGGCGGCTACGCGATGGGCATGTACCTGATGCGCCAGATCGGCCCGCGCGGCGTCTACGCGCATCCTGTGCTGCCGGATTTCATGGTGTTCCTGAACTGGAAGGAGCTGCCGTGGTTCTGGTACGGCTTCGACTGGTTCATCTTCGCCGCCTTCATGGTCGTTGCGGTGCCGGGCGTGCTCGCTTTCGTGTTCGGCTGGTTCGCGTTCCGCTCGCGCGTGACCGGCGTCTATCTTTCGATCATCACGCAGGCGCTGACATTCGCCTTGCTGCTCGCCTTCTTCCGCAACAATTTCGGCTTCGGCGGCAACAACGGCCTTACCTACTTCAAGTATATCCTCGGCTTCAACGTGCAGGCGCAAGGCACGCGGATCGTGCTCTTCATGCTTTCGGCGATTTTTCTTGTGCTCGGCTATCTTCTATGCCGCTGGATGGTGACGTCGAAGTTCGGCAAGGTGCTGATCGCGATACGCGATCAGGAGTCCCGCGCGCGCTTCATCGGCTATCGGGTAGAGAATTATAAGCTCGTCGCCTTCGTCGTTTCCGCGTGCCTCGCGGGTATCGCCGGCGCGCTTTATGTCCCGCAGGTCGGCATCATCAACCCGGGCGAATTTTCTCCCGGAAATTCGATCGAGATCATCATCTGGGTCGCGGTCGGCGGGCGCGGCACGCTGGTCGGTGCGGCACTCGGCGCCTTCGTCGTGAACTACGCAAAGACGCTGTTCACCGGCGGACTCATAGCGCCGTTCTGGTTGTTCGGAGCGGGCGTATTTGCGTTTGCCGCTTATCTCGTCTGGAAGTTCCGCCTGCCCGCGCTGGCTGGTGTCGTGTTCGGTGCGGTTCTTGCTCTTCTCGGGTCTTACATTCCCGGTACCATCGGTACCTATGCAGGGCTGATCGTCGCCGGGATTGGTTTGGCAACCCTGATCCTTTCGACGCGGCCTGAAGCGGCGGGAGTGACTGCCGGTGCATTGATGGCACTCTTTTTCACGACACCGTTTCAAGGCATTCCGCTCGCGCAGTACTGGCTCTTTGCGCTCGGCGCGCTGTTCGTTTTCGTAACGCTCCTGATGCCGAAAGGCATCGTCGGAACGTTCGGCGATCTCATCGACAAATATCTTCCGCGCAGGAAATCCAAGGACGGTGCCGTAAATGGCGCCGCCACGCAGCCGAGTCCGGCGGAGTAGGCCATGAAAACAACTACTGCATTGCTCTATCTGGACGGCGTCTCGGTTGCCTTCGACGGCTTCAAAGCGCTGAACGCGCTCTCGCTTGTCATCGAGCCGGGCGAAATGCGTGCGATCATCGGGCCGAACGGTGCCGGCAAGACCACGATGATGGACGTGATCACCGGCAAGACGCGGCCGGACTCTGGAGACGTGTTGTTCGAGCAGGGTCAGGTCGATCTCACGATGCTAGATGAAGCGGGCATCGCCACGCTTGGCATCGGCCGCAAATTTCAGAAGCCGACCGTATTCGAGCATCATACGGTTTATGACAATCTTGTGCTTGCGCTTGCGGGCCCGCGTGGACCGGGCTCGAACCTGATCTGGAAGGAAAGCGCAGGCGAGACGAGGCGCATCGAGGAACTGCTCGGCGTCACGCGGCTCGGCGATCACCGCGAGCGCCTCGCGGGCGGCCTCTCGCATGGCCAGAAGCAATGGCTCGAGATCGGCATGCTCTTGGCGCAGGAGCCGAAGCTTTTGCTGGTCGACGAGCCTGCCGCCGGCATGACCGATGCGGAAACCCATCAGACCGCGGAACTCCTGAAAGAGATCAACAAGGAACGCTCGGTCGTCGTGGTCGAGCATGACATGGTGTTCGTGCGCGAGCTCGGCGTGAAGGTCACCTGTCTGCACGAAGGCTCGGTTCTCGCGGAAGGCACGATCGACGACGTATCCGAGAACGATCGCGTAATCGAAGTCTACCTGGGGCGCTGACGATGCTGGAAGTGAACAACATCGACCTCTTCTACGGCGCCGCCCAGGCACTGCGCGGCGTCTCGTTGAAGGTCGAGCCCGGCAAGGTCGCCTGCGTGCTCGGCCGCAACGGCGTCGGCAAGACCTCGCTGCTTCGTGCGATTGTTGGCCAGCATCCGATTGCAAACGGCTCCATCACGTTCGAGGGCAGAAATATCAGTGCAACCGCGCCCGCCGATCGCGCGCGCATGGGCATCGCCTTCGTTCCGCAGGGCCGCGAAATCTTCCCGCTCCTGACGGTCGAGGAAAATCTCGAGACCGGGTTCGCGCCGCTGAAGCGCGCCGACCGCTCGATCCCGGAGGACGTCTACTCGCTCTTTCCCGTACTGAAGACCATGACCCGCCGCCGCGGCGGCGATCTTTCCGGCGGCCAGCAGCAGCAGCTCGCTATCGGACGCGCGTTGACCATGCGCCCGAAGCTGATCGTGTTCGACGAGCCGACCGAGGGCATCCAGCCATCGATCATCAAAGATATCGGCAACGCCATTAAATACCTCCGCGACCGCGGCGATATCGCGATCCTGCTGGTGGAGCAGTATTTTGACTTTGCCGCCGAACTTGCGGACACTTTCGCGGTGATGGAGCGCGGCCAGTTCATTCTCTCCGGCGATCGCGCGATGATGCAGTCGACCGATGTCCGTCAACGTCTTTCCCTCTGAGGTAGCAGCGCCTGCTACGCTACCGGCCTCGATCCGCGCGAGCGGCGCACTGAAGCTTGTCGCCGTGCATACGGATTCCGGGAGCGCTGCCGGAGATGTCGCCGAGAGCGGCCCCTTGCGCGTGCGTTTCCCGCGTGTCCGGGGAGAACGCCTCGAAGCGATCCTGATCAACACCGCGGGCGGTATCGTCGGCGGGGACAAATTGCAGTTCGAGATCGAAGCCCGCGAGGATGCCTCGCTCTCGATCACGAGTCAGGCTGCCGAGAAAATCTACCGGTCGAATGGTTTGACTTCGAGGATTTCGGTTTCCCTGAAAGCGGAAGCAGGCGCGGAGCTGTTCTGGCTGCCGCAGGAAACCATCCTGTTCGACCGGGCGCGCGTCGAGCGCGAGATCGAGGCCGATGTTTCTCCAGAGGGGTCGCTTGCGATCTGCGAGGCGGTCGTCTTCGGCCGCGACGCCATGGGCGAGAAGGTCGAACGCGGGCTCCTGCGGGATCGTTGGCGTATACGCCGGGACGGCAAGCTGATTTTTGCCGATGCGCTGACGCTTGAAGGTGATGTCAAATCTACGCTCAATCGCCGAGCCGCCATGAACGGCAAGATCGCGATGGCGACAATGATCTGCGTCTCAAACGATGCCATGGGCAAACTCGATGCGGTTCGCGATGCGCTGAATAGTGAAGGCGTTGAAGCCGGTGCAAGCGCGTTCGATGGACTGCTCGTCGCGCGCATTCTCGCGGAAGATTCGATTTCGCTCCGCGCCGCAGTTCTTTCCGCGCTGGAAGCGGCAGGCACGCCGCCGCCACGCGCATACTCCCTATAGTTCGAGGCAAGCATGAATCTGACGCCCAGAGAAAAAGACAAGCTCCTCGTCGCCATGGCGGCGGAAGTCGCGCGCAAGCGCCTGAAGCGCGGCGTGAAGCTCAATCATCCGGAGGCGATCGCGCTGATCACTGATTATGTAGTTGAAGGCGCGCGCGACGGGAAAACTGTGGCACAGCTTATGCGCGACGGCGCGAAGGTCCTGAAGGCAAGTCAGGTGATGGATGGCGTCGCCGAGATGATCCACGACGTGCAGGTGGAAGCGACATTCCCGGACGGCACCAAGCTTGTCACCGTGCACAACCCGATCCGCGCGGCGGCCACGAAGAAGAAGGGCAAGGCAAAGCCGAAGCCTGTGCCCGGCGAGATCATCACCGCCAAGGGCGATATCGAACTCAATTCTGGCCGCGCGACCTTGAAGATCAAGGTCGCGAACACCGGCGACCGGCCGATTCAGGTCGGCTCGCACTATCACTTCTATGAGACGAACCCGGCGCTGAAATTCGACCGCGAGAAAACGCGCGGAATGCGGCTCGCGATCGCGTCCGGCACAGCCGTCCGCTTCGAGCCGGGGCAGAGCCGCGAA
>CAZFPR010000017.1:17539-18689 GCA_964521045.1 uncultured Hyphomicrobiales bacterium
GTCGCAATGGCCGGCAAGCGCGAGGTCTATGGCTTCCGGCAGGATGTGATGGGAAAGCTGTGATTAACCGCTCGTTAACCATAAACGGCGAGGCTCCTTACTTTCTCCTTACGGGAAGAAGGAAGCCGGACCATGCCGCACAAACTGAATTATCGCGCACGCGCGACGCTCACCTCGAAGGGGCAGGTCACGCTGCCCGTCGTTCTTCGCCGCCTCTGGGATCTGGATGCCGGAGACGAAATCGACTTCACCTTGCAGGACGACGGCCGCGTCGTGCTGCGCAAACACATGAAACTGCTGCCGCAGACCAGCGACAGCTAAATGCGAGAGCCGCATCATGAGTAAAATGTCGCGCGCCGCTTATGCGGACATGTTCGGACCCACGACCGGCGACAAGGTGCGGCTCGCAGATACCGAACTCTTCATCGAGATCGAGAAGGACTTCACCACCTACGGCGAAGAGGTGAAGTTCGGCGGGGGCAAGGTGATCCGCGACGGCATGGGCCAGTCGCAGGTCACGCGCGCGCAGGGTGCTGTCGATACGGTCATCACCAACGCCGTGATCCTCGATCACTGGGGCATCGTCAAAGCCGACATCGGGATTAAAGACGGCAGGATCGTCGCGATCGGCAAGGCCGGCAATCCGGACATTCAGCCGGGCATCGACATCATCATCGGTCCCGGCACCGAAGCGATTGCGGGCGAGGGCAAGATCGTCACCGCCGGCGGCTTCGACAGTCACATCCACTTCATCTGCCCGCAGCAGATCGACGACGCGCTGATGTCGGGGGTCACTACGCTGCTCGGCGGCGGCACCGGCCCCGCACACGGTACGCTGGCAACAACTTGTACGCCCGGGCCGTGGCACATCGGTCGCATGATTCAGGCGATGGACGAAGTGCCGATCAACATCGGCATTTCCGGCAAGGGGAACGCTTCGCTTCCCGGCGCGCTGGAAGAAATGGTGCTCGGCGGCGCCTGCGCGCTCAAATTGCACGAAGACTGGGGCACGACGCCGGCAGCAATCGACTGCTGCCTCACCGTCGCCGACCAGATGGACGTGCAGGTGATGCTGCACTCCGACACGTTGAACGAGTCCGGTTTCGTCGAAGACACGATCAAGGCGTTCAAGGGCCGCACCATTCACGCC
>CAZFPR010000017.1:18699-36737 GCA_964521045.1 uncultured Hyphomicrobiales bacterium
TTCCGAACGTGCTGCCGTCTTCGACCAATCCGACGCGGCCTTTCACGGTGAACACGCTGGATGAGCATCTCGACATGCTCATGGTCTGTCATCATCTCGATCCGGGTATCGCGGAAGATCTTGCGTTCGCCGAGAGCCGTATCCGCCGCGAAACGATTGCGGCTGAAGACATTCTCCACGACATCGGCGCGCTTTCCATGATGTCGTCGGACAGTCAGGCCATGGGCCGCATCGGCGAAGTCGCGACGCGCACCTGGCAGACCGCCGACAAGATGAAGAAGCAGCGCGGCTCGCTCAAAGGCGAGAAGGGCAACGACAACATCCGCGCCAAGCGCTACATCGCGAAGTACACGATCAATCCTGCGATTGCGCATGGCGTCTCGAAGCACATCGGTTCGGTCGAGAAGGGCAAGCTCGCCGATCTCGTGATCTGGTCGCCGGCCTTCTTCGGCACCAAGCCCGACATGATCCTGAAGGGCGGTTCGATCGTCGCCGCGCAGATGGGCGATCCGAACGCTTCGATCCCGACGCCGCAGCCGGTGCATTACCGCCCGATGTGGGGTGCGATGGGCAAATCGCGCACCGCGTCTTCGGTGGTATTCGTCTCGAAGGCGGCGGTCGATAGCGGCTTGAAGCAGAAGCTCGGTGTCGAGAAGGAACTCGTTGCGGTCGAGAATACCCGCAGCGGCATCTCGAAAAAGAGCATGATCCACAACGACGCCACGCCGAACATCGAGATCGACGCGGAGACCTACGAGGTGCGGGCGGACGGCGAACTGCTGGTCTGCGAACCCGCGAAGGTTCTGCCGATGGCGCAGCGGTATTTTCTGTTCTAATTTCGTCATGCCCGGCACACAAGTCGGCTATAGCCGACTTGTGTATCAACAGTTGATGATGTCGGGTAAACCCGACATCATTTGCCGGGCATCCACGACTTTGCAGCGTTGATATAAGGAAGGCGTGGATGGCCGGGACGAGCCCGGCCATGACGCAGGAAGAGTGAGTACGAAGCAATGATCCGCGCCACCGAAGTCCTGCCGTCCGGTCACTGGAATCGCGCAGGCGAAGCCGACACCATCGAACTGCCGCATGATGGCCGTCACCGCCGCCGTATCGCCATGCGCGGCGCGAAAGACACGGTGTTCCTGCTCGATCTCGCCGAAGCCACGATGTTGCATGACGGCGACGGCTTGAAGCTTGAAGACGGCCGCGTCGTGCGCGTGATCGCGGCGAGCGAGCCGATCGCGGAAATCACCGCGGGCGACCCGCATCATCTCACGCGCATCGCCTGGCATCTCGGCAACCGCCATGTGCCGGCACAAATTCTCCCGGATCGTATCCGCATCGGGCGCGACCATGTGCTGGAAGAACTGATGGTGAAGCTGGGAGCGAAGGTCGCGCGCATCGAAGCGCCGTTCGATCCCGAGGGTGGCGCTTACGCGGAGGAAACCGCGCATGCGCACGGCCACCATCATCACGGCCATGATCATGCGCATAACCACGATTATGAACATGGCGACAACTGCGGTTGCGGCCACGACCATTCGTACGATCACGCGCATGATCACCACCACGATCATGAGCACGGCCATCACCATCACGGTCATGTCCACAAACGCTAAAGCGAAATCCTCGAGTGCAGGCGATGTGCTGCCGCTTCTCGCGTGGCTTTCGCCGGCCTTTCCGGTCGGTTCGTTCGCCTATAGCCACGGCATCGAATGGGCGTTCGAATCCGGCGATGTAACGGATGCAAAATCCACCCAAGCGTGGATCGGCGATCTCATCGAATGCGGCGGGCCGTGGTCGGATGCCGTGTTGCTGGCAGGCGCGCATCGCGCGGCAAGCACCAAGGAATTTGAATCGCTTCGCAGCCTTGCGGAATTCGCTGCGGCGCTTGCGCCTTCTAAAGAGCGCAGGCTGGAAACGATGGCGCAGGGCGAAGCCTTCATGAATACCGTAAGCGCCGCGTGGCCGAACAAGGCGCTTGAAAAAATCATCGGCACCACCGGTAAGGAAGTGGCCTACCCGGTTGCAGTTGGCGTCGCGTCAGCGGCATACGGAATCCCGCTCCGCGCGACTCTGGAATCTTATCTGCTCGCCGTTGTCTCGAATTTCGTGTCAGCCGCCGTGCGGCTCATCCCGCTCGGCCAGACCGACGGCACGAGAATCGTCGCGGCGCTGACGCCTGCGGTTCGCGACATTGCCGGCCGCGCCGAAAAATCCACGCTGGATGATGTGGGCGGTGCGGCGATACGCTCGGATATCGCCAGCATGAAACACGAAACGCAATACACAAGGTTGTTCCGGTCATGAGCAAGGTTGAAAGAAGCGGCCCCCTTCGCGTCGGCATCGGCGGGCCGGTCGGTTCCGGCAAGACGATGCTGATGGAGCGGCTCTGCGAGGTGTTCCGCGACCGCTACGATCTCTGCGCGATCACGAACGACATCTATACGAAAGAGGACGCTGAGATTCTGACGCGCACGGGCGTGATTCCGGCCGAACGTATTATGGGCGTCGAGACGGGCGGCTGCCCGCACACCGCGATCCGCGAAGACGCCTCGATCAACCTGCGCGCGATCTCGGAAATGCGCAGCAAGTTCCCGAAGCTCGATCTCGTTCTGGTAGAGTCCGGCGGCGACAATCTGGCGGCGACCTTCTCGCCGGAACTCGCCGATATCACGATCTATGTCATCGACGTGTCCGCCGGAGAAAAAATCCCGCGCAAGGGCGGTCCCGGCATCACGCGCTCGGATATGCTCGTCATAAACAAAATAGACCTGGCACCGCTGGTCGGCGCATCGCTGGAAGTGATGGACCGGGATTCCAAGCGGATGCGAGGGGAGCGCCCCTTCGTGTTTGCCAATCTGAAAGCTCGTAAGGGGGTCGAGGAGATCGCGGGCTTCATCGAGCGTGCGGGCGGGCTCGCCGCCTAGGCCTAAATGCATGGCCCTTGCGGGTCCGGCTAGCCCCTTGGCAACGCAGCATTTTCTGGCCCTGCTGGCAGTTCCCGTCCGGTAACTCTTACAGCAACTTAATCCTGCTAAGTTCAATAGGATGTTAGAAGCAGCATGCCCGGTTCGGTGACCGGTCGCCGCAAGTAATGCCGGAAGTTCAATGGCCGCTAAAGTTCAAATATCGCCCAAAAGCTATCTCGTCATCGCCGCCTGCGTTGCGCTCGTCGCCACGGGCCTGTGGTGGACCTTTGGCGGCTCAGGCACGCAAACCGCACAGCAGAAGAAAAAGGGCACGCCATCGATTGCAGTGCTCGTGGGCAAGGCGCAGCGCAAGGACGTTCCGTTCCGCGTCGAGTCGCTCGGAACCGTACAGCCGCTCGTTTCGGTTTCGATCCGCTCGCGCGTAGACAGTCAGGTGCTCAAGGTTCACTTCGAGGACGGCGCGAAGGTCAACGAAGGCGATATCCTGTTTACGCTCGACAGCCGCGCCATCGACGCGCAGATCAAGCAGGCGGAAGCGACGTTGACGCGCGACAAGGCGCAGATCGAGAAAGCGGAGCGCGACAGCGAGCGCATCGCAGGTCTGGTTGCGAAGGGCACGATCTCGCAGGTCCAGGAAGCCGACGCCAAGACGAATGTCGAGGTCCTGAAAGCGACGGGTGCGCAGAACGAAGCCAATCTTCAGAACCTTCGCGTGCTCCGGACCTATTACGATGTGAAGGCGCCGGTCTCGGGCCGCATCGGCATCGCGAACGTTAGGCAAGGCGCGATCGTGCGTTCCGCGGACGCGGGCACGCCGCTCGCAACCATCAATCAGATCGCTCCGATCTATGTTGCGTTCGGCATTCCCGAGCGCTTCATTCCCGAACTGCGTACCGCCGGGGACACGGCGAAGGTCGAGGTTCAGTTTCAGAGCGAATTGACGCTGAGCGGCGGCAAGGTGGCATTCATCGAGAATACGGTCGATCCGCAAACCGGAACGATCCTTGTGCGCGGCATTTTCGAGAACAGCGACGAGAAGCTCTGGCCCGGCACGCTCGCCTCGGTACGAGTCACGCTTCGCACAGATGCCAATCTCTTCACGGTTCCTGCGGAGGCGGTGCAAAGCGGGCAGAAGGGCACTTTCGTTTTCGTGATCGAGAAAAATGTCGCCCGTGTCCGCAACGTAAAAGTGCTGCGCACGGCGGATGGAGAGACGGTTCTCACCGAAGGGCTCGAGGGCAGCGAGACCGTCGTTATCGACGGGCAGCTATCGTTGCGCGACGGCAGCCGCGTCGAAATCAAATCGCGGCAGGCAGGCTCCTGACGATGAATTTCTTCGAGCTTTGCATTCGCAGGCCGGTGCTGACGACACTTCTGATGGTGTCGATCATCATGGCTGGCATATTCGGCTATCGCCTGCTGCCCGTCTCGGCATTGCCGCGCGTGGATTTCCCGACCATCAATATTACGGCATCGCTCCCGGGCGCGAACCCCGAAATCATCGCCGCGACGGTGGCGACTCCGATCGAGCGGCAGCTTGCGACGATTGCCGGCATTACTTCGATGACCTCGTCGAGCGTGACCGGGTCGACGCAGATCACGATTCAATTCGACCTCAACCGCGATATCGACGCCGCGGCGCTGGACGTGCAGTCGGCGCTTTCGGTCGCGCAGCGCAATCTGCCGATTGAAATGACCACGCCGCCGAGTTTCCGCAAGGTGAACCCTGCGGACGCCCCGGTTCTGTTCCTTTCGCTGGTATCGGACACGCTGCCGCTATCGGTCGTGAACGAATATGCCGAGACGGTGATCGGCCAGCAGATTTCCCAGATCACCGGCGTCGCGCAGGTCAACGTTTTCGGCGGCCAGAAATATGCGCTTCGCGTTCGCATCAATCCTGAGGCGATTGCGGCGCGCGGCATATCGCTGACCGAAATCAATCAGGCGATTGCCTCTGCGACGACGAACTCCCCGCTCGGCGTGATCGCGGGTCCAAAGCAGAACCTTACGCTCGATATGGGCTCGCAGCAGGCCGATGCGAAGAGGTATCAGGACCTGATTGTGGCCTGGCGCAACGGCGCGCCGATCAAACTGACCGATGTCGCCATCGTCGAAAACGGCGTCGAGAACGAGCGCATCGCCGGCTGGTACAATGACAAGCGCGCGATCAATCTCGCGATCTACCGTCAGCCCGACGCGAACACCATCGATGTCGTCGACAACGTGAAGCGCCGCTTGCCCGAATTCCGGGCTTCGGTGCCGGGCGCTATCAGCATCGAAGTTCTGATCGACCGTTCGATCTCGATCCGCAACTCGGTGAGCGCCGTGCAGCGCACGCTCCTGGAAGCCGTGGTGCTGGTGGTGCTGGTGATTTTCCTGTTCCTGCGCTCCGGCCGCGCGACAATGATTCCGGCGCTCGCTTTGCCGCTGTCCATCGTCGGCACGTTCGGGGCGATGTATGTGCTCGGTTACTCGATCAACAATATGACTTTGCTCGCGCTGGTATTGTGCGTGGGCTTTGTCGTCGACGACGCTATCGTCGTCCTGGAAAACATATATCGCTACATCGAGCGAGGCATGCCGCCATTCCAGGCGGCGATTACCGGCGCACGCGAAATCGGCTTTACCATCGTGTCGATGACCGTCTCGCTGGTTTGCGTCTTCATTCCGGTGTTGTTCATGGGCGGCATCGTCGGCCGCGTGTTCCGCGAGTTCGCGGTAACGATTTCCGTTGCTATTCTCGTCTCGGGCTTCGTCTCGCTGACGCTCACGCCCATGCTCTGCGCACGTCTTCTGAAGCCGGTCGATCACGAGAAGAAGCCGGGCCGGTTCATGCAGGTGTCCGAGCGCGTATTCGACTGGAGCCTGGAGAAGTACAAGCTGTCGCTCGATTTCGTATTGAAGCACAGGCCGGCGACGCTGATCGCGACCTTCGCGACCCTGTTCATTGTGATCGGGCTCTATGCCTGGGTTCCGAAGGGGTTCTTCCCCGTCGAAGATACGGGCTTCATCTCCGGCACGATCGAAGCCGCCACCGACACCTCGTTCGAGGCGATGGCGCAACGCCAGCAGGAAGTCTCGGATCTGGTGCGAAAGGATAAGGACGTCGCCTATGCGGTGTCCATCGCCGGCGCCACCGGTATCAGCCGCACAACGAATACGGGCCGGCTGTTCGTTTCGCTGAAGCCGCGCCACGAGCGAACCGAAAGTGCGAACGAGATCATCCAGCGCTTGCGGCGGACGGTTGCGCAGGTTCCCGGCGTCAAGGCGTTCTTCCAGCCGGTCCAGAACATCTCCGTCGGCGGCACCGCGGCACGCGCGCTCTATCAGTATACTTTGCAGAGTTCGGACACGGACACGCTTTTTTCCCTCGCACCGCAACTGACGGAAAAAATCTCCGAGTTGCAGATTCTGCGTGACGTGAACTCCGATCTTCAGATCACCAATCCGCAACTCACCATCGATATCGACCGCGACAAGGCCCGCGCGCTCGGCATCGGCGACGATCAGATCAGAAGCGTGCTCTACAGCCAGTACGGATCGCGGCAGGTTGCGACGCTCTATACGGCAAATAACCAGTTTCAGGTGATTGTCGAAGCGCAGCGCCGTTTCCAGCGCGACGAAACCGACCTGTCGCGCACCTATCTGCGTGCCGCGACCGGGCAACTGGTACCGTTGGACGCCATTGCGACCATGCGCAGAACCGTAGGCCCGCTACAGATCGCGCATCAGCAGCAGCAACCGGCTGTCACGATTTCGTTCAACCTTGCTCCGGGCGTTTCGCTCTCTGAAGCGGTTGCTGCAATCCAGCGCGTGGAGCGCGATTCCAATCTGCCCGCGAGCGTGACCACAGGCTTTCAGGGCACGGCACAGGCGTTCCGCGACTCGCTGTCGAGCCAGCCGCTCCTGATCCTTGCCGCGATCCTCGTGATCTACATCGTCCTCGGTATTCTCTACGAAAGCTTCATCCATCCGCTGACGATCCTGTCGGGGTTGCCTTCGGCCGGCATCGGCGCGCTCTTGACCCTTCTCCTGTTCGGTATGGACCTTTCAGTCATCGCCATCATCGGCATCGTGCTTCTCGTGGGCATCGTGAAGAAGAACGCGATCATGATGATCGACTTCGCGATCGAACGAAGACGCCACGGCATGGGCGCGGAAGAATCGATCCGGGAGGCTGCGCTCCTGCGCTTCCGCCCGATCATGATGACGACCATGGCCGCGATCTTCGGCACGCTGCCGATCGCGATCGGGGCGGGCGAGGGCGCAGAGCTGCGTCAGCCGCTTGGTGTCGCAGTCGTCGGCGGCCTGCTTCTTTCGCAGCTGCTGACGCTCTACATCACGCCCGTGATCTACATGTATCTCGACAAGTACGATCAGAAGATCGCCGCCGTGATCAACGAGCCGGAACCGGAAATCCAGCAGAAGCCGCCTGCGAAGCGCGGCGGCAAGGACAAGATCGTAGCGGCTGAATAGTTACGCCGCGGCCGATTTCTTTGGCGCGAAGGTACGCTCCATTTCGCGGCGGAATTTTACCGTGTCGTCCTCGGCTATCGCGACGTCGTGCCAGGTGACGGCGCTTCCGGCCGGAACGCGCTTGTTCAGCTTCACTTTATGCGCGAGCCCGATCGGCAGGGCGCCTGTAGCGAGCGAATCTTCGGCACGCATGATCTTGCCATAGACCGTGTATCCGCCTTCGCCGTCGAGCATTTCTCCTTCGGCGAGGTCGCGTTTGGCGACTGCGGCGACATCCGACCGGAATGCGTCGGCAATTCCGGTCGCTTCGTTGCGCAGCACGGCCGCGGCGGCTGAGATGCCGAGCTCCAGCCCTATCATGTGATAGGGGCGATAGAGCGCTGAATAGCGGCCGGACTTGTCGGTAACCATGCCGTATTCCGCGAAACAGCGGCGCGTATATTCCGCGCGTGCATCGTCGGAGCCCGCTTCGAAGACGACATAGACGCCCCAGCGCAGATCGCGCTCGACCGGCGAGCCGTCGCGATGGAGGCTGGAGACGACTTCGACCATTCCGCTTTCCTCGAGTACGCCACCCGCCGCCCGCGGAATGAGATGTTTCGGCAGTTCGTCCGCGCCGCAGGGCGGGAAGGCGAGACCGTCTCGCGGCGCTTGCAACCCGGTTGCATTGGAGATCGCGGCCATCTCGATTGCCGATTTCGTGCCATCGAGAAACGAGTTGAACATCTGCGAGTTCATGCCGGCGTTCGCCGCCTGCTCGGCGGTCATGCCGTAGTAGTTCCACACGGTGTCTGGCGTCGATTGCGGATACTCGGGCAGGTATTTCGTACCTTTACCCGCGGAAACCACGCGGAAGCCGCAGGCTTCCGCCCAATCCACCATTTCGCAGACGAGCGCAGGCTGGTCGCCATAGGCGAGCGCATAGACGACGCCGGCTTCCTTCGCGAGTTTCGCAAGCAGCGGCCCCGCGAGCACATCCGCTTCGACCGTTACGTTCACGAAATGCCGCCGCGCTTTGAACGCGGCAAGGCAATGCCGTATCGCGGCGGAGGGACTGCCGGTCACGTCCAGCACGACATCAAGTCCGTCGGCGTTGATCAGCGCCATGGCATCTTCGGTGATCGCGGTCTTTCCGGACTTGAGCGCGTCTCCTAAATCCCGCGCGATCTGCGTCTCATCCCATCCCGTGCGCTTCAGCGCATCGCGGGCGCGCTGTCCGGAAAGATCGGCGATACCGAGTACGTGCAGGCCGGGCGTCGTTCTCGCCTGCGCCAGAAACATCGAGCCGAATTTTCCCGCTCCGATCAGCCCTGCGCGAACGGGGCGTCCTTCCGCAGCGCGGGCTTTCAGCATCCGGCCGAGATTCATGTCGTGAACTCCATTATTTAGCGAGATCGGTTCCGCGTGGTGGTCATAGCGCGGGCAGCCATGCGCTGGCTACCGGGTCGACCGGCTGGCGCTCGCCGCGCGCCGGGTTTATAGCCAAGAACATGAAATGTGCAGCGCGGCGAACCCCGCGCCGCTTCGAGGAAACCGCCGAGGATTTCATATGAACAAGCCGCTCGCGAAAGAATCCGCCAAGCCCGCATCCGCCGTCTCGTCGAACTGGGAAGACCCGTTCGATCTGGAAAGCCAGCTCACGGACGACGAACGCATGGTGCGCGATACGGCCCGCTCCTACGCACAGGAGAAGTTGCTGCCGCGCGTAACCGAGGCTTTCCTTCAGGAGAAATACGACCGCTCGGTCATGACCGAAATGGGTTCGCTCGGTCTTCTCGGCTCGACGCTGCCGGAGAAATACGGCGGCGCGGGCCTGAACTACGTCAGCTATGGCGTGGCTGTGCGCGAGATCGAGCGCGTGGACTCCGGTTATCGCTCCGCGATGAGCGTGCAGTCTTCGCTCGTGATGTATCCGATCTATGCATATGGCTCCGAAGAACAGCGGATGAAGTACCTGCCGAAGCTCGCCACCGGCGAAATCGTCGGCGCCTTCGGCTGGACTGAGCCGGATCACGGCTCCGATCCGGGCGGCATGCGTACGCGCGCGGAGAAGACCGCGAAGGGCTACAAGCTTACGGGCGCGAAGCTCTGGATCACGAACGCGCCGGTCGCCGACGTCTTCGTCGTCTGGGCGAAGTCGGACGCCGATGGCGGACGTATTCGCGGTTTCGTTCTTGAACGCGGCATGAAGGGCCTCACGACGCCGAAGATCGAAGGCAAGCTTTCGCTCCGCGCTTCGATCACCGGCGAAATCGTGATGGAGGGCGTCGAAGTCGGCGAGGACGCAATTCTCCCGAACGTCTCAGGTCTCGCCGGCCCGTTCGGCTGTCTCACCCGTGCGCGTCTGGGTATCGCCTGGGGCGCGATGGGTGCCGCGGAAGCCTGCATGGCCGCCGCGCGCGATTACACGATGAACCGCAAGCAGTTCGGCCGGCCGCTCGCAGCGACCCAGATCGTGCAGCTGAAGCTCGCGAACATGCAGACCGAGATCGCGCTCGGCCTTCAGGCAGCACTCCGCGTGACGCGCCTGATGGACGAGGACCGCTGCAACGCGGAAGCTGTGTCGATCATCAAGCGCAACAACTGCGGCAAGGCGCTCGATATCGCGCGGGTCGCACGCGACATGCATGGCGGCAACGGCATCACTGCCGAGTATCATGTCATGCGGCACGTGATGAATCTGGAAACGGTGAATACCTACGAGGGTACGCATGACATTCATGCGCTCATCCTCGGCCGCGGCATCACCGGCATCCAGGCATTCTCGCAGTAAGTTCGTCCGATGACCGCACCGCTGGACGGCATCAAGGTGCTGGAGCTTGCGCGCGTGCTCGCAGGTCCATGGGCCGGGCAAATTCTTTCCGATCTTGGCGCCGACGTGATCAAGGTCGAGCGTCCCGGGCAGGGCGACGAGACGCGGACCTGGGGTCCGCCTTATGTCGAGGGCAAGAGCGGCGAAAATCTTTCCGCCGCGTATTATCACGCGATCAATCGCGGCAAGCGTTCGGTGCTCGCCGACTTCACCCGGAAGGAAGACATCGATTTCGTCATCGCGCTCATCCGCGAAGCCGACGTCATCATCGAGAACTACAAGGTCGGCGATCTGAAGAAGTACGGCCTCGATTACGAGAGCGTGAAAGCGATCAACCCGAAGGTCATCTACTGCTCCGTCACAGGCTTCGGGCAGACCGGGCCTTACGCGAGCCGGCCGGGCTACGATCTTATCATTCAGGCGATGGGCGGCATCATGGACATCACCGGCGAGCCGGATCGCGAGCCGATGCGCACGGGCGTCGCCTATGTCGATGTTTTTACGGGCTGCTATTCCGCGATCGCCATTCAGGCGGCGCTGATCGCGCGCATGAAAACTGGCGATGGCCAGCACATCGACATGAGCCTCATGGATGTGCAGACGAGCGTGCTCGCAAATCAGGCGCTGAATTATCTCGTTTCCGGAAAGGCGCCGCGCCGCATGGGCAACGCGCATCCGAATGTCGTGCCCTATCAGGCGTTCGAGACGTCGGACGGCTACATGATTATCGCCGTCGGCAACGACGGCCAGTTCAAGAGCTTCTGCGATGTCCTCGGTCTGCCCGAAGTGCGCGACGATCCGCGCTATGCCTCGAACGGCAAGCGCAACGAAAACCGCGCAACCCTTATTCCCGCGCTGATGGCGAAGACGAAACTTCGCACACGCGCCGATTTGCTGGCGGCGCTCGAGCAAGCCAGCGTTCCGGCGGGCCCGATCCGCTCGATCGACGAGGTGTTCTCAGATCCACAGGTGATCGCGCGCAAGATGCGGATCGATCTGCCGGATGCGAGCGCGAAGGGCGGCTCGATCCCCGGCGTTCGCGCGCCGATCGTGATGGCGGGCACGCCGCTGCAATACGACAAACCGTCGCCGCGGCACGGCGAGAATTCGGATGAAGTCCGCGCCTCAGTCGCCGCCGGAAAGCCCGCCTTTCGCGATACGCGAAGCCGTTAAAGCGGAATCGCAGCCTGAAGCGGACCTGATTCAACGCATCGCGCCAAGCGATTCAAAAGACTCAGGTTTTCGGGTTCCGCTGAATCGCCGCTTTAAGTCCGCATGAATCGGATGATGAAACGCAATGGCAGCGGCAATATCGGATCCATAAAAGTCGAAGGCGCAGTAGAACGCTTCCGACCGGAAGCCGATCGCATCGCATTTGTTGGTGTTTGTGCAGCCGGAAAAATTTAGGCGGACGAAGATAAAGTGTTGGTTGGGGGACTAGGATTCGAACCTAGATTGACGGAGTCAGAGCGGACGTCAGGTAACTTTTCTGCATTCGCATAGTTTCGCATAGCTACTCTAAGAGCAAGAAGCTATTGCGCAATTTGTAATTCGCCGCTACTTGGCGAAACATGCTTTTACCCCGCTATACCTCACTTCGCGGTGCCTGAGCGGTGCCTAAGACCGCACTTACCGAAATCACTTTGCGGAACCTTAAACCACCGGTTTCGGGACAGACAACCATTTGGGATACCTTGCCGGGCTTCGGTGTGCGGGTGAGCCAAGGCGGGACTAAGACCTTCATAGTGCTTCTGCGGAGCGGTCGCCGCCGTGCGATTGGGCGCTATCCAGTCCTAACTCTTTCTGATGCGAGGCAAGAAGCAAAGCGCTTGCTAGCCGAGTATGCGCTGGGCCGTGAGCAACTTGAAAGTATTACCTTTGAGAAAGCCGTACCGATTTTTCTAGCCAGCCAATACCAGTCGAAAAGTGAAAGAAGTCGCCGCGATACGGAACGCCTTCTGAACAGACATTTTCTTCCAAAGTTTCGCGGAGAAAAACTTACAGCCATAACCACCGCCCGCGTAGCAGGCGTGCTGGATAACATGGCTTCTATACCATCCGAGCAGCGCCACGCATTTACTGCGATTGGCACGCTGATCCGTTGGGCTATTCCGCGCGGCTATATGATTTTCAATCCGTGTGCAGCAATCAAGTTTAAAAAAATGCCGCCACGCACACGGGTTCTTTCCGACAACGAGTTAAAAGCTATTTGGTCTGCGACCACTGACAACTACGCATTTCACCATATCGTTCGCCTCTGCATCTTGCTTGGCCAGCGTCGAGGCGAGATCGGCTTGCTACGCGCAGAATACATCGATTGGAAAGCGCGTACGATTACCCTGCCACCAGAAATTGTGAAAAACAGACGCCGACACTCTTTCCCCTTTGGCGAACTGGCGGCAGAAATTCTGCGAAAGCTACCGGAGGAGGGCTATCTATTCCCCTCAACGAAGGCAGGCTCTCAAGTGTTTTGCGGTTGGCTTTACTGTAAACGCGAACTTGATAAGCGCTGCCCGATTTCACACTGGACGCTACACGACTTGCGAAGAACCTTTGCGACTAACTTGGCAAAGCTTGGCGTTGCGCCGCACGTCACCGAGCGGCTTCTCAATCACTCCAGCGGAGTGATTTCGGGAATTGCCGCAGTCTACAATACCTACTCTTATCAAAAGGAAATGCGCGCGGCGGTAATCCGGTGAGAAAAGTGCATTGGCGAAATTGTCGATCGAACCCGATTGAAACGAGCTGCTTAGCCACTTACACTTCGTTCGCCCGTTAACTGGCTAACCGGGCGTTGCAACGTCCCTTTTCAGAGGGACTTGCGATGACACGGAAGCTGGTATCGAAGAAGGAACTCAAGTCGGTCTATGGCGTGCCGTATTCCTTCGCGCACATTGCGCGGCTCGAAAGCGCAGGCAAATTCCCCAAGCGGGTAACGCTGGGCGCTTGTAGGGTCGCGTGGGTAGCCGAGGAAGTGGAAACCTGGATCGAGGAGAGAATCGCTAACCGCACAACTCAATCTCCTTCTTAAGTAGGGCGGGGGTCCGGGGTCCAACCCGGACCCCTTTTCGTTTCAAGGCAGGCGGGTTGCAGCGATTGGGCAGCTCTGTAAGAATTGATAAATTGATTTTTTTCGTGGATTGGGGGTCTAAGTGGCGGAATTCGAACAAGTGCCGTTTGGAGCGGCTGAATTTGCTGACAACCCAGAGCCACGCTGCCCGTGCCTACTTTTGTTGGATACCTCGCATTCGATGCAAGGAAATCCGATCACAGAGCTAAATCGGGGCTTGGTCGCTTTCAAAGATGAACTTGCAGCGGACGCGCTCGCGATGAAGCGCGTCGAGCTTGCTCTGATCACGTTCGGGCCTGTTCAAGTTGTTTCTGAATTTCAGACTCCCGATCTATTTCAGCCTCCTCAGCTTTCCAGTACCGGCGACACGCCAATGGGTGCCGCGATCACTCAGGGGCTTGAGCTATTGAGACAACGGAAAGATACCTACAAAGCGAACGGTATTTCTTACTATCGCCCTTGGGTATTTCTTATCACTGACGGTGCACCTACTGATCACTGGCAAGCCGCCGCCGATGCAGTGAGACAAGGTGAAGAATCGAAGGCATTTTCCTTTTTTGCTGTTGGCGTTGAAAGTGCCGACATGGGGACGCTGGGACGTATCGCCGTGCGTACACCAGTAAAACTCTCTGGTTTGCGGTTCCGCGATCTTTTCTCATGGCTGTCGGCTTCGATGAAGAGCGTCTCCGCGTCTCAAGTCGGGGAGGTTCTTCGATTGCCACCTCCGGGTTGGACAGAGGTCTAAACTTCGATGCAAAAGTACCCGTGGCGGATCGCATGTGCATCCGCCATCGGCACATCGCATCTCAACAATGGAAGCTCTTGCGAAGATTCCTTCGCTCATAGCTTCGTTAAGCTCGAATCAAATGAAGAAGTTTTTATCGCGGCCGTCTCTGATGGCGCTGGTAGCGCGGAACATTCCGCCGCCGCGTCACGGTTTGCGTGTGATGATTTCGTTCAACGGATTGAAAGCTATATTCGAGAAGGTGGAAAGATAGCCGATCTAAACCATTCATTTGCAAAGAGACTAATCGCAGAAATTTCCAACGCGATTCAGAATTCAGCGAAATCGCGCGAACATCGCGTGAGAGACTACGCCTGCACCTTGCTAGGAGTTGCGGTTAGCGAATCGGCAGCCGCATTCTTCCAAATCGGCGACGGGGCAATAGTTACATCAGGGGGCGTGGAGGACGGATGGAGTTGGGTTTTTTGGCCCCAACATGGTGAGTTTGCAAATACGACGAACTTCATAATTTCCGAGGATGCGAGCGAGCTAGTTGCCTTTGACCTAGCACCGCGCCGCGTCGATGAGCTGGCAATATTCAGTGACGGAATTGAGCACTTAGTGCTTCATCAAGCTAGCAAGACCGTTCATGGACCATTCTTTGAATCGAAGTTTGCTCCCGTCCGCGATTCAGAAATTGTTGGCTTCAATGACAAACTTTCACAAGGGCTAGAAAAGTATCTCGCGTCTCCGACAATTTGCGACCGCACAGATGACGATAAGACGCTGCTGCTAGCAACTAGACGCCCATTCTCTTTATTCCAAGACAAACAGAACGTGTCTTAAACCCAAGCAGCCAAAAACGAGAATGACCGCGCCTGAACTCTTCAATTCATCTAAGCAGCAAATGCGCTTAGGAACCGTCATCGGCAAGGGCGGTGAAGGTGCAGTTTATCAGTTGTCGAACGAGAAAGGACTTGTGGCCAAAGTTTATCACAGCCCGCTTTCTTTCGAGCGCGCCGAAAAGCTGAGAATCATGACTTCGTTGAGAAATGAGGCGATAGACAAGTTAGCGGCGTGGCCGCGCGACATATTGATGAAGCGAGATGGGAAAGTTGTCGGCTTCACTATGCGGAGCATCACGCAGCACAAAGATATTCACCACGTTTACAGCCCGAAGAGTCGCCGGGCGAGCTTCGCAAGAGCCGATTGGAGATTTCTTATTAGAGTGGGCGCGAACGTCGCGCGAGCATTTGGAGTCGTGCACAACACCGGCTGCGTTATCGGCGACGTGAACCACGGCGGCATTCTTGTCGCCCAAGATGCGACTGTTAAGCTCATTGACTGCGATAGCTTCCAGCTTTCGGCACGCGGGAAAAAGTTTTTGTGCGAGGTTGGAACGGAAACTTTCACACCACCGGAACTTCAAGGAAGATCGTTCTCCAACACGGTGCGAACGACAAACCACGATAGCTTTGGGCTCGCAGTCGTTGTCTTCCAACTCCTCTTTATGGGCCGCCATCCGTTCGCCGGAAAATTTGCTACCAATCGGGACATGCCAATTGCGAAGGCGATTGAAGAGGTTCGCTTTCCTTACGGCTCGCGGCACTCACTCGTTCAAATGGAAAGACCACCGGGTACGCCGCCTCTGTCGAATGTTGGCGATGAAGTCGCTTTTCTGTTTGAGCGAGCATTCGCGAAGGAAATGGTTGGTGGCGGAAGGCCGGATGCTGCCGAATGGGTTTCGGCATTAGAAAAGCTCGAAAAGCGAACTAAGCAGTGCTCGGCAAGCGCGTCGCACTGGTACCTATCAAGCCTACCGCGCTGCCCTTGGTGCGAGATGGAAGCAAAGACAGGCGTGAGTCTCTTTGCCTTCCATATGGCTCAAACACCCGGATCGTCATTCGACCTGGATAGCCTTTGGCGACAACTTGCAAGCATTCCGCATCCTGGACCGTTGCCATCTTTTCAAACTGTTCGCCCAACAGCGTCCAGAGACGCCCAAGCAATCAGAGGCTGGAAATCGAATAATCACCTGCTTGCTCTTCTGGCTGGCGCGCTACCGCTGATTGGCGTGGTTGCTTTTCCACCAGCATTTTTCGTCTTCATGTTCTTAGCGTGGATTATTTACGCTAGCGTGAAGGGAAGCGTTAAAGAACCCCCTGCGTTGCAGGAATTTCGGAGAAAGCGCGACGCCACGGCGACGCAATGGCAAGCGGCGCTAAACCATTGGAAAGTTCATGCGGGTCCAGAGCTTTTTGATAGAAAGAAAAATGAGCTTGAAGGCTTGCGTGTGGAATGGAGTAATTTGCCAAACATTCGCCTTCGCAAATTGAATGCGCTGAACGCTAGTCAACGCCAGATTCAACTTGATGAATTTCTGGATCGGTTTGAAATTGACGACGCGAAGATTGAAGGTATTGGCCCCGGACGAAAGCAAACTTTGCGATCCTACGGAATTGAAACCGCCGCAGATATCACGCGATCAGCAATTGGGCGTGTGCCGGGCTTTGGGCAATCGCTATCATCAAGGCTATATGCTTGGCGCAATCAATGCGAAGCAAAATTCAAGTTCAATCCGAACAAACCAATCGACCAACGTCATGTCGCGAAAATCGAACAAGACATTCTAATTGAGCGAAAGCGCCTTGAAGATCGGATCAAGACTACATTCGCTGAGTACAAGCATCTAAGCTCTCAGATACTTCTATCGCGTCAGCACTTAAAGCCGCAGGTCGAGCAAGCGTATGCGATCCACGCACAAGCGGTCGTAGATTATGAGACTGCGAACAGCTAGTGAAAGTCTTGGAGGAAGGTGGCAGAGCCGGTTCGGTTCGAATACTCGGCATGTGGATAAACCGCCTTCGCCGGTGCAGACCAAGCTATCATTGCACTATGCCCCCCGACCCGTCGCGCCCGGTCGCGACCAGCCCCGACAGCGAATATTCCCTATCTATTGAGGAGGCCTCAGATCGCTACGAACGTGCCGGGCATCCCCGCACGCATCGGAGCATCCAGCGCTATTGCGCGAAAGGTCATCTCGATTGCCGCCGCGTCGAAACGCAGTTTGGAGAAAAATATCTGATCTCTCCTGCATCCGTCGCGAAGCACATCGCCTACATAGAAGAGGTACGACCTATCGCGACCGGTCACGACATGCCGCGACCGGTCGCTGCTTCTGTCGCGCAAGAACATCATAGCGAAGCCGTCAGTGCGGGCGCTACACCTAGTCCGGACTTGTCGCGACAAGACACGGCAGACACGCGCTACGTCGGGAGTCTGGAGCGCGAGAATGAATTTCTACGCGGCCAGGTTTCCGTGAAAGACGATCAGATCAAAGACCTGACCGAGCGCGCACGCGAAACCAATCACCTGATCGCGGGCTTACAGAAAATGCTGACGCCGCTGCTTGGAAGGCCCGCAGAACGCGCCGATATGCCAGACCCGCAGCAAACCGCGTAGGGGAGTGGACAAGCGCGCCTTGCGCCATTCTAGGCATGTATAATGCGTGCATGGCAGACGGCCCGATAAGCATCGGACAAATACTCAAAGACAAAAACATCATCTTGAAAGGTGCCGACGCCGCAACCGCGCGCGGCTTTACCCAAGTCCCGAACTTTCTACTGAAATCGAAGAAGCTTTCATCCGGCGACAAGATGACGTTCGCGATGCTGCTCAGCTACGCATGGCAAAACGACTTTTGCTTCCCCGGACAGGAGCGCTTGGCTGAGGATTTAGGTTTGTCCGATCGCAGCGTGCGTACCCACCTGAAATCACTTGAAGCAAACGGGCTGCTCGCCATTCAGCGCAGAGGGCAGGGTAAGACCAATATCTACGAGTTGAACTTATCCCCAGGTCGCGTTTAGTGCCGGACCAGACCGGAAGAAAACTTCCGGTCTTGACCGGAAACAATCGTCCGTACTTGAGCGGAAGAAAACTTCCGGTACTCCTTTAATGATACGCAATGAATAAGACCCATATAAAAATACCCAGAGAGAAAATTCTTTTTCTTATAAAGAA
>CAZFPR010000018.1:0-29994 GCA_964521045.1 uncultured Hyphomicrobiales bacterium
CATCCCGAGCGGGCCCGCGGAAGTTTCGAACGGCGCCTCGCGTACCGCGCTGACGAAACGGTTTCCCGCAATGAAAATATCTTCGAGCGAGCACTCGTGCAGCACGATCCCGAATTTATTGTCGGAGAAGCGGCCGATGAGATCCTTGCCGCGCTTGAAGGTGCGCAACCGCTCCGCGATAGCGGCGATGGCCTGATCGCCGACGCCGAAACCGTAGGTCTGGTTGCAGTAGGAAAGATCGTCGATGGCCGCGATGATAAACCCGAAGCTCGTCTTGAATTTCGTGGCGCTCTCGAATTCTTCGGCGATGGCTTTGGTCAGCACCGCGCGGTTGAGCCCGCCCGTCAGCGGATCGGACTGCGACAAGAGCTTCAGTTCCTGCTCCTGCTGATGGCGCGCGGTGATGTTGCGAATAATGCCGTCGGCCCGCGCAGGCTTGCCGTCGGCGCCTGCGAACCAGCGGCCGACATCTTCGATCCAGGTCACCTGACCCGGGGCGCTCTGCTTGAGCGCATAGCGGATCTCATAGGGGCTGCCTGCGCCGCCGTCCTTGCGCTGGTCGCCGAACACTGCGTCGTAGCGGTTCTGCATGCTTTCGGGCGCGAGCAGCGCGCCGTAAGCGCGGCCGGTCGAAATCTGATCGAACGAAACCACGTTCAGGATCGACGGCGCGTTGCCGCTCCACTCGATCGCGTCCGACGTACAGTTCCAGGAATAGGCGGCCTCGCCGCTGGCAAAGAGCACCGACGCGATACGTTCGGGCGACAGCATCGGCATGGTTACCGGCTTGTCTTCGCCGTGAATCGGCATGAGTCGCGCGCTACGCGCTGGCTCGGTCACTGTTTGCTTCCCCGTCTTTTGTTCTTGGCCGACGGATTACGCCGCGCCGATTAATGACGGGTCACTTCCGGCCGCGCTTCAGCCGCGATCCTTAACGGGACGTTACAAGCGGACCAAAGCTTGCACCGAACGAAGGGCAACAGACCGCATTGTCCCGTTCAGAGACGTGTCATGGATTACGAAGCGAAATTTGCAGGCGAAAAAGGCAGCGAATGCCGGGCGCTGGTACCGTTAACCGTACCGGTTCAGCGCGAGGTTCGCTTGTGCCCGCGCGCTAACGCCGCTTTCGTCACGCAACTTGCAGCGAACGTGAACGGCTTCTCGCAGTACCGCGCCAAACGGCGCACGAACCCGGAAGCAGGCGCGAAAAGCTACCGCACCACGATTGCGGACGCCCTTGCCAGCAGGCCCAACGGCCTGAAGCTGAACTACGTCGCCTGAGGATCGATCGAGAAATCGCGCCGCGCGGTACGCACCGCGACCGACCAGCCGCCGAGCACATCGACGAGCGCGATGATCAAGAGGATCATGAAGGTGGAAGTGCCCGCCTCCTTGACCAGCAAAAATTCCACCAGTGCCCCGATGAAGATCAGCGTGGACAACACGTGATCGAAGATCGACCGCGCGGAGTTGCGCGCGGCTTTCAGCACTTCGAAGAACAAGAGAAACAGCGTGAATGCGATCAGGAGATCGCCCGCGGAAATCGCCCACTCGGCGCCGGAAGGCAGCCGCGGCGAAAAAATCGCCGCGCCCCACGACGTTCCCGGCATCAGGAACGCGATCATGTTGTAGATCGCGAACGAAATCAGCAGCAGCGGAAAGGCAACCATGACCGGCTCTCTTCTCCGTGCGCGCGGGTTTCGGGTTAGGGCTTAGCTTTCGGCCTTCGCCTTCAGAACCTGACGGCCTTTGTACATGCCGGTCTTCAGGTCCATGTGGTGCGGACGGCGCAGTTCGCCCGAGTCCTTGTCTTCGACATAGGTCGGGGCTTTCAGCGCGTCGGCGGAGCGGCGCATGCCGCGGCGCGAGGGCGAGGTTTTTCGCTTGGGAACGGCCATCTTGGTCTCCGGAAACGGCCCTCGGGTCGCGGAGACCGGGCCGAAAAATCTGTCTGGAAGCCCGGGCTTATAAAGGAATGATCTGGGCCCGGCTAGCCGGTTCATTTTTGCGCATGATCTGGTCCGAAAACCGGAATCCACTTTTCGGGATCATGCGCTAGCCCCTTGGAATCACGCAGGAAACCGCACCCGGCCCGTTATTGCCGGCGATCCTCAGCCGGGTCTGGGCCGCTCTGGAGAGCTGCGGCCCCGGCCGCTGCGGGTTGCGGGCCAGCGGATTGGGCAGCGCTCCCGCCAGGAGCGCGGCCTCCTGCGCGCTCAGATCGCGCGCGCGCTTGTTGAAGAAACGGCGCGAAGCCGCCTCGACGCCGAATTCGCCCTCCGGGCCCCACTCGGCGATGTTGAGGTAGATCTCCATCATGCTGCGCTTCGACCAGATCGCGCTCATGTAATAGGCGAGCGGCACTTCGAGCACCTTGCGGATCACCTGACGGCCCGGCCAGAGAAACAGGTTCTTCGCCACCTGCATCGGAATGGTGGAAGCGCCGCGCGCATCGCCCTCTTCCGCGTATTCGTCGATCACGCTCTGCAACTCGCGCCAGTCGACGCCATAGTGCGAGCAGAAGCGGCCATCCTCGCCGGCGACCACCATGCGCACGACATGCGGAGAAATCTCCGAGATCGGCGTCCACACGCGCTCGACACGTTGCAGCGTTACCCAGCGCCACAGCATGAGGGTCGAGACCGGCGGCACGATCCAGTAGAGCGGAACAAGGATCGCCGGGATCAACGCAATCCCGATTGCGATACGCGCAGCAAGTCCTCTGATGCCATAACGGCGGATCAGCCCCGGTTCGCGCTGGACCGAATATTCATAGGATACGGGAAACGGAAACGACCGCGCCGCTCCATTGTTCTGCGCGCCAGACTGCGCGTCGGGTAGCGGGCGATCCTCGCTCATGCATCGGCATTAGAACGGCCGCGGCTGGCCGCGGCAAGTCTTGTTTGACGGCGGCAGGCCGGTACGGCACGAAAGACCAACAGCACGGCCAATTCGCATGAATGTTTCCTCCCAATTCGAAATGCGGCTTACGTCGTTCGTCCTTCGCGTGGAAGAAGCGCTTGAGGATGTTCTGGGCAAGAGCCCGCTGCCGGCCGAGTTGGCGCGGCCCGCCCGGCTGCGCGACGCCATGGCTTATGCCGTGCTGGGCGGCGGCAAGCGTCTTCGTCCGCTGCTGGTGGTCGAGTCGGCCGGGTTGTTCGGCGTCGATTTTCACTATGCGCTGAACACCGGAATCGCATTCGAACTCCTGCACTGCTACTCGCTCGTGCATGACGATCTGCCCGCGATGGACAATGACGACACGCGGCGCGGCAAACCCACAGTGCACAAGGCCTTCGACGAAGCGACCGCGATCCTCGCCGGCGACGCCTTGCAGACACTCGCTTTCGATGTGCTTACGCGCGAGACGACGCACAACGATCCCACCGTGCGCACGGCGCTCGTGCGCTGCCTCACCGCTGCAAGCGGCATCGGTGGCATGGCGGGCGGCCAGATGCTCGATCTCGAGGCGGAAGGAAGATTTACCGGCGACAGGACGCCTCCTCCGCTCACGATCGAAGAAATCGAACGCCTGCAACGCATGAAGACTGGCGCGCTGCTCTCGGCCTGCTGCCGCGCGGGCGGCATTCTCGGCAAGGCCGACAGCGACGCGCAGCGCGCGCTCGACCGCTTTGGCCGCGCGATCGGTTTTGCGTTTCAGCTCGCGGACGATCTGCTCGACGTTGAAGGAAGCGCCGAGGAGGTCGGAAAGGCTGTCGGCAAGGATGCCGCGCTGAACAAGGCAACCCTTGTCTCTACGCTCGGGCCACTCGCCGCGCGTCGGAAACTCAACGATCTCGTCGACGATGCGAAACGGGCGCTCAGGCCCTTCGGCACGCGCGCCGAATGGCTCGTCGCCTGCGCCGACTTCGTCGCGGCGAGGAAATCGTGATGCAGAAGCGGAAAACGGGCTTTGCAACCGCGCTCCACATTCAGTTGCAGGCCCATGCCCGTTTCTTGATCGCGGTACTGTTCGGGCTTCTGGTCTGGGCACTGTCTTTCGGAATCCACGCCGAACTCGGCGCGGTCACGCGCTTCCTGTTCGGCTGGAACGCAGGCGTCTGGCTGTTCATCCTGCTTGTCCTGCGGATGATGGCTCGCGCGAGTATCGCGGATCTTCGAAAGCGCGCCGGGATCGAAGACGATGGCCGTGCCGCCACACTCGGCTTCGTCACTTCCGCGACAATCGTGGCCTTGGCTGCGCTAGGCATCGAGCTTGCAGATGCCATGCGCGCAGACGCGAATTACGCGCCCCTCCGGATAGCGCTCGCGCTCTGCGCGATCTTCGGCTCGTGGCTGTTCATCAACTTCGCCTTCGCGCTTCATTATGCCCACGAAGTGTACAGAACAAAGCTAAGCGTGAACGCACTTTCCTTCCCGAACGAGAAGCAGCCGGACTACTGGGATTTTCTCTATTTCGCGATGGTTATTGGAACGACCTTCCAGACTTCAGATGTCGAGATTCGCTCGCGAATCCTCAGGCGAACCGCAATGGTGCAGGGGCTGGTCGCGTTTCTCTTCAACACCGCGATCATCGCGCTCACGGTCAGCATCGCCTCGAAATTATTGGGCGGATGATTATTCCGCTGCCGGCTTCTGCGCCGCCCCGCCGAAGCGGCGCGCGACGTAATCTTCCACGATCTGCTTGAAGTCCGCGGCGAGCGTCGGGCCGCGCAGCGTCATCGCTTTCTTGCCGTCGATGAAGACAGGTGCTGCCGGCGCTTCGCCGGTGCCCGGAAGCGAAATTCCGATATCGGCGTGCTTGGATTCGCCGGGGCCGTTCACGATGCAGCCCATCACCGCGACGTTGAGCGTTTCCACGCCCGGATATTTCTTTTTCCACTCGGCCATACTGTCGCGGATATAGCTCTGAATTTCGAACGCAAGCTCCTGAAACACCGTCGAGGTCGTTCGTCCGCAGCCGGGGCAGGCCGCGACCAGCGGCACGAAAGTGCGGAAGCCCATGGTCTGCAAGAGTTCCTGCGCGACCTTAACTTCCAGCGTGCGGTCGCCGTTCGGCTCCGGGGTCAATGAGATGCGGATCGTGTCGCCGATGCCCTGCTGCAACAGAATCGAAAGCGAGGCCGCGGACGCGACGATCCCCTTCGAACCCATGCCGGCTTCGGTAAGACCGAGATGCAGCGCGTAGTCCGAACGCCGGCCGAGGTCCTGATAGACCGCGATCAGATCCTGCACCGCAGAGACCTTCGCCGAGAGAATGATCTGCTCACGTTTCATACCGAGTTCTTCGGCGCGCGATGCGGAAATCAGCGCGGACTGCACCAGCGCTTCGCGCGTCACCGCGCGCGCTGCCACGGGCTTCGCGGATTTCGCGTTCTCGTCCATCAGATGCGTGAGCAATTCCTGATCGAGCGAGCCCCAGTTCGCGCCGATGCGGACGGGCTTCTTGTGCTTCATCGCGATTTCGATGATCGAGGAGAACTGTTTGTCCCGCTTCTCGCGAAAACCCACGTTGCCCGGATTGATGCGGTATTTCGCGAGCGCCTCCGCGCAGGCCGGATGTTCGGTCAGGAGCTTGTGGCCGATGTAGTGGAAATCGCCGACGAGCGGTACGTTCAAATTCATCCTGAGCAGGCGGTCGCGGATCTGCGGCACCGCCGCTGCTGCCTCGTTGCGGTCCACCGTAATCCGCACGATCTCCGAGCCCGCGCGGAACAGATCCGCCACCTGCTGCGTCGTCTTCTCAATGTCAGCGGTGTCGGTATTCGTCATCGACTGGACGACGATCGGCGCACCGCCGCCGACAGCGACGTTGCCAACCTGAACCGGCACGGAGACGCGCCGCGCCGCTGCGCCGAAATCCTTTTCGTGCGCGTCAAACGTGTTCATCGCTTCGGCTTCTTCCGGCAGGGTCCGCAGATCCCGCTCACTTCGACGATCGAGGAGCGCGCCTCGAAGCCCGCCGCTTTCGTCGCCTTGGCAACGTCACGGCTGAAGGCCGCGGCCTGCATCTCGGCGACTGCGCCGCATTTTTCGCAAAGCAGGAACATCACCGGCTCAGCGCGTTCGTGCCCGGCGGTGCAGGCGAGAAACGCATTCCGGCTTTCGATTCGATGTGCGAGGTTCTCAGCGGTAAGAAAGTCCAGCGCGCGATAGACCGACATCGCCGGTACCGCTTCGCCGGAAGCGGCAAGCTTCTCGACGATCTCGTAGGCGCCGACCGGGGCATGGCTCTGGGCTAGAATCTCGAGCACCCGGCGGCGCAAGGGTGTCAGTCGCAGTCCCCTGCCCCCGCAGGCCCGCTCGGCGCGGGTCAGGGCGTCTTCCACGCATTGGTCGTGGTCGTGATGGGGATCGGGGAAGGCTTTGTGCATGGATACAGAATATCAGGCGAAAGGTGCCTAAAACCAGCCCTTGCACTCTATGCTGCAATGCACAATATAGTGTGGATGCTTCCGCTCCGGCTCGACCGTATCGGCGACAGCCCCTTTTCGGGCGCCGCCAGCCCGCCCCGGCGGTGGTTGCCTTTCGCAACCCGCGCTCCGAAAAGTCTGCTCATGCAACCGGCCAAATCGGTCCACCTCGCCCTGCAAGGCGGTGGCGCGCATGGCGCCTTCACCTGGGGCGTGCTCGACCGGCTTCTGGAAGAACGGCGCATCGAGATCGACGCAATCTCGGGCACGAGCGCCGGCGCGATGAACGCGGTCGTGCTCGTCTCCGGCTACCAGAAGGGTGGCCGCGAAGGCGCACGCGAGGCGCTCGAAAAGTTCTGGCGCGCGGTTTCGCGCGACGGCCGCCTGAGCCCGATCCAGCGCGGCCTCATGGACCGGCTCCTGGGCAACTGGTCGCTGGACAAGAACCCGTTCTTCCTCGCGATGGACGTGGCCACGCATTTCGTGTCGCCCTACGATTTCAATCCGTTCAACATCAACCCGCTGCGCGACGTCCTGGAACGCGAAGTCGACTTCGAAGCGCTCCGCAAGAGCCGCGACATCAAGGTCTTCATCTCCGCGACCAGCGTGCACACCGGCAAGGTGCGCGTCTTTCAGGGCAAGGAGATCACGGCGGACGTGGTGATGGCGTCGGCCTGTCTGCCGTTCCTGTTCAAGGCGGTCGAGATCGACGGCACGCCGTACTGGGACGGCGGCTATGTCGGCAACCCGCCGCTGTTTCCCTTCTTCCGCAGCGGCGAGGGCGGCGACATCCTGCTCGTGCAGACCAATCCCGTGATCCGCGAAGAAACCCCGCAAAGCGCGCGCGACATTCTGAACCGCATGAACGAGATCGTTTTCAATGCCTCGCTCGCCTCGGAGTTTCGCGCGATCAACTACGTGAACCGCATGCTCGGATCGAAGCTCCTGCGCCGCCTGACCGGCAAGGTGACGCCGGAGATCCGCCTGCACCGGATCGCGGCGGGCGACGAACTTCACGATATGACGTCTAGTTCGAAGTTCAATGTGGACTGGTCGTTCTTCCAGCACCTGCGCGACTTCGGCCGCATCGCTGCCGACGACTTCCTGAAGAAGCACTACCGCTCGGTCGGCAAGCGCTCGACGCTCGATCTGCGCAAGGAAGGCGGCTGAAGTCGCGCCGAAACCGTTCGCGCGCTAGTCTTCCGCCATGAAAGCGTGCCTCGAAATCGTAACCGCAGACATCACGAAACTTTCCGTGGACGCCATCGTGAACGCCGCAAACAATTCGCTCTTGGGCGGCGGCGGCGTGGACGGTGCGATCCATCGTGCGGCTGGCCCGGAACTGCTCGAAGAATGCCGCACGCTGAACGGCTGCGCCACCGGCGACGCCAAGATCACGAAGGCATATCGGCTGCCCTCGCGCTTTGTCATCCACACCGTCGGCCCTGTGTGGTCGGGCGGCGGCAACAACGAAGACGAACTGCTCGCCTCCTGTTACCGGACATCTCTGATGATCGCGAAAGAGCGCGGACTGCAATCGATCGCCTTCCCCGCGATTTCCACCGGGGTCTATCGCTTCCCGGCGGATCAGGCGGCCCGGATCGCAGTCGCGGCAGCGATCGAGCATGCGACTGCGCCGCTAAGCAGCGTGATCTTCTGCTGCTTCTCCGAAGAGTCGGCCGCGCACCATCGCGCGGCCCTGGCCGCATCCGGTCGCGATACCTGAAGTGGCCGGTTCGCTTGCCCCGCGCCGGCAATCGTCTTCGCTCCGTCGCGCATTTGCAGCTAAGATGGATATGAAAATCCTGTTCAGGCGGAAACCCTCGATGAAATTCTGGAAACTCGCGATCCCGGCAGCGCTTGCCGCTTTCTCGCCCGCGGCGGCGCAGGAACTTCCGAAGCTGCAAACCAATCAGGATTACATCGAGGAGCTTTATCGAAATCCGAAAGCGCCGCTCGCGGACAAAAGCGAAATGCTCCGCTTCGTGCTGAAGACGCTACCCGACCGCGTGAAGATCTATCCGACCGAGAACTATTACTACTTCTCGTTCTATTCCGGCGGCGTTCGCTATGCCGGCAATCTCCGTCTCGACGCGAGCGACCGCGACAAAGGCAAAATCCACTTCGCCTATTTCGTCGACAGCGCGCCGTGGAAAGGCGACCTGCCGGTCAATTACGCGGTCATGGACATCGCCGACGGCGTGAAAATCGAGAAGGTCGAGCGCTTTCTCTATCGCGTCAGTGCCGGCGGCCGCAGCGTACTCTTCGAACTGAACGATCTTTCCGCCGTCCGGCCTGCGAGCGGCACGCTCGATCCCGACGAGCGTTTCATCGGTCCCGTGTTCGACGAATCCGGCATCCGCTTCCTTCTCGTTTACAACGCAAAGCTCCGGCTGTTTCACTACATTCTGGACGAGTCCGTGCCGGTGCCGGACGAATTGCAACCGATAAAATCCACCGACCGCATCCTCCTCGGCACGCGGACAGGGTTTGCCTATTACCGCGACCTGAAACGCGAACGAAAAATCCTGATCGGCGTTTACGAGGAGAACACGCTCGCGAACAATTATTTCGACGGGCCCTTCGACCAGCTGCCCGACAACTTCATCGAAGGCGACGATCTGCTGAAAGCCATTCTCGAGATCGCGCCCAACCTGAAGGGCACCATCGACCGCTTCGGCGGCAGCTTCGACGGCTCCGAACGTTTCCTGATCGCGCCCTATATGAACTATCGGCTCGATGACGAACTGCTCAGCGTTCATCGCTGCGCCACCGGGCCGCAGGGTCAGGGGCCGCGATACTACGAATGCTTTCTGGCCGACGCCGAACCGCAGCAGCCGGAAGGCAAGCCGAAAGCCGGGCCGAAGGGCAAAGGCGCGCCGAAATAGCTGCGGCGTTCCGATCGCGCTTTCTTGCAAGGCCGCGAAGGCGCTACACTCTTTCGAAAGAGAGGAACGCCCATGCAACAGGAAGACCTGCTCGGCACGGCCGCGAACTGGCGTAAGGAAGGCCGCAAGGTCGCGCTCGCGACCGTCACCGAAACCTGGGGCTCCGCGCCGCGCCCGGTCGGCTCCAATCTCGTGATCGACGGCGAGGGAAATTTCCTGGGCTCGGTGTCCGGCGGCTGCGTCGAAGGCGCGGTGGTCGCCGAAGCGCTCGACGTGATCGCAAGCGGCAAACCGAAACTCGTTTCCTTCGGGGTCGCCGACGAAACCGCATGGGAAGTCGGCCTGTCCTGCGGCGGCAGAATTTCCGTTTATGTCGAGCCGGTGAACTGAGATGGCATCCGCCGAAGTCCTGATCGCGTTTGCGGTCGCAACCGCACTGTTCGCGTATTTCCCTGGACCCGCGCTGCTCTACACCGCAGCACAAACGCTCGCGCGCGGCAGGCGCGCGGGCCTGATGGCAGCGCTCGGCATTCACGTCGGCTGTTACGCGCATGTGCTGGCGGCAACCCTCGGATTGTCCGCGGTGTTCCGCTATGTGCCGGAGGCTTATACGGCCTTGAAGATCGCAGGCGCCGCGTACCTCGTCTGGCTCGGAATCCAGATGCTGCGCGGCGGCGGCACGGATGAAGCCCCGAAGATCGCACCGAAATCCGCGCGGCGCGCTTTTGCCGAAAGCATCGTGGTCGAATTGCTGAATCCGAAAGTCGCGATCTTCTTCATCGCGTTCCTTCCGCAGTTCGTGGATCCTTCAGGCTCGCTTCCGGTCTGGCTGCAATCCTTGATCCTCGGCGTGATCGTGAACCTTGCGTTTTCATCCGCCGATGTCGTGACCGCCTTCACCGCGAGTGCGGTCGTCGGCCGCCTCAGGAAATCGGGCACGATGGAACGGGCGGCGCGCTGGATCGGCGGCGGGCTCCTGATCGGTCTCGGCGTCAAACTCGGCTTCGACAAGACCTGAGCCATGCAGCTCAGCCTGCTCACCGCATTGAATGAGGAACGCGCAGCGAGATGCGCGGCGGTCGTCGTCACGGCACTTGAGGGCGGCGAGCAGCGTCTTGTGAGAATAGCCGACGTCGCGGGTGATGAACTTCGCGCGGCGCTGGAAAAGCGCTTGCGCTCAGGCAAAAGCGGCACCGAGGAGACGGCGGGCGGAAAGTTTTTTCTCACCGTTTTCGTGCCGCCGCCGCGGCTCGTCGTCACCGGCGCGGTGCATATCAGCCAGGAACTGGCGCCCATGGCCGCACGCCTCGGCTATGACGTGACCATCATCGATCCGCGTACGGCATTTGCGACCCCCGAACGCTTTGCCGGAATCAGGCTGCTCGCGGAATGGCCGGACGATGTTCTTCCCGGGCTGAAGATCGACGCGCACACCGCCTTCTGCGCGCTCACGCACGATCCGAAGATCGACGACCCGGCGCTCATGCATGCGCTCGCGAACGGCTGCTTCTATATCGGCGCGCTCGGCTCGAAGAAGACCCACGCTGCACGTCTCGACCGCCTGCAATCGAAAGGCGCCACAGCAGCGCAGCTTTCCAGCATTCACGCGCCCATTGGTCTCGACATCGGCGCGGTATCGCCCGCCGAAATCGCAGTATCCATTCTTGCCGAAATCACCGCGCGGCTGCGGCTCGGCAGCGAGTACGGAAAATGAAGTTCGGCCCGCTTCCGCTGGAGGATGCGCGCGGCGGCGTCGCCGTGCACTCGATTCGCAAAGACAAGCTCGTGCTGAAAAAAGGCACCGCCATCGGCGATGCCGAGATCGCAGCACTCCGCGCGGCCGGCATTGCCGAAATCGTGGTCGCCAAGCTGGAGCCCGGCGACATCGGCGAGGACGAAGCGGCGCGCACGCTGGCGGACGCAGCGCTCGGCGAAAACGTCCGCAGCGACGAAGCCTTCACCGGCCGCGCCAATCTGTTCGCAGAAAAGGCGGGCGTCCTCGTCGCAGACAGAGCGGCAATCGACCGCGTGAACGCCATCGACGAATCCATCACCTTCGCGACTCTTCCCGCGTTCAGCCCGGTTGCGGAAGGCCAGATGATCGCGACCGCAAAGGTCATTCCTTTCGCTGTCAGCGGAACTTCCCACCGCGCAGCGCTCGAAGCCGCAAAATCTTCCGGTGGACTGGTCCGTGTCGCGCCGTATCGCGTGAAGAAAGTCGGCGTCATTTCAACCCGCCTGCCCGGCCTTGCGGAGAAGGTGATCGAGAAGACGTTGAAAGTGACGCGGGAGCGCCTTGCGCCCGCCGGCGCCTCGATCCTCGCGGAAAAGCGCATCGATCACGATGCAAAGCTGCTCTCGCAATCGATCCGCGACATGCTCGGCGCCGGCGCCGAACTGGTGCTCGTCTTCGGTGCTTCGGCGATTGCCGACCGCCGCGATGTAATTCCGGCCGCGATCGAAAATGCAGGTGGTCGGATCGAGCACTTCGGCATGCCGGTCGATCCTGGCAATCTCATGCTGATCGGTGAAGTCGGCGGCAGGCCGGTGCTCGGTGCGCCGGGTTGCGCGAGAAGTCCGAAGGAAAACGGTTTCGACTGGGTGCTCACGCGGCTGCTCGCAGGCCTTTCGGTAAAACGCGAGGAGGTCGCGAGCATGGGCGTCGGCGGCCTGCTCATGGAAATCGTGACCCGCCCGCAGCCGCGCGAAGAACCGGCTATTGAATCGAAGAAGAACGTCGCCGCGATCGTGCTCGCGGCGGGCCGCTCAAGCCGCATGGGAGGCCGGAACAAACTGCTCGAGGAGTTCAAAGGCAAGCCGCTCGTTCGCTCCGCAGTGGAAGCGGCACTCGGCTCGCACGCCTCGCCCGTCATCGTCGTAACCGGCAAAGATGACGACGCAATCCGGCAGGCGCTCGCGGGTCTCGACGTGCGTTTCGTTCACAACGCGGAATACGCGGAAGGGCTCTCGTCTTCGCTGAAAGCCGGCATCCGCTCCGTGCCGGAAGCAAGTGCCGGCGCAATCATCTGCCTCGGCGATATGCCGCAAGTTTCCTCCGCGCTGATCGACCGGCTGATTTCCGGCTTCGCACCGGAACGCGGCGCGATGATCGTGGCACCCGTGAAAGACGGACAGCGCGGCAATCCGGTGCTTTGGGCCCGGCGTTTTTTCCCGGAACTCCTGCAACTCGAAGGCGACATGGGTGCGCGCAAGCTCGCGAACTTCTACGACGAGGGGCTGCGCGAGATCGAAGCCGGGGACGACGGCGCGTTCGCCGACATCGACACGCCGGAAGCGCTCGCCGCCGCGCGAAAGGCTGCCGGATAATTCTCTAGAACGACTGCGGCTCGGTTACCGGCGTATCCAGCCGCTGCTGCACGAGTTGCACGGCGCGCTGCACTTCGCGCAGGCTCGGTTTCAGCCAGTTTCTGATCTTCGAGCGCGCATCGAGCGAGAGATAGGCGAGAGGCATGCTTGCCTTCTCTCCGGGCGAAGGCTGGGCGGCGCCGGGCGCCGACCTTTTGAGAAATTCCGCGAGCGAAACGCGCTCGTCTTCCATGAGATTCATGTTCATCGCGTCGAGCAGCGGAATCATCACACGGACGGGATTGGCCTTCAGCGCCCAGTAGGAATTGACGCCGTGCAGGGACTGCGGTGCCGTGCCGAGAAAAGCGTTCTCCGCAAGCACAAACTCGCAGCCGAAATGTTCGCGGATCCGAAAGCCCCGCTCGAAATCGTCCGCCTCGTAATTCGGGATATAGACGATCACCGGCTCGACATTGTTCGCCCGCGCTTCCGCGACGAAATCGATGTCGCGCATGAGCGAGAAGAACGTCGGGAAGGCGCGGCCCGTGACATCGACGATCTTCGGCTCGTGCGCGCGTACGGGCAGCGTATCGAACAGCCGCATCTGCCCTTTGGTCTTGCTTAGATCGACCAGTTCCGCTTCCGGGAAATACTTCGAGAATTTCGGCTTCTGCGCGTCGGTATCGAACAATAGCGGCGCATCGCCGGAAAGCCGGAAGAATTCGGCGAACAGCCTTGCGAGCAGCGTGGTGCCGGAGCGTTCGCGGGGCGAGACGACAAGAATGGCAAGGCTCTTTCCGAGCATCGTCGTCCCTAGCTGCCCGCGCGAGCCGCCGCGCGGCGGCGGTTTACGAGGCCCGCGCGCCCTCGATCGCCCAATCGTAGAGGCCCGCTTCTTCGAACTGTTCGTGCACGGCCTTTTCCCAGGTGCGCACGTAGCCGCGCAGCACGAGCGAGAAGTCCGCTTTCTGGTTCTTGGCGTTCTTGTTTTCGCCGAAGGTCACGAAGGGGACGCCCGCGAGTTCGACCTGCTCGTAGGCCATCTCGTTCAGCTTCGGCACGTTGATCTCGTGCGCGGTGCGCTTGGCCTTCTTGAAGTAGCGGTCGTAGGTCGTCTGATCCCACTCGAAGAAATTGGTTTCGTTGATGTGGTTCTTCACTACGTAATATTCTGCGTTCTCGGTGAACGGCAGCACTTCATCGATTTCGCTGAGCGAAGCGACCGACGGCCCGAGCACGTGGAACAGGGCGAAATTGAACTCGCCGCTGTCGACCGCCTCGAAGAAACCGACGTCGGTCATGTCCTTCAAGGTGCGCGACAGGAGACCCGCGCGCACGTCGATGATCGAGACCTTCACTTCGCTGGTGTGCAGGGTGTCGAGCACCTTCATCTGGTCGGCGACCTGCGTGAGGTCGACGACCTCGGTGATGCGCGGATGAAAGCGCTTGAGCGTGCCGCGCGGGCTCTCGGTGTCGAACGCGCGGGTGAGCACGTTCTTGTCCGCGAAATAATCGAGCATGGTGCGGGCGACCGTGGTCTTGCCGACGCCGCCCTTGTCCGCGCCCACGATGATGACCGCCGGTCTTTGCTTACCGCCGCTTCTTTCCGCTCTTTTCGCTGTCTTCGCCACGCGCCGTCCCCTCAAAAATCCTGGCGCGGACCCGAACCGGAACGCACGCCGTACTACCCAACAAAACGGGCGCTACAGTGCTGCTTTTTCACGCTAATCGCAAGGCTCGGCCGGGCCATTTCCTGCCAGCCAAGCGCTACAATGCTTGCACGAGGCAAACATTGGCGGGCGCGAGGAAATGAGCGAGTTGACGGCCTTTCCTCTGGAATCGAACTCGGCGGCAGAGGCGCGTATGCCGAACTTGACATGAGGTCGCCTGCAACTTTCTATTCCCTCATGGGGAATGCGATCTCCCCACGAGGCGACAGCCGAAGTATCGCGTCCCGAAATCAAACCGAGGGCGCATCATGTCGTCGATCCATTCCATCTCTCCCGATAAGCTTGCCCGCCTCATCGGCACGCCGAAGTCGCCGCTGATTGTCGATGTGCGCACTGAGGAAGACTACGCCGCCGACCCCCGGCTCGTGCCGGGCAGCATTCGCCGCCGCGCCGAACTCGCGAACGGCACCGGCGGGTTCGCTGGCCGCCCGCTCGCGATCGTCTGCCACAAGGGTGCAAAGCTCAGTCAGGGTTACGCCGCCTATCTGCGCAACGACGGCGTGCCGGCCGAGGTCGTCGAAGGCGGGTTTGTCGCGTGGCGCGATGCGGGGTTGCCGCTGGTATCAGCCAGGCATCTTCCCGCGCGCGACGGGAACGGCCGCACGCTTTGGGTCACGCGCGAGCGGCCCAAGGTCGATCGCATCGCATGCCCATGGCTGATCCGCCGCTTCATCGATCCGGACGCGGTCATCATGTTCGTAAAGCCCGGCGAAGTTACAGCTGTCGCCGAGCGCTTCGGCGCGGCAGCCTTCGATATCGAAGGCGTGTTCTGGGGCCACCGGGGCGACCTTTGCACCTTCGACGTGATGCTCGACGAGTTCGGTCTGCAAACAGAGGCGCTGAAGCGCCTCGCCGACATGGTGCGCGGCGCCGACACCGCGCGCCTCGATCTTTCTCCGCAGGCGGCAGGCCTGCTCGCGGCTTCGCTCGGGCTTTCGCGGATGTATGCTGACGATCTCGAACAGCTCGAAGCCGGCATGTTGCTCTACGACGCGTTCTATCGCTGGTGCCGCGACGCAACGGAAGAGTCGCACAACTGGCCGTCACACAAGGCAAAGGCCGAATGACGATGGATAGCAAAGCAGCACCGGCGCACCCGACCTTCGCCGAAGCCACCCGTGTCTGGCTGAAAGTCGGGTTACTCTCGTTTGGCGGCCCCGCCGCGCAGATCGCGATGATGCATCGCATTCTCGTCGATGAGAAACGCTGGATCTCAGAAAGCCGGTTCCTGCACGCATTGAACTACTGCATGCTGCTTCCCGGCCCGGAAGCGACGCAGCTTGCGACTTACGTCGGCTGGCTTCTGCACAAGACCAGAGGCGGCCTCGTCGCGGGAGGGCTCTTCGTGCTTCCCGGCATCGTCGCGCTGATGGTGCTGAGCTGGGTCTACGTGATCGCGGGCCAGATCGGAATCGTCGCCGCACTCTTCTTCGGGCTAAAGGCTGCGATTCTCGCGGTCGTACTCGAAGCGGTGTTGCGTGTGGGAAAGCGCGCGCTGAAGGGAACCGTGCTCGCGCTGCTTGCGGCCGCGGCTTTTACCGCGATCTATTTCTTCAGCATTCCCTTCCCGATCGTCGTGCTCGGCGCGGGCCTGCTCGGCTTCATCGGCGGCAAGCTGAACTGGAGCGGCTTCGACGTGAACATGCAGCACGGATCTTCGAAGCAGGCCTTCACAGCCGATGCGCTGATCGACCGGCAGCAGCCCGAGCACACGAAGCCGAGCCTGAAGCGTCTGGCACTGGTCACGGCAATCTGGCTTGCGCTGTGGCTGATCCCGGTTGCCTTGCTGCTACTTGCGCTCGGCGAAGGACATGTATTCTCGCGCATCGCCGTCTTCTTCTCGAAGATGGCGATGGTGACCTTCGGCGGGGCTTACGCCGTGCTTGCTTATGTCGCGCAGCAGGCGGTCGAGAACTATCAATGGCTCAGCGCGGGCGAGATGCTGGATGGGCTTGGGCTCGCCGAAACTACACCGGGCCCGCTCATCATGGTGTTGCAGTTCGTCGGCTTCCTCGCGGCATTTCGCGATGCCGGCGGCATGCCGCCGCTGCTTGCGGGAACGCTCGGCGGTCTGCTCGCGACCTGGGTCACCTTCGCGCCTTGCTTCCTGTGGATCTTCGCGGGCGCGCCTTATGTGGAAACGCTGCGCTCGAACCGCGCGCTTTCGTCGGCGCTCGCCGCCATCACCGCGGCTGTCGTCGGCGTGATTCTCAATCTCGCGGTCTGGTTCGCCGTTCACGTCGTTTTCTCGCGGACGCGCGAGATCGTATATGGCCCGCTCCGCTTCGACGCGCCCGTGCTTGCGAGCGTCAATCTCTGGGCGGCCGCGTTGTCGCTCGCAGCCGTGATCGCGATCTTCGTCTTCAAGGTGAGGATGATTCCGGTGCTCACAGCGTGCGCTGCTTCCGGCATCGCGCTGTATCTGGGCGGGTATATCTGATCGGAGTCGTAAAGTTGCTTAGCCGGGATTAACGCCGCGGAAGCCTTTGGCGGCTAACCATTCTCGTCATGGGAACCGTTGCGCCGTTTCGCCGCCGCGCCTACCCGCGCCGCGAAACTTCGGTCATCGAGCGCACACGCCGCTGGAACGGCAAGCGGCTTTCCTGATGCATCTAGCGGCGCGGTCCCGCTTCCTCTAAGCAGGATTCCCTGGCTGCTACCGGCCGCAAGAAATCAAGAAGCGACAAGAAATCAAGCAACGAAATGAGCCTCTCCTCCGTCCGCGCCTGGTTCGCGGAGAACGCACCCGACATCGACGTCCTGGTCACCGCGACGAGTTCTGCAACCGTTGCGGAAGCCGCGAGCACCCACAGCGTCGAGCCGGGACAGATCGGAAAAACCATCTGCGTACGTGCCGGCGACGAAGTGATTCTCGTCGTGACGAGCGGCGCTTCGCGGCTCGATAACAAGAAATTCAATAACGTCTTCGGCACGCGCCCGCGCATGCTGGGGGGCGAGGAAGTGCTCGCGCTTACCGGGCATCCCGTGGGCGGCGTCTGCCCGTTCGGTCTTGCGACCGACTTGCCGGTCTACTGCGACGTTTCGCTGAAACAGTTCGAAGTCGTCGTCCCGGCGGCGGGTGCGGGTAATGCCGCCGTAAAAATCCCGACCTCGCGGATGGTCGAGCTGACGAAAGCAAAATGGGTGGAAGTCTGCTAGATGCTTGCCGTCATCTCATTCAACCGGAACCGTCATAGCTAGATGTTCGACCTCACTGTCATTTTCTCCGATCCCGCGAACTGGGCGGCGCTTGCGACCCTGATCGCGATGGAAATCGTGCTCGGTATCGACAACCTCATCTTCATTTCGATCCTGACGAACAAGCTGCCCGCGCATCAGCGCGAGCGGGCGAGGTTCATCGGCATCAGCGCGGCGCTGGTGCTTCGCCTCGCGCTTTTGAGCACGGTCTTCGTGATCGTGCAGCTCACCGCGCCGGTGTTCCAAATTTTCGGCAAGGGCTTCTCCTGGCGCGATCTGATCCTGATCGGCGGCGGATTGTTCCTGGTCTGGAAGGCGACCAAGGAAATCCACCACAACGTAGATCCCGACCCGGGCGAGGACGTCTTCAGCGGCCGCGCGACGATGACCTATGCCGCGACCATCGGGCAGATTCTGATCCTCGACCTCGTGTTCTCGGTTGACAGCATCATCACCGCCGTCGGCATGACCGATCACATCGCGATCATGGTGATCGCGGTTGTCGTGACCGTGCTCGTGATGCTGCTGGCGGCGAACCCGCTTGCGAACTTCATCAACGCGAATCCGACCGTGGTCATGCTTGCGCTGGGCTTCCTGTTGATGATCGGCATGACGCTGATCGCCGACGGCATGGGCTTCCACGTGCCCAAGGGCTACGTCTATTCTGCGATGCTGTTCTCGGCCTTCGTCGAATCGCTCAACATCATCTCGCGCCGCGCGAGGAAGGCGGCTGTGAAGGTCCCTGCAAGAACGAAGAAGAAGAGCAGAAAACCGGCAGCAAAACCGCAAACGCGCATTCGCGTGAAGCGCTGACGCGCGATACCTGCAAAAAAAGAGCCCGCGCAGACCGCGCGGGCTCTTTTCTTTTGGACGGCCGTTACCAGGCGCGGAAGTAGATGCCCGGACCCGGCGTGTAGTAGTGACGCGGGCCATAGTAGTAATAGCCGTGGTGACGATGGCGATGATGACGGTGCCAATGACGATGACGAACGTCATTGACGTTCTTCTCGGCCTGCGGCGCCACCTGTGCGGCGGGCGCGGCGGCAACCGGCGTCATCGCGGACGCAACGGCCAGCGTACCCGCCGCCGCAGCGCCAATGAGCGTAGCTTTCAGCATGATACTTCTCCCTGTTGTATCGTGCTGAAAACGCCCGAAGCGGGAAGTTCGTTCCTCGATTTCACGAAGTGCGCCTGAACTACGCTCGCGCAAAATCGTTCCGTGCCGGTAACGAAGTGAAATCTATTTTGTAGCGGCTATGGCCTGCGTCATCTGCGAGGCGGCGGCGGCGGAAGTGAGCCCGCCTTCGCGCGCGAGCGTGCGCCAGGTGTAGAAACCGAGCGCGAGCGCGAGCATCGGCTTCTGTTTTGCAATCAGCTTCTCGCCGAGCACTTCGAGATAAGCCTTGATGAACGGCGCGCGGCGGATTTTGGCGATCTCCTGCAAAACCGGAGACACCTCGACGTCGCGCAGCACGGCTGCCGTCATCTTCTCGTTCTTCGCATAATAGGCGTAGAGCTCGCCAAGCGCCGTGCGCAACCGCTCCCCGCTGTCCGGAATTTTCCGCCAAGCCTCCGCATCGGGCATGGGGTTCTGCTCCATGTTGTGGCCGGAGCAGGCCATGAACAGCGCGCGGTCGTCCGGGAAATGCGCATAGAGCGTATGACGCTGCACGCCGGCGCGCTCGGCGACCATGCTGAAACTCGTCTTGAGCGGCCCGACATCGCGATGCAGCTCGACCGCGGCCTCGACGATGCGCTGCCGCGTCTCGGCCTGGCTTTCGGCACGTTTTTTAAGCGTATAGCTGCGCTTCTTCATTTTCATTGCACTACCATGTGCATTGATTATTGACAAGGCCTCATTTTCAATGCACATGCCTGTTCGTTCAAATTAACCCGCCTATCCACCCCTGGAGAACGAACATGGAAACCAAAGTCTCGGAGATTGCCGGCGGCATTTTCCGCCTCTCGACCTTCGTGCCGGACCTCGGCCCGAAGGGATTCACCTTCAATCAGTTCCTCGTCATGGGCGACGAGCCGCTGATGTTTCACACCGGACTTCGCAAGATGTTCGGGTTGAATCGCGATGCGCTCGCGAAGATCCTGCCGCCCGAAAAGCTGCGCTGGATTTCGTTCGGTCATTTCGAAGCCGACGAATGCGGCGCCATGAACGAGTGGCTTGCCGTTGCCCCGAACGCCGTCGCCGCGCACGGGCAGACCGGCGCAAATGTATCGCTGAACGACTTCTCGGATCGTCCGGCGCGCACGCTTGCGAACGGCGAGGTGATCGACATCGGAGGCGGCAAGCGCCTGCGCTTCATCGACACCCCGCATACGCCGCACGGCTGGGATGCCGGCGTCATGTATGAGGAATCCACCGGGACGCTGCTCTCGGGCGATCTCTTCACGCAGTTCGGCGACGAGCGCTTCACCACCGGCGACATCGTCGGCGGAGCGATCGAGGCGGAGGATTTCTTCAAGTACTCCGCGCTGAACCCGATGATGGGTTCCACGATCCGGAGCCTTGCCGATCTCAAACCGAAGACGCTCGCGCTGATGCACGGTCCTTCATTCGAAGGTGACGGCGCTGCCGCTCTGAAGGCGCTCGCCGCCGATTACGACCGCCGCCTCTCGAACGAGTGGCTCGACACCCAAGCGCTTCTCAACGCCGCTTAAGGATCAGGAGAAAAGAAAATGTGTGAACACCTGAACATGACCGACGTCGTCGACATGCCGGAAGACGGGATTGTGCGAAGCCGGTGCGGACATCTCTGCGCGCAATGCCTGATGCAGCGTGCAAACATCTACGGCGCGGAGCTTCCCTTCATCCCCGCACCGAGCATCCACCCCGATGCGATCGGTCCCGAAGAGGAGAACGCGCTGCGCGAACTCTCCGCGCTTCGCGAACAGATCGCCTTGCGGGAGCAGATCGCGATCGAGGAAGGCAATCTCTGGCTGTTCGACTGATGCTGGAACAAAACCGAAGCCGCGCCGCCGGAAACGATGGCGCGGCCTTCTTCGCGCGGCGTGACCTACGTGTTCTCTTGCTGGTCCGTCATGCTGCGCCGCCGCTCGCGGAGACTCGATACCGCGATGAAAAGCAGGCTCAGCACGACAGCGGCCAGCGCGGCGATAAGCCCTGCCACGAAAGGCCACTGCCGGTCGACGCGGTCGTACTCGAACGAAACAGCCGCCCAGCCGGTGAGATTCGACTTCAGATAAGATAGATTGATCGGAGCGCCGGCGAACGTTTTGCCCTTGAATCTTCCGCTCGGCTGCGGCCGTGCCGCTGAATTGGTAGGCGCATCGCGGCCGGCATACCTGTTGTTCTCTTCGCTTCGCGCAAGCACCATACCGCTGCGATCGACAATGGCAGTCACGGTACCTTTGACGAGCGTCGCATCCCTTACCGCAACCAGAATTTCAAGCGGGTCGATGGCAACGCCAAGCAGATAGCGGACCTTGCCCTCGTCGGTGACCGGCACCGCTACGGCAATCAGGTTTTTCTGCGCAAGCGCTGCATAGAACAGACCCGATATGTACGGCTCGTTGGCCCGCGCCCGGTCTATCTCACTCCCCTGCATGAATCTCGCACCTTCATGCAGGTTCGCGTTCAGCGGATAGGCGGTGTTGAAAATCTGTTTGTTATGCTGCACGTCATGCAGGACGACCTGCCTGCGTGTCCGCTGCGAGAATGTGCGCGCCTCGCCGTAAAATTCCTCGAACTGGCGCCGCTTGAACGAATCCGATTCGGCAAGATCGCGAAGCTGCTGAAGCTCGATCGCTATCTTGGTATCCACCGTGATGATGGCGAAACGGACCTGCGAATCGAGTGCGGCAAGCCGTTTCTCCTGCGCGGCGATTTCCGTGAGGCACAGCGCGGCAAAGGTCCCGCCAAAAGCGAGGACCGCGGCCGCAAGGATCAGCCAATAGTGAGACGGAAGCCGGAACGGCCAGCGGCGTTCTTTGAGTGCGAAATCCACGACACACCCGATTACCTCATACCGGGCAACGTGCCGGACTATGGTTAACGGTGCGTAAACGCTGCCGCGCCAGCTATCCGGGCACTTCGCTTCAGGACCGCATGCCTCTTGGTTCGCCCGCCGCAGGGTCAAGCTCCCGCGCACACTCCTCGGATTTCGCCTGACGGCCGATTCATCTGAGTCAAATGCAACACTTAGCGCGATATGCGGCGAGCACACGTAAGCGCAGTGAAATGCATCGAAATCAGGATTGCACTCCAGTGCCGCCACAGCGCTGGCACTTCACTTTCTTGTCGCCGACTTTGAGCAAGCCGCGGCCTTCGCAATTCTTGCAGGGTTTCTTTTTGTCTTTCGCCATCGCGTTCTCTCTATTCGGCGAGACCGTGGCCGAGCGTCTCGCGTTCGTCGAAAACGAAACAGCGCCCCTGCCACTTGCTCTCCTGTTCCGGCACGTCTTCGAGATATTTCAGGATGCCGCCCTTGAGATGATAGACTTCCTCGAAGCCTTTTGCGACCAGATAGCTCGACGCTTTCTCGCAGCGGATGCCGCCGGTGCAGAACATCGCGATCTTCCTTTGCTTCGCGGGATCGAGTTCTCTTTCGACGTAGTCCGGGAAATCCTTGAACGCCTTTGTGCCGGGGTCGATCGCGCGCGCGAAGGTGCCGCGCTCGAACTCGAAGGAATTGCGCGTGTCGATCACGACGACATCGGGATCGGCGATCAGCACGTTCCACTGCTTCGCATCGACATAGGTGCCGACGCTTTTGCTCGGATCGATGTGCGGCGTGCGCATGGTGACGATCTCGGGCTTGACCTTCACCTTCATGCGCTGGAACGGCTTTTCGGCAGCGCGGGACATTTTCAGCTCGAGTTCGTCGAAATGCGCGCGGATCACGCGGAGGATACTCTCCATCTGCGTGTCGCGAGCGCTCGCAATCGTTCCGTTGATACCTTCGTTCGCCACGATCAGCGTGCCGCAAATTTCGTTCTCCGCGCACGCCGCGCGCAGCGCGGCCGCGAGCGCCTCGGGCTCAGCGACGGTCTGGAAGCGATAGAGGGCGGCGACGGAGTACATCAAGATGTAGATTCAATCATAGGATTTGGGGTCTGCTATAAGTTCGCAACATTTGTAAAAATTTCTCTATCCCGCAAGTCCGTGGCATATTGATATTTGTAAAAGTGGAGTCGAAGCAACGACTTAGCGTATCGCAAGCTCCCTTGTTGACTTAAATGAAAAGAATCCTATCTTTTAGTCGGCAGCCATGCGCCGGAACAACCCAAAGCATTCGTGAGATTGCAGGCGAGAGATCGCAATTATGGGCCGGGGGGCTGCCGCTTTCATTTGAATAGATCAACAAAACGAGCTTGTTCTGTGTTCAACCCGCAGTCTTCATGGCGAGGAACAATCTTGACTCCGTAACTCAAGTAGTTCCCATTTCGACTATAAGTTACCGGCTTCAAAATTTCTGCGTACCTAAGTTCGCAATTGCCGTATGGATTTGGCTCGACGGCGGCAGCAAAAGAAGAAGCTATCGCATCAACTAACTGCAAGCTTGCGCTGCTGGAGTGATCCTTTGCTGAGACGGAATCAATGTCGATCACTGGCCAATGGATATTCACTTCTTGGTCGTTAGAATTTTTTAGTCGCCGCAAATAACTTCGGAATGCATCGTACGACATTCCTCCTCGACGCGAGAATGTAATCGCGACTCGGCCATCCCCCTCGGGCACTCTTGGTCTAAGATCCCTACAAAGCCAAGAAAGTCGTTCGAGCAAGTACCTCGTCATGTAAAAATAAAGCTGATTCTTATCCTTATATATTCCTTGGGGAATTGGACGCTTCGCAGCCAATACACTCATTGCTCGAATTGGCTTTGAGGCGACAACCTGCGCCGCAACTACTTTCTGATTATGATTCAGTTCTGCAAAGTGAAGGCTTCTGCGCTTCTTCTCAGGGATCTTTGCTGAGATTTCATCGCGCCAAGCAACGGCATCGAGGCCATGGACTTGGCGAAATAAGCAAGCCGAGATCACGAGCCACGAAGATGATCCGCCGTTTAGGCCCGGCTCCCTAAACTTCTGAAGACCGTCGTCGCCCGATTCATCGATAAAAGCGAGATAGCTGTGCGTCATATGAAGACGCTAACGACATACCCGAGTCAATTAAACCCCAAACAAATAGAACTGGCGGAGAGGGTGGGATTCGAACCCACGGTACGCTTGCACGCACAACGGTTTTCGAGACCGTCCCAATCGACCACTCTGGCACCTCTCCGCGCCGATCGGACCCGGGTCGATCGAGGGTCCTTCGTAGTGCGCCGTTCCTTAAAGAAAGGGCCCGGCAGACACAAGCCGAAGCGCAAAATTCCTGATTCAGCGCCAGCCTTCTGCTTCCCTCACCCCTACGGGGAGAGGGTAAGGGTGAGGGGGTTCTGAATCCGGCGATCCAGGCAGTAGCCCCTCACCCGGCGCTCCGCGCCGACCTCTCCCCGTTGGGGAGAGGTTGGAAGACCGATCGCAGCAGGTAATTTCGGGGGCGCCTTACGGCAGCCGCTTCACGAAGTCAGGGATTTCCTTACCCCAGGTCTCGCAGAACTTGGCCTCGTCCTTTTCGTATTCGTCGAAGCTCTTCACGTAAAAGGCGCGCTCGAGCCGGTTCGGATCGAGACGGAGCTTCTTCGTCAGCGCGTTGATGAAGCCGGTGAGCCGCTCGTCGTCCTTGTCGGCGATCGGGGCCTCGAGCTTGCAGTTGCGGCCGGCCTGGCTGATGCGGATCGCGGCTTCCAGCCGCTTCTGCGCCTCGCTCGCCCCCATCTTGGTGACGTTGAAGGGCTTGCCGGGATCCTTGGCCTTCGCCTTGTCCTGCGCCCCGGCCAAACCGGCAGCAAAGGCGAGCGCGAAAGCGATGAGCAAAGTCGGGGCCTTGAGCGGCATTGCGATTCTCCGGCGCGGCGAATGGCGGCCGGCGACTAGATACACGAGCCGCAGGCACAGGCCAGCGCTATTCCAACCAGAATTGGGCGATTTTGGAGGCAGGCTCAGCCGGCCCCGGACACCCCTCAGCCGCCGTCTCCCTGATCCTCGTCCGGCCGCTTTCGCCGCAGCGAAGCCACCAGAATCATCGCCAGAATGAGCCCCATCAGGATGAAGGGGAGATACGCGAAGTCCATGCCCGGGCAGGCTAGGCGGTGCCCCCGTAACGGCTCCAGAAGGGAGGCCCGGCCGCCGCCTAAATTCGGCGGAAAATAGGGGCCCAAGGCCGCGGATCGGCCCTTTCCTTGACTCGACCCACCCCCGCCTCTATCACCCCGCCCATCCAATCAGGACGCATGAACGACGTCCCGGCAGGCCCTGAAATCAGGGTCTGACTGCAAGAAGCCGGGCCCATCGAGGCCGGAGAAAGAGACACATCATGTTCGCGGTCATCAAGACCGGCGGCAAACAGCACCGCGTTGTTGCCGACCAGACTTTGAAAGTTTACCTGCACGAGGCGAAGGTCGGCGAGATCGTCACTTTCCCCGTGATCGCCCATGGCGGCGACACGCCGAAGTTCGGTACCCCGCTCGTCGATGGTGCGTCGGTCGCAGCCGAAGTGCTGGACCAGACCCACGGCCGCACGGTCATCGCTTTCAAGAAGCGCCGCCGCCAGAACTCGAAGCGCAAGCGCGGCTATCGCGACCAGTACACGCTGGTCCGCGTGACCGAAATTCTGCTCAATGGCGCGAAGCCCACCAAGGCCGCACGCGTGAAGCCGGAGAAGAAGGCGAAGCCGGAAGCCGCCGAAGGCGAGGCAGCACCCGCGAAGAAGGCCGCCGCCAAGAAACCCGCCGCGAAAAAGCCCGCTGCGAAGGCCAAAACGGCTGCGAAAAAGAAGTAAGACTTAGACAGGATTCTGGGGTATAGCCCCGGCACGAATTTCGGAGACTAACGATGGCCCATAAGAAAGCAGGCGGCTCCTCGCGCAACGGGCGCGATTCGGCTGGCAAGCGCCTTGGCGTGAAGCGCTTTGGCGGCGAAGCCGTGCTTGCCGGCAACATCATCGTGCGCCAGCGCGGCACGAAGGTTCACGCGGGCGCCAATGTCGGCATCGGCAAGGACCACACCCTTTTTGCACTGACCGACGGCATCGTTCAGTTCAAGGCCAAGAACAAAGACCGCAACCTCGTAAACATCGTACCGATGCCGAAAGCAGCCGAATAGGCGAGATCTTCTCAGGTCCCGCCGGCACTTGTCGCTCCGCGGGACCCAATCGAAAAAGACGGGTCTGAATTCAGGGGAGACAGGTGTCTCCCCTGAATTGTTTTTGAAACGACGGAGGCCCGTCATGACGTTGCAGATGGAAGCGAGCACCCCCCGCGAGAAGAAGAGCGGTCTCATCATCGAGACCGCCCGCCTCGTCATGCGCGCCCCGGTAAAACGCGACCTCGACGGGATCGTGGAACTTGCGAACAACATCAAGGTCGCCGAGATGACCGCGACGATTCCGCATCCCTATACGCATGCGGATGCGGAAAGCTGGCTCGAGAAGGTCTCGAGCGGCCGCGGCTATTCGCTGGTGCTGTTTTCGAAGGGCGACAAGCGCACGCTCGTCGGCGTCGCGGGCTTCGGCCACCGCGGCGAGGAGCACAATCCCGAGATCGGCTACTGGATTGGCGAACCGCACTGGCGGCAGGGCTATGCGACCGAAGCGTCGCGCGCACTCATCGACCATGCATTCTCGGAAACCGCGATCGACGCGCTCTCCGCGTCGTGCCGGATCCAGAACGACGCCTCGCGCCGCGTGATCGAGAAGTGCGGCTTCCAGTGGGTCGGCTCCGGCCTCAACCAGGTGAAGGCGCTCGGCGCGTCCGTTCCGGTCGACCGTTTCGTGCTCACGCGCCGGACCTGGGAGAGCTTGCGGGCCTGGGGCGCTTCCGCTTTGCCCACGTTTACCAAAGCGGGATAGAGAAGTGGTGCGGCGTCTCGTGTTCGATACATGAGACGCAGCATTTATTTTGTTATGTGATCGCAGATGAAATTCCTCGACGAAGCCAAGGTCTATGTCCGCTCCGGCAACGGCGGCGGCGGAGCCGTGTCGTTCCGGCGCGAGAAATTCATCGAATTCGGCGGGCCTGACGGCGGCGACGGCGGCCGCGGCGGCGACGTCGTGATCGAGTGCGTCTCGGGCCTCAATACGCTGATCGACTACCGCTACCAGCAGCACTTCAAGGCGGGAACGGGTGTCCACGGCATGGGTAAAAATCGTGCTGGAGGCAGAGGCGCTGACGCAGTGCTGAAAGTCCCGGTCGGCACGGAGGTCCTCGAAGAAGATGGTGAGACCGTGCTCGCCGACATGACCGAAGTCGGCCAGCGCGTCGTGCTCTTGGAAGGCGGGCAAGGCGGCTTCGGCAACGCGCATTTTAAATCCTCTACGAACCGCGCGCCGCGCCGCGCCAATCCCGGCATCGAGGGGCAGGAACGCACGATCCGTCTGCGCCTGAAGCTGATCGCGGACGCGGGCCTCGTCGGACTACCGAACGCGGGCAAGTCAACCTTCCTCGCGAGCGTCACCGCTGCGAAGCCGAAGGTCGCGGACTATCCTTTCACGACGCTGCATCCGCAGCTCGGCATCGTCCGCACCGACAGCCGCGAACTCGTGCTCGCAGATATTCCCGGTCTCATCGAAGGCGCGCATGAAGGCGCGGGTCTCGGCGACCGTTTTCTCGGTCATGTCGAGCGCTGTAACGCGCTGCTGCATCTCGTCGACGCGACGCAGGAAGATGTGGCAACGGCTTACAAGACCGTGCGTGCCGAACTCGAAGCCTATGGCGGCGTGATCGCGGAAAAGCCCGAGATCGTCGCGCTCTCGAAGATCGACGCGCTGACGCCGAAGAAGCTCGAAAGCCAGATGAAGAAGCTTCAGAAGGTCACGAAGAAGAAGCCGCTCGCGCTTTCCTCGCATTCGAGGAAGGGTGTTGCCGAAGCGCTGCGCGCCGTCTTCAAGCTCGCGGGTTCCCGCGAAGCGAAGAACAAAGACAAGAAATCCGAGAAGAGCACGGCATGGCGGCCCTGACGCCCAAACTTGAAAGCTTTCACCGTATCGTCGTGAAAGTGGGCTCCTCGCTGCTCGTGAACTCCGAGCGCGGCGAGTTGCATTCCGATTGGCTGAATGCGCTCGCAGAGGATCTCTCCGAGCGCGCGAAGGCCGGCGCGCAGATCGTGGTCGTTTCCTCCGGCGCGATTGCACTCGGCCGCACGGTGCTGAAATTTCCGAAAGGCGCGCTGAAGCTGGAGGAAAGCCAGGCCGCGGCTGCTGTCGGCCAGATCGCGCTCGCGCGAGCCTGGAGCGAGGCGCTCGGCAAAACCGGTCTCGTCGCGGGGCAGGTTTTGCTTACGCTCAAAGACACCGAGGAGCGCCGCAACTATCTCAATGCGCGCGCGACCATCGGCAAGCTCCTCGACATCAAGGCCGTTCCCGTCATCAACGAGAACGACACGGTCGCAACCACCGAAATCCGCTACGGCGACAACGACCGCCTGGCTGCTCGCGTGGCGAGCATGATCGGTGCCGACCTGCTCGTGCTTTTCTCCGACATCGACGGCTTCTACGACGCGCCCCCGAACGTGAAGAAAGACGCGAAGCTGATACCCGTCATTCCGCGCGTGACCGCCGAGATCGAGAGCATGGCGGGTGCAGCCGGTTCCGAGCTTTCGCGCGGCGGCATGGTGACCAAGGTGGAGGCCGCGAAGATCGCTACACTCGCTGGCGCGCATATGATCATCGCCTCGGGGCGCAAGATGCATCCGCTTCGTGCGATCGCGAACGGCGAACCCTGCTCATGGTTCCTGACGCCCGCGAACCCCGTGACTGCACGCAAGAAATGGATCGTCGGCAATCTCGAGCCGAAGGGCATCATCCATGTCGATGCCGGCGCGGTGACAGCCCTGCGTAACGGAAAAAGCCTCCTGCCCGCGGGCGTGGTAAAAGTATCCGGCGAGTTCGCGCGCGGCGATGCCGTGCTCGTGCGCGGACCCGACGGCGAGGAAATCGCGCGCGGTCTGGTCGCCTATGACTCGGAAGATGCTGCCAAGATCGTGAAAAAATCCACCAATGAGATCGTGCTCATTCTGGGTTATGAAGGCCGCGCCGCCATGATCCATCGCGACGATCTCGCGATGGCGGGAGAATGACGATGAACATGCGCGAGACGGACGTATCCGCGCTGATGCGCGACATCGGCATCCGTGCACGCAAAGCCGCGCGGGTGCTTGGCCTTGCCGAGTCGGCCGCAAAGACGAACGCGCTCGAAGCCGCCGCGAAAGCGATCCGCGCGAACAAGGCGAAGATTCTCGAAGCCAATGCGAAGGACATCGAAGCGGCAAAAAGCCAGAGCATGACTGCGGCCTTCCTCGACCGCCTGACCCTCACCGATAAATCCATCGATGCGATTGCAGCCGGCATCGAAATGGTCGCGCTCTTGCCCGATCCCGTCGGCGAAGTCATCGCCGACTGGCAGCAGCCGAACGGCTTGATGTTCCAGCGCGTGCGCACGCCGCTCGGCGTCGTCGCGGTAATTTACGAAAGCCGCCCGAATGTCACGGCCGATGCCGGCTCGCTTTGCCTCAAAGCTGGCAACGCCGTGATCCTGCGCGGCGGCTCCGACAGCTTCCATTCGAGCCGTGCGATCCACGAATGTCTGGCCGCGGGCTTGAAAGAAGCAGGCCTGCCCGAGGACGCGATTCAGCTCGTGCCGACCACCGACCGCGCCGCCGTCGGCGAGCTGCTCTCCGGCCTGAACGGCAACATCGACGTCGTGGTGCCGCGCGGGGGAAAAAGCCTCGTCGCGCGCGTGCAGACGGAAGCGCGTGTGCCGGTCTTCGCGCATCTCGAAGGCGTGTGTCACGTTTACGTCCATGCGCCCTCCGATCTCGAGATGGCGAAGTCGATCGTCTACAACGCGAAAATGCGCCGCACCGGCGTCTGCGGCTCGGCCGAGACTCTACTCGTCGATAAAAAGGCTGCGCCCACGCATCTGAAGCCGCTGGTTACGATGCTGCTCGACGCGAAATGCGAAGTGCGCGGCGACGAGGCCGTGCAAGCCGCCGATCCGCGCGTGAAGCTGGCTACCGAAGAAGACTGGCCGAAGGAGTATCTCGACGCGATCATCGCGGTGAAGGTCGTCGACGGCCTGCAAGCCGCGATCGATCACATCGCAAAATACGGCTCGCAGCATACCGACGCGATCGTGACCTCGGACCCTTCCGACGCAGAGATCTTTCTGCGCGAAGTCGATTCCGCGATCGTGCTGCACAACGCATCGACCCAGTTCGCCGATGGCGGGGAGTTCGGCTTCGGTGCCGAGATCGGGATCGCCACCGGGCGCATGCATGCGCGCGGGCCGGTCGGCGTAGAACAACTCACCTCGTTCAAGTATCGCGTCCACGGCAACGGTCAGATCCGGCCTTGAATTTTCGCGCGCCACTCGCCTCTCCCGGCATGCGGATCGGGCTCCTCGGCGGCAGCTTCAATCCCGCACA